>NZ_JAAHHT010000434.1 GCF_010672085.1 Okeania sp. SIO3I5
TGGCAAGTTTATGTTTTACACCCGTAAGGCACTATTATATCTAATAAACCTTTTCTTTGTCAAAGATGGATAAAAGTTGATAGATTTCTAGATCTTTCTATTGATTCGGCAAAACTTTACAATACTAATTAAGGCTACTTTAATTCATTAGATCGGTGGGGCATCCCACACTAGCTCAGTTAACATTTACAAGTAGAGTCGCTGAGAAGTCCGCACTGATTCTTGTAATCAGTATGGGAGTATGTAACGGGTAAAACTACTTCTAATGTTTCATCAACTTTCTTATGCCACATAACCATATCATTCAGATTTTCCCAGGATGGTGCAAAAGGAGAAAGAGCTAATGAACAAGCTTTCCAATTACTTTCAACTTCTGTCATTAACTTTTGGCAAACACCACCACGTCTTCCCTCTGGTGAATAGTATCGACAATGACGACAAACTACAGTGGGTTTCATAAAAAATTTTCCTAAATTTAATTCACTCTATCTTAATTATTTTGAATCAAAGCAACTTATGGTTGGAACCTATTAAATCCATTGTTACATCTGGCTTCTGAATATTCCTATTAATTAGATAAAATTTATATTATTTTTATAATTGCTTTATAAAGATAAACATTTATGTAAAATCTAGTAAAATAAATGTATTAATTAATACATTATGGTCAATAACTTGATGGGGATCAAGTTAAAATGGAAGTCATATCGAAGTAAAAGAGACAGTATTTTTACCAATTACTGGGCAATATTTCCGGCTATAAACCCATAAATACAAACTGAAAAGCCATCAAAAATCTTCAAAAACTGATGAATTTATATTAATTAGGGCTTGCTTTTAAATTACCTTTTGTCAGTAGTAATTATGAGATTTTAAAGGTTGAGCTTCATCATCACTGTTTAGTGGCACAAATTGCACAGACTGACCAACGTTGAATTTCTCCAGGAGGCGTAGGAGATTGGCATTGAGGGCACAGAGGTAAACCCTGGGAACGAGTTTTGACAGCGATCGCCCAGTTTTCAAATGTGGTCTGAGGATTTTGATTTTTGTGAGTGGATTTTAGGAGAGGTTGTTTTTCAGACCTAGAAATCATGCTGGGATGTTCTTGCCAATCATTTTTTTCAGTTTGTCCTGATTTTTGAGGATAATAGGTATGCCACTGGGCCGCAGAAAACCGGATATTGTCCAGAGGTTCAGGCAAGAGGTGATTGAGCTTCTGTAAAAGTTGGGGAACCCGAAAACTAAGTTCTTGAGACAAAGTAGCACTCGACGTTGCTACATACAAAATTTCCCGCTCAATATATAGAGGTTTAGTTTTGATGGCCACAACCCCTAAAAGTTCTTCCCAAAATTCCATTACCTTTTGAAACTGTTTTTGTTGGAGCGATCGCTCCATAACTTTGAGAGAGGGTAAAATCTGATTGAGAGATTGAAAATCCATATCTGAAATTTTAATTGACAGTTAACTTCCCTGGCGGGAAGTCCCGCGCTCTCCCCCAGGGGAGCGTCGGGATGAAAGCCAGGGCCAAGATTCGGATACCTCCATAAGCTAAACGTTTATAAGCCCAAGACACAAGCTAGGAGGATTTTGTTATTATAAGCGTCATCACAGGGGGAGGACATCACCTCTGTTAAAACAGCGGTCAGTTTTTGCTGACTGAAGAATCCCGCGTTCGTCATCGTTATGTTGCGCTTACGCAACGTCGGGAGTATGTCAAACTATTGATATAATCCTATTTTTAACAGGACTTACGCAAAGGCACTATATATAGAGTCTTGGTGCGTTACTAAGCGCGCTAACACACCCTACCAGTAGCGTTTATGCGTAAGTCCTATTTAATTTACTGTTTGTTTTTGGTTAGCGATCATAATTGACTACCATCACTTAACGAAGTTAGAAGTCAGAAGTTATTTTTGTAACGGGGATTAGAGCAACGCTCCAAAAATATTTCGCCGATCAAGGCGGGGTTTTAGACCCAATCCTGTTTGATAAATTTTTTCCGAAGTTAAATAAGTAGAGCGACAAAGAAAAAAAGAGAAACACTCTCTCAGGGGTGATCTGCTGAAACTGATTGAAAAATTTATGATTAGCAAGCACCATTCTAATTATCAATTTCTTGATAAATTATGCTTTTTATCAAAAAATTTATTTAATGCAGTTAATTATATTGTCAGACAAGAATTTATCTTTAACCAGAAGTATTTAAACTCTGCCCAAACTTATCATTTAATTCAAGAGTCTGTTGACTGTAAAGCAATACAAGCTTCAATAATGGATAATGGATAATGGATAATGGATAATGGATAATGGATAATTACCTCTCCCTAAAAGGGAGAGGATTGACTAAAAGGAAAAAATTTATTTCTCTTGGTCGATTGGATATGCCGAGGAGACCTCGGCATCCCTCGACCGCTTTTTTCCCCTTTCAAGGGGAGGCTTTAAACCTAAATTATCTAATTATTTAATTATTTAATTATTAATTATTTCGGTAAGGTAAGTTGTCAAATAATTAGATTAGTAGATAGGTGCTGGAGTTCGTTTTTTGCCTGCATCAAAGATTACTCAAAAAACTCTAATAAATATCTGGTAAAACCAAAATTACCAAGATACAAAGATAAGTTAAAAGGTCGCTGTATAACGATTTATCCGGCTGAAGTTATTATTCATAATTATTAGTCTTTTGTCATGGTTATTATATATTTGCAGCAGTTTATGAAGTTGAATTAGGAAAACTGCTCAATAATAATCAACTGATAGTAATTGATTTAGGGTTGTCTTTCTTTAGTAACAGTTTCTTCTATTGTGTTGGAATTTCAACCATTTATAATAAATAGTAAACCTTGAAAGTAAATGAACCAATTTTTAAATAATAAAGAAAGGAGAATTACAGAGTAAATTACACAAATAAACTGAAAAACGTTTGAACTCAAATCAAATCCATAAATTAACGAGAAAACGTGATTTTAAAGTGGAGACTTATGTACACCAAGCAAGTAGAATAATAATTAATAATCTATGAGAAAACCAGATAGGAAATTTGGTAATAGGAAATAATCGCTCAAGGTCAACAAAAGGTGAATTTAGGGAAAAGAAACAAGCCAAATTTTGTGCAAATTCCTAATCATAAATTTATAGAACAATTAAAATATAAGGCGGATAAGATAAGCATAAAAGTAATTATCAACGAAGTAAAATTACACATCAAAAGCAAATTTTCACGGGCGTTGATAAGATCCTAAATTATAGTCAGGGAGTCAAACATAAATTTAGTAGTCAAGGGATAAGAAGAGGTTTGTACTTTTCAAAAAATTGCTTTTCGATCAATGCTGACCTCAACGACATTTACAATACACGGGCGAATTGCAGTTTCCTTATGCTTATGCTGATGTATGGAGAGAGACCTTTGAGTAATTTCTCTTACGAGTAACACCATGTCCCGCGTAAGTTAGATGAATATTTGTCTATATAGCGGACGTATCAAAAGCCTAAAACCCAGACAACGCCAGATTTTTCCTTCTGCCCCCCTTTCAAAGCTATGCTTTATAAACATCTTTCTCTTTTCATAAAACTTGATAACATAGACAAGTTATGTTGAAGTCTTGAATCGGCTTTTTCAGGAGAAAAGAGTATTTTTCAATACACTTTTTTATGAATGTAGACAGAATTCTTCCTCCCCCTCCTCCCCATCCTCCCCATCCTCCC
>NZ_JAAHHT010000435.1 GCF_010672085.1 Okeania sp. SIO3I5
CCTTCTATTCCCCCCTTTCAAAGGGGGGTTAGGGGGGATGGAAAAATAGGGATTCTGAGCGTCTGGGAAACCCTGACCGCTGCGCATGACAGAGGTGATGTCCTCCCCCTGTGTTGACATTGATAATAACAAAATGCTCCTAAAAGTGTCAAGGGCATATAAACGTTTAGCTTATGAAGGTATCCGAATCCTGGCCCAGGCTTTCATCCCGACGCTCCCCCTCCCCCCTATGCACGGGGGGTTAGGGGGGATGGAGAGCGCGGGACTTCCCGCCAGGAAAGTTAAAATCATAGCTCTAAATTATGTTATAATTTTCGTAAAAATATTAAAAATATCTAGATTCTTTCAAATTAATTCCAGTGAATAATAACCCTCGTCAATTAGCTTTTATTATCCTCCAAGAAATATATCGAAAACAGACTTTTGCCGATTTTTCCCTAGATAAATATCTGAGAAAAAATGACTTAATTGATGCTAACCGCAGATTAGTTACAGAATTAGTTTATGGTTGTGTGAGAAGAGGGCGATCGCTTGATGCTATTATCGACGAATTAGCCAAAAAGAAGTCTCATCAACAACATCCAGATTTACGCATAATTCTCCATATTGGTTTATATCAATTATCTTATTTAGAACAAATTCCAGAGTCGGCAGCAGTTGATACAACGGTTGAGTTAGCTAAACAAAATAAGTTTGCTAAATTAGCTGGTTTTGTTAATGGTTTACTCCGAGAATATATTCGGCGCGAGTTGACAATAAATCTGCCTGAAAATCCAGTACAAAAATTAGGAATAGCCTATAGTTTTCCTGACTGGATTATTGAATATTGGATAGAACAATTAGGTTTAACGGAAGCCGAAAAATTATGTTCGTGGTTTAATCAATCTCCTAGTATTGATTTAAGAATTAATCCCCTCAAAACCTCTCTGGAAGAAGTAGAAACAGCCATGAAAAATACAGGTATTTCTGTTAGTATAATTTCCCAACTTCCCCAAGCTTTAAGATTAACTGGAGCAATAGGGCAAATCCAAAAATTACCTGGTTATAACGAAGGTTGGTGGTCAATTCAAGATAGTAGTGCTCAATTAGTTACTTATTTATTAAATCCCCAACCAGGAGAAATAATAATTGATGCCTGTGCTGCACCTGGAGGAAAAACAACTCATATAGCAGAATTAATGGGAGATAATGGTAAAATTTTTGCTATTGATAAAGCTGCTTCTCGACTGAAAAAATTAGAGCAAAATGCCGAGAGATTGCAGTTAAAATCTATTTCTATTTCTACAGGTGATAGTCGCAATTTACCAAAATTTATTAATCAGGCAGATCGAGTTTTATTAGATGTACCTTGTTCTGGTTTAGGAACATTACACCGTCGAGCAGATGCGCGGTGGAGACAAACTTTAGAGAATATTCAAGAACTAGCAAAACTTCAGAGTGAGTTGTTAGAAACTGCGGCTCAATGGGTGAAACCTGGAGGTATTTTAGTATATGCAACTTGCACAATTCATCCTTTAGAAAATGAGGCAGTTATTCAGGAATTTTTAGCTAATAATTCTGAGTGGGAAATTGAACCGCAAACCGTTAATTTTATGGTGTCGCCTTGTACAGAAGGATGGATAAAAGTTTGGCCTCATAGAGAACAAATGGATGGATTTTTTATGGTGAAATTAAGATGCAAAATTATTTCCCCAGCAGAAAATAGGGAATAGGGAACAGTTGGAAAAACATTTCCTAGTCTAAGATTCATCACTATTCTATGTTCTAACCAATTCTTTCTTATACCAATTCCCATGCATTAATGCGATACTTCAACATCTAAAACATCTAAATAGTTACTAAGATTTAAAGTCTTTTTTTGAGGATTTAAGGCAGGTTAGTAGTTATTATTTGACGGACGTTCCATAACAAAAATGCTAACGTCCCTACCTCTCCCCCCTCCTCCCACACCGACCACACCGACCACACCGACCACACCGACCACACGGACCACACTTCCCCACCCGATCAGGTATAGCATTCATGCATGAGAAATGGTATTAGTTATAAAAGCTGATAGCTACTTAATCTGATTCAACCATTCATTAATTTGCTCAACCAAAAATTTACTATCTTTAATATTCATTGCTTTATCTAGTTGATATTGATTATTTTGAGATTGAGCGATCGCTTGATAACCTGATTCAAATTTAGATGATAAAACCTCTACAATATCTCTGGTATTTCCCTGATATTTTCCGTAAGTAAAATCCAATAAATGTCGTTCTATTCTAAAAAAATCATGGTCAAAATAAATATAATTCTTTTCTCCAAATAAGATAAATACTCCTGCCAAAAATAAGATAAGAAACAATATTCCATAAACAGGATTAGTTAGCAGTAATCCCACAAAGATACAAAAAATTGCACCTAAAATTCCAGAACCTCGAATTTCTCTCAAACTAGGAGCATGAGTATAGATTTCTATCATATCTGGAGATTTATTAATGGTAATAATAGTGCTAAATTTGAGAAGATTTTTTTTAGGTGTAACTAATGGTTGAAATTTTGGTTTTGAGTCGAGAGATGTCAAAGCTTCACGAGCATTTTTAAAGCGTTTTTCTAAATCCATTTCTGTCATTTGATTAATCCAAGCAGCAAAACTAGGATTAATATTCACCTTCTCAGTAAATTGAATCTGATAATTTTTTTGCGGTAAATATACAGGAGAAATACCAGTTAGTAAATGAATTAAAGTAGCTCCTAAAGCATATAAATCTGAAGCTGGAACTGCTCTACCCCAAAATTGTTCTAGAGGAGCATAACCGCTAGTTCCAATAATAGTAAAAGTTACTCCCTGAGCATTACCTTGAGATTGTACCGCGCCAAAATCTACTAAATAAATTTGTTGATCTGCACCCATAATTAAATTACTCGGTTTAATATCTCGATGCAAAACTGGAGGATCTAGTTCGTGGAGGTAAATCAGAATTTCTAATACTTCTTTAGCAATTTTTTCCACATCTTCTTCTGTAAAATTTTTCTCTCTATCTAATAATTCTTGGAGGGAAAAACCAGGAATATAATCTTGCACCAACGCAAACCAAGGCAAACCTGAATTTTCTGCTTTTTCTAGGGAAAAGTAATCCCGATAACGAGGAATATGGGGATGATTTAGAGCTTGTAAAATTTTGGCTTCTGTCTCAAATAAATTTAATTCTTGCCCTAATATTTCGGGACTATAAGCTAACATTTTGAGAGTTACTTGTTCTTGCAGTTGGGAATCAAATGCTAGCCAAGTTTTGCGGCCTGGTACAGTACGCCCTAATTGTTTTTGTAGTTGGTAACGTTCTTTTAAAATTTGTCCGGGAGTTAACATAATTAAGTTAAAAGTTGATAGTCATCTCAATACTATTAAGTCATAATAGCGTAAGTGGCATGACACGCCTAAGTAGTTCATTCTTGTAGTAGACTGACACATATTCAATGGTGCAATAAGTGTAGGTTGGGTTGAGGGACTATCTTCGGAGCTTATCCTACGGATAAACCCAACAACAATCTTTCTCCTTGCTCTCAAGACTATTGGACAATAGTTAAATTAATTCTCAAAACTGAGCGTTCGGGCGATCGCTACCTTGCCAGTTTCCCCTCAAGACTATTGGACAATAGTTAAATTAATTCTCAAAACTGAGCGTTCGGGCGATCGCTAC
>NZ_JAAHHT010000436.1 GCF_010672085.1 Okeania sp. SIO3I5
ATAACTGATAACTGATAACTGATAACTGATTAGGCGCCCATTCCCGAATATTGCTTTAACCCCAGTCGCCATAACCAACGGTTTAACCCAAAAAATATGACACTCCAAACCAACATAACTAATAACCCCCGCCCAACATCCACAGGCAACCCTACTAACAAAGAAGCAGGAAAATGAATCAGATAAGGAAAGGGAGTCCACAAAACTATTTTCAGCACCCATTCTGGAAACACTTCTAACGGAGCAGTTATTCCTGACAAAAACATATAAGGTAATAACCAAAGTTGCTCGATCGCTGTTGCTCTTTCAGTCCAAAACGCACACATAGCTAATGTATATTGAATTAAAAATCGCAAGAAAAACGCCATTAATACTACGATTAAAAATAAGAAAAAATCGCCCAAATTAGGCAACCAAAATGCCTGGGGATAGAGAACAAAAAATAACAGTATTAAACCTACAACAAAAAGTCCTCTAGCAAACCTTTCTGCAATATGATCTGCTACATGATGCCAGACTGGATCGATCGGTTGTAATAATTTAGGAGATAATTTTCCTTCAACTACTTCTTTTTCAAAATTAAAAATCACCCAAACAGGAGTTATAGAGCGGACAAGAAATACTGCCAAAAAATAACGGGAGAACTGTAATTTATCTAATGGAAATTCACCTTTTATTGCAGCTTCTGTCCAAATTCCCATCATAATGAAAGGTAAAGAAGATGACAACATCCATAAGAATAATTCAGCTCTATATTCCAGCATATAGGCATAGTAAGTAGAAAGAAAAACTTTTGCAGTTTTGATAATTTTTTTCATTTTTCCAGTGCGGGTATTTTGCCCGCTAGTAATTTAACTGAATGAGATAAAATTCTCTATCTAATTCTATACCAAATTCTGCTGCTTCAGCATAGTTTAGTTATCGTATTACTGAGGAGTAAGGAGTAAGAAGTTAGGAGTAAGAAGTTAGGAGTAAGAAGTTAGGAGTAAGAAGTTAGGAGTAAGAAGTTAGGAGTAAGAAAGGAAATGAAAATGCATAAATTTTTAAATTCGTGCTTCTAGCAAACACATATTTTAGTTGAGGATTTTTGAATGCGATTACTGTATAACCGGATTTTATATAATAGAGTTGTTGGTAATAATACTGCATCAAAATCATTCATCTACGTTGTTATCAGTAATAAATTATTTTCATAACTCTCCACACTTCCCACACTTCCCACACCTCCCACACCTCCCACACTTCCCACACTTCCCACACCTCCCACACCTCCCACACTTCCCACACTTCCCACACTTCCCACACTTCCCACACTTCCCACACTTCCCACACCTCCCACACTTCCCACACCTCCCACACCTCCCACACCTCCCACACCTCCCACACCTCCCACACCTCCCAATCATAGATCCCTTCAGGGGTTCTATATGTTGTGGGGTTGAGGAACGAAACCCAACCTACTCACATTGATATTTCACTACCCAACGCTGAAACAATTCCACGGCAAATTTCACGTTTTCCTCGGTTTCGACTATGACATCGTGGCGATCAAGAGTCTCAAGTGCATTATTAATTGTGCTTTCATCTAAACCTGTAAGTTCCTGAAGCATGACACGGTTCGCGGAGCGATCCGTTTCGGAATCGCAATTTCCCGAACACTTAGCTAAAGCTTTGAGAATATCTTGTTGCCCCGGTGCATCCTGTCCTGCTTGCCCCCAAACTCCCGTGAAATAATAGCGCCCATTTTGGAATAGTTCATTTTTTTCAAGAATGGCATCCACATCGGCAACGGTAAAAATAGGTTCCCTTGGTTTTCCTTCCTCGAAGGTTTGCTCGTTGTAGCGACGGACAAGTAAAAATCCCAGGAGTTGTACTAGGTAGGGTTGTCCGAATGTGAGGTCGTCAATGCGATCCATTGCTTCTGCTTCGTAGGTTAGCAGGAAGTCTGGGTTCGGGTTGGCAAGGAGTTGTCTGGTTGTTGCTCTATTCAAAAAACCGACGCGGATGGGAATGACGCTGGCAAAAAATGGCTGGAAGTAATCTTCTGTCATTTCTTCCAGAGTGTGCAACCCGGCGAAGGCAAAGGCAATTTTCGGACTCATCTGCACGAACCCCCGCAATACTGCCATGAAGTTAGGGGGGAGTTGTTGGGCGTTAATTAGGTCTTCAATGGTTTCAAATTCATCGAGGGCAATAATTAAGCGTTTGTTGTCTAATTTTTGAATTGCCTGTTTTAAGTAGAGTTTAAAAGTTCGTTGGGGAAGTTTCAGGAGTTCGTCTGTGTCCGGTGGGGAAAGGTTAATAGCATCTGAAATTTCATCACTGATTGCTAAAAATATTTCACCCATTCCCAGGGAAATAGCTCCTAAAGGTTGGAGGTTCACATAAACAACTTGTGTATCTGCACCGGAAGATTTGGCAACATTCCGTAGAATTGATGTTTTTCCCATGCGACGATGACCGAAGAGAACAACAGACTGCTTGTGAGAATTCGTAATCCACAGTTCCTCAAGCTCTCTCATAGTATCTTCCCGACCTACAAATAAGTAACCCTCTACTGGATCGCCAATGACGTATGGATTTTCTACGGGTTTAGTAATAGATGGATCTCCGGTGCTTGTGGCGATGCTTTCTAAAGCTTTTTGCCAAGTTCTAGCAATGCCGACAATTAAGTCTCGTTCTGCTTGGGGAAGTGTATCAGCATTATCTCGGATTTCTCTTAATTGACCTATGGCTCTGGCAAGGGCAAATGCACGAGCTGATTTTGAGGTGGCTTTTACAATAAGTTGCGTATCTTCAACAACGCAACATAAACCTTTGAGCGCTTCCCAGGTGGTGGGACGTAGATGAGGTTCGGGTGGAAAGTTGGGAGTTTCTATTTCGGCGATCGTAACAGGATTTTTTGCTGCTCGAAATTTAGTTAGGGTTTGAGCTAGTAGAAACATTTCCTCGCCGTATAGGAAAGAGCGTACTTTCTTAAATGCTGCTGTCGCTTTTTTGGGTTCTTTTTCGTAGAGATACCAGAAACCTGTAGCTGTTGCACGGGATGGAGTGTCTAAGCGGGTCGGTGCTGATGAGACTCTTTTTGAAGAACTAAAAATATTTAATCCTCCAAAAAACTCTAATTTCAATTCTTCTGCTAAAGATGCAGAGGCAAATTTTACAAGTTTCCAACTATAAGGATTTTCTGCGAGCTGAGAAATTCGATAAATCATCTGCTCTGGGGGAGTTTCTGCTAGCACCTGATTAATAGCATTAACTACCGGAATAAACTGTAGGGTATATCTTAAGAGTTGATCGATGTTTTCTAGACCTAGTTGCCAATCTTTTCTCAACCAAGATTTTAAGCGAGCTGTTAGTAAGGGTAAAGGAATAGGGGTGATTCTAGGTAGGAGAAAACTACGATTCTGAATTGAGATCGAGTTGAGTGGTACAACAATTAACCAGTTTTCTGGACGCCAAATCGCCACGCCGAACGCCACGCCGACCGCCACACCGAACGCCACGCCGAACGCCACGCCGAACGCCACACCTCCCGCCACACCGAACGCCACGCCTCCCACCACGCCGAACGCCATGCCGACCGCCACGCCAACCGCCACGCCGCGCGCCACCCCGAACCCCACGCCAACCCCCAC
>NZ_JAAHHT010000437.1 GCF_010672085.1 Okeania sp. SIO3I5
GTGAGATACAGTTTTAGATCCCCCCTGCCCCCCTTAAAAAGGGGGGAGTCTTCAAAGTCCCCCTTTTCAAGGGGGATTTAGGGGGATCGTAACTGTACCTCATCTTTATGAGAAATGCTATAACTGAAATGACTTCTCAATCTAGATTGTTTAGTATTGACTCTTGTAGGTTGGGTTGAAGTAACGAAACCCAACACAAGCAATTTTTTCCAAAACCCTATCTCTAAATCTACTTTTATTATTGTTTAGTTTCCTATTTCCAACTTGCCCAAAGCTATCAAACTTTCTAAATCTTCTTGTGCAGTTGATAGATAAATTTTAATAACTTCTCTAACTTTTTCTAATTCTTTTTCCTTAGCTAAACCTAACATCCTACTAACATCTGCTAAATCCTGAGTTCGACTAGCTGATAGTTTCATTAAAATTAAATATGGTAGGGCAATAATTCGTAAACCATCAGGAGCATAATTAGGATTAGCGATCGCTGCTTCTACCCAATTATCTTCTCCTTCTAAAACATCTAAAGAAGTATTATCTGACAATCTCCATTGACTCCGACAAATACTTAAATCACCTATTTTTTGAATTTGAGAATTGTCTAAATCTTGGTAAATTAAATTACGGTCTTGAACTTTAATTAAAATATCAATATCTAACGTCATTCTTTCTGGCATATATAACCTTGTTGCTACACCGCCAACTATGACAAAAGGTGCTTGTTTGATAATTAATTTTAGATTACTCACAGGATAACTCCAAGTCCGTTTTTCCCAAAATTCTAAACTACTACCACTGCCAGATTTTACTCATTTTTTTACTAAACCTATAAACAACTTTCTTTTTTGTCTATAAATATCATTAATTAACATAAAAATCGCAAGTGCTAGACAGAGATTTTGCCACGGATAAACGGATTATATCAAAAACTAATTTACAGCGGTTTTCATTGCATTTTTTAGGAAAATGCCACTACAGGGTTTTGGTTATGACGTGATCTCATCAATCTGAAAAGCGCTGTAAGCACTCCCGCAGTTACTACTTCAAATCTTTCTGCTGTAACCAAAACATCATCCTCAATTTTATTCCATTAGTTGTTGCACTTCATTTAATGGTAAATCTACTGCTTCAGCAATTTGTTGTGCTGTTAAACCAAGTTTGATTAATTTAGAGACAGTGTTTAATTTATTTGTATGCAAGACATTTTCAACGATGGGTTGGGGAAAAGTTGTGTTGTTATCATCTGATTTTTTGTTGACAAAATCCCTATTTTTTAATTCTGTTGTTTCGGGATTATTACATAGATTAAGATTACCAATTTGTACAGGATTACCAATAATCTGATGCTGATAGTTTGTGAATCCTAAACGTTCAACTTTAGCGACAAAATTCGACTTATTTAACTTCTCTCCAAAAATCTCTGATAAAAGTTGCCAGAGTTCGTATCCTTCATCTTTAACATGACCATTAGAGCATTTATGTTGTTCTGCAATTTCTCTGTATTTTTCGTTATTCAGAACACCCTTTAAAATTCCCATTTGGATATTACTTAGGTGTCTTCCAGTTTGCTGAAATACCAACTCATCAATTGAATTTAAAACTGTTTGCCAGTCCATTTTTTTATAATTGTTTAAATAATTTATCCGCTATTATCCTTCATTATCCGTCTTTTTTAGATTTTTTTAACAGAATTCCCGTCTTTATCCGTCCTTTTCTGAATAGTCAATATTAATATAGTTTGATTATAATATAAACTAGCCTAGTAATTACCTCAATTTGAATAAGTAAACCAAGATAATGACTCAAGCTGTATCTTCACTTAATTTTGCACAAAAGAAGACTTTTCTCACAGAAGTCTTTTTTAATATTGGTATCACTTTTTTTATTTATTTGTGTATTGTATGTTCAGTTGCTCAATTCAAAATCACAAGACCTTTAAGTGAGCTTTTATATGGAAGTCAAACCAACACTATCATTGCTTTGGTCATTTATAGTGTACTTTGCTATTTAGTCTATACATTGTTTGGTTCGAAAACTGGCGATTTGACTAAATATATTGGATATATTGGAATAATTTTTCTGAAAGCTTTATGGGTTTCACCAATCTTAATTTTGCTTGCTGATCAATACCCAAACATCATAATAGAATCTTTTGGGATGTCTTTGATGGTAATTGGATATATAAACAGACTTGCAAACCACGCAGTAAAGGCAAATAAAGGTTATAATTTTTTAGCTCCTATTGTGCAGGTGGGAATTATATCTGTAACTGTTGCTGCTATTTTAGGCATAATTTTTGGATTCGATCTCGGATTATTTTATAATTTAATCGTTGTATTTTTATACTCATTAGGTCTTCTAATTGTAGGAGTACAGATATTAAACGCTGACAAAAATAGCCATTTTTCCTTTGAAAAAGGTGAACAATTGAGGTCTTCTTTATTTGTATTTTCCGTATTAGAAATAATTTATTTGTATATAGCTTTTCTTCTGATTATGATGATGATGTTTAAAGATAATTCTTAATTGACAGCAAGTAGCAGCTTTAGAAAAGATGATCGATAATCCCGTTGCTCAATTTTTGATCAAAGCTGCAAAAGAAGTATTGAACCCTTAAATAAATTCTTGAGATAGTATTTGTAGGTTGGGTTGAGGCAACGAAACCCAACACAAATAATTTATTCCAAAACTTTGTCTCTAAATCTATTTTATTGATCAGCTATAAAGAATTTCAGCTTGAGTAATAGTTGTTGTAAAAAGATTATTTATTGGTCTTGCTGCAACCCATTGACGAACTACTAATGAACCTTGAAATTTCATTAGTTCAGACACTACATTAGTATCAAGTACAATCATATTAATCCTCAAAATTAGGATGTTCGCGTAGCGGATATCTGGATATAATTGGGATTTCAAAATCTCCAAAATCGGAAAAACGTTCCTTGATTTTTGCAGCAAGATTTAGAGAATTCTCTTCGTTTTATGTTAATACTGCACGGAGAATTTCTTTAGCTTCTGCTTCAAGAGAACGTCTACTATATTCCGCTCTCTTTTGTCACCTAACGATGAGGTAATCATCAAAATTTTCGATTATAATACTGCTCATCTTAATATCAAAAACTAACAAGAAACAAAGATTAATTAAACCATTAGAACTTATTATTTTGGGAAAATTGTTGGGTTTATCCTACGGATAAGCTCCGCTTTTCATGTCGCGGAGCGTTAGCGGAGCTTTGCGTCAGCAAAACGTTACCTCAACCCAACCTACAAGTGCTAGACAGAGATTTGGGCACAGATAAACGGATTATATCAAAAACTAATTTACAGTGGTTTTAATTTCGGTAGACTAATAGATTAACACAGCTAAAATAGTGCATTAGGTAGGGAGGTTTTCCGCGCTTGAGCGGACATCTAAGGGCGAATGCCATTCGCCCCTACAAGCGAGCGCGACATAGAATAGGAGCATTCCGGAACGGAAAACGCATTACAGCGCTTTTCAGTTGAGTAGACCACTAAATTCATTGTTAGGAGTCAGGAGTCAGGAGTCAGGAGTCAGGAGTTAGGAGTTAGGAGTCAGGAGTCAAGAGTTAGGAGTGAAGAGTAAGTAA
>NZ_JAAHHT010000438.1 GCF_010672085.1 Okeania sp. SIO3I5
TTAGGAGTTAGGAGTTAGGAGTTAGGAGTTAGGAGTTAGGAGTTAGGAGTTAGGAGTTAGGAGTTAGGAGTTAGGAGTTAGGAGTTAGGAGTTAGGAGTTAGGAGTTAGGAGTTAGGAGTTAGGAGTAAGAAAGGAAATGAAAATGCATAAATTTTTAAATTCGTGCTTCTAGCAAACACATATTTTAGTTGAGGATTTTTGAATGCGATTACTGTATAACCGGATTTTATATTAGAGGCTTTTCTCCCCTATTTCCCCATCTCCCCACCGCCTATCCACAAACAGGGTTTCAGGAGTTCCTTATAAGGTATAGCTTTTAGGGAGAGGTAATTATCCACAAAACTTACGCTGTCCTAACCAGGAAACCGGGTTTATTGCTCTGATCTTGTTGTTCAAACCACAAAATTTCCTTCAGAAACCCAGTTTCTGCGTAAGTCCTGATCGATTATCCATTATCCATTAATTAAATCTTAACAGTTATAGTCTTAATCTCCGTATACTGCTCTAAACCATATTCACCTAACTCTCGACCAATACCAGACTGTTTAAAACCACCAAACGGTGCAGCAGCATCAAATACATCATAACAATTTACCCAAACAGTACCTGCTCGCAGTCTATGAGCTACATTATGAGCCTTACTCACATCTTGTGTCCATACACCAGCAGCCAAACCATACATTGTATTATTTGCTCGTTCTACCAGTTCGTCAATATCCTTAAATTTAATGATGCTCATCACCGGACCAAAAATTTCCTCTTGAGCAATTTTCATGTGATCTTGCACATCAGCAAATACAGTTGGTGCAATAAAGTAACCGCGATCGCCAACTCTCGATCCTCCACATAACATCTGGGCACCATCCCGCTGACCAGACTCAATATAACTCATCACTTTATTAAACTGTTCTTCATCAACTTGAGGTCCTTGTTCCACATCATCGGCAAATGGGTCTCCTACTATCCGACGTTTAGCTCGTTCTACACTCTTAGCAACAAATTCGTCATAACATTTCTCTTCTACAAACAAACGAGAACCCGCACAGCAAGACTGACCTTGATTAGAGAATACACCTAAATGTGATGCTTCAATAGCAGCATCCATATCCGCATCCGCAAACACTATATTCGGACTCTTGCCACCGAGTTCTAAAGTCACCCGCTTTAAGTTACTCTTGGCAGCAGCTTCCATGATTAAATGACCTACTTCTGTGGAACCAGTGAAAGCAATTTTATCAATATCGTTATGGTGGGAAATGGCAGCACCAGCAGTTGGACCATAACCAGACAAAATATTGACTACACCAGGAGGAAAACCTGCTTCTATCACTAATTCTCCCACTCGAAGAGCTGACAATGGTGTTTGTTCAGCCGTTTTCATTACTAATGTATTACCCATTGCTAATGCTGGGGCAAGTTTCCAAGCTTGCATTACTAAAGGGAAGTTCCAAGGAATGATTTGACCGACAACTCCCACTGGTTCGTGGCGGGTGTAGCAGAAGTAGGGGCCATTAATAGGGATAGTTTTGCCTTGAACTTTGTCTGCCCATCCTGCATAATAGCGATAACAGGCGATCGCCTCAGGTAAATCTTGATTGAGAGAGTCTTTGAGAGGTTTACCATTATCAAGGGTTTCGAGTATTGCCAAATCTTCTATATTTTCTTCTATTAAATCTGCTAACTTGTATAGAAGTTCCCCTCGTTTGGTAGCAGACATTTTTGACCACTCGCCACTGGTAAATGCTTTGCGAGCTGCTATTACGGCTTTGTCTACATCAGGTGCATCTGCTTCGGCAAGGTCACAAATAACTTCTCCTGTTGCCGGGTTAATAGTTTCAAACCGTTTGCCAGAGGCACTTTCTACCCACTCATTATTAATTAGGAGTTTAGTCGGGCCAATTTTAACTTTTTGTTCTGGTCTTGTAGCTGTTACCATAAATTTTTTCCTCACTTTGTTGTGAATATAACCTTTTTATATCTCAGTAGTCTTTTGTCTAAAAAACTTTAGATATTTTTAATAATGTTGACGATATAAACTTAAATTCGGCGTTGCTGAATACTGGGATGATTGAAGTTGACACGGAGAGACAGGGATTGTGCTTGATCCTTGATTGACAAAATCATCTACAAAACTCTACTGGACTATTGGACAATAGATAAATAAAATATCAATTTATGGAAAATAGAGCGATCGCGAAGCGGAACGGATGTTCGATCGCGAATCATCTAGGCCTTTGTTGAACGACAGTGAAACCCAACACAAGGGTTATGTTTGTTGGGTTTTGTACCTCAAAAGTCTACGGGACTATTGGACAATAAATAAATTAAACATCTTAAACATCAATTTAGGGAAAACAGAGCGATATAGCTGCCGCTAGGTGAGCCAACGCGAATCATGTAGGCCTTTGTAGAGCGACAGTGAAACCCAACAGACATAATATTGTTGTTGAGTTGAGGAACCGAAACCAAACCTACTGTTAAGTTCGTGAGCAAGATGCTCACACTGAGTATTTTCTAATCCCTGCAATTTCTTTTGTACCCACTTCCGCAAAAGATGTGGTAAAATTTTCACTAGAAAACTATAGGAAAACCAAATTAAAAATGGCAGAAATTACTACCGATCAATTAGCCGAAAGTTTACAGACTTTATTGATAGAAGTCGAACGCACAAAAACGCCACTAACTGTCATCCATGAAGGAAAAGCATTAGTAGTGATTCATCCGGCGATCGCTGAAACTAAACCGACTACTGTTAACCGACTAGCAAGTTTAGGGCAAGATAAAGGAAAAATCATCATAGCGGAGGATTTGAACGAACCTTTGATGACTGAAAAACTTAATAGTGTTTACACTCAAAACTCATCTGACTTAGATGAGAATATGGCGACGATGCAGTTTAGCAGCTTGAGAACTGAACAATGGTAATGTATAGAGGAGAAATTTGGTGGGCAACACTTCCTCAACCTGTGGGTTCCGAACCTGGTTATCGTAGACCAGTATTAATTGTTCAGAATGATGGTTTTAATCGCAGTTTGATTCAAACTGTAATTGTGGTGGTTATTACTTCAAATTTAGATTTAGCAGAAGCACCCGGAAATGTTTTGTTACCAAAAAAAGCAACTGGACTACCACGAGATTCTGTTGCTAATGTATCTCAAGTGATCACTCTGGATAAGTCGTTTTTAGAACAACGAGTTGGTTTTTTATCGGAGGATTTGCAGGATCGAGTTGATGAAGGTTTGCGTTTAGTTATGTATCTTTAAAGTAATAGACCTCTCCGGAAAAGAGGGAACAGGGAACAGGGAACAGGGAACAGGAAGAAGTAATTGATAATTTCTGGATAAGAATTGATTCTATTTTGAATTTTCGGAGATGTCTAATAATTGAGAGAGGGTTTGACTCCGGAAAAAGTCCAGTTCCGCAATAGCGATCGCTACTCTCCTCGTAGAATCGGGAAGTTTCTCCCCCTTCCCTGCGAGGGAATGGGGTTAGGTCTTTTAAGTGATAGCTTTTTTACTTAATACTTATAGAATTGTTAGATAAGTCTGACTGGAGGTAGTAGGTAAGACTTTTAACTGTTGA
>NZ_JAAHHT010000439.1 GCF_010672085.1 Okeania sp. SIO3I5
TACTATTAATCAAGCTCAAACTACTTTTGATCTTAGTATTAATATGGTTAATTTGTTTCCTAATATCGAGTTAGTTGAACCGAGTGAATATTTGAAAATGACTCTGAAACGTAATCTCAAAGTTGCTTTTGATAATAATACTGAAAAAGCTCGTTCAGAGTTAATTATTGCACCATTGTTGATAGAAATAAGAGAAATATTTGATGGTAAAATTAGCTTGTTTTCTGGCAAAGATTTTAATGTCGATATTACCAGCGGACTAAATGGATTTTGTGACTATATTTTGAGTGCTTCAGAGTTCACTTTAGAAATAGAAGCTCCCGTAATCACAATAGTTGAAGCCAAAAATGAAAGTACAAACGTAGGTTTAGGTCAATGTATTGCAGAAATGGTGGCAGCACAGAGGTTTAACCAAGCAAGAAATAGAACAACTGAAAGTATTTATGGTGCTGTTACCACAGGACGTATCTGGCGCTTTCTCAAACTTTTTGGTCAAAATGTTGCCATTAATAATGAGGAATTAGTCATTAAAAATGCAGAAGATATAAATATTTCCAAGATTTTAGCAATTTTAAGTTTACCCATTAAACAATTGAACAGTTAAATTTTTTGATTCATCTATATTTCTGTGCGGTCGCCTTCTATAACAAAAACTAGGGACATTGCATACAACATCCTTACCGAATAATTAATAATTAATAATTAAATAATTCAGGTTTAAAGCCTCCCATTTTAAGGAAAAAAAAAGAAAATATTCCTTATATTCAATCAAGAACGGTTTTAACCAGAGGTAATTATCAATTATCAATTATCCATGATCCATTAATGAATGGGTTATCATTTTGCCTATATAATATATTAAAAATTCCCCAATTAATCTGGAGGTAATTATGTCAGAAAAATTTACAGTTCTGCCCCATGGAGATCCAGACACCAATAATATGATTCTGGAGAATGACACTGCTTTCCTCCATGGAGATCCAGACACCAGTCACATGATTCTAGAGGATGACACTCCCTTGGATAGTTTTATTAATGAAAAACAACAACGTCTACTCACAACTGTATTTTATAGTGGTGCGGAAATACCGATAAATGTTCCTTTTATTGTTGCTGCGAATGTGGGTTTATTTTCTCATCTCCTAGATTCAGGAATTGTACCTGATGTTTTTTTAAGTTTGAATATTGTTGGTGAGAAAGAATGGTGGAAACGTAATGTTCGCTCTTATTTATTCTGGGAATTTGGCAAAGCACCAGATGTCGTAATAGAAATTGTTTCTCCGACTCCAGGCAATGAATTAGGAAGTAAATTAACGGACTATGCAAAGTTAGGAATTCCTTATTATGTTGTCTACGATCCATTGCAAAAAATTAGTCAAACTGTACTGCAAGTATTTCAACTACAAGTTAATTCTTATATTCCTAAAAGTGATGCTTGGTTTGCTCATGTTAATTTGGGATTAACTCTATGGAATGGTGTATTTGAAAATGTTAATGGTACTTGGTTGCGTTGGTGCTATGCTGATGGGAATCTAATTAAAACAGGAGATGAAATAGCAGTAGAAAAAAATCTGAAAATCTCCCAAAAAGATGCTGAGATATCTCTAAAAGATGCTCAAATCTCCCAAAAAGATGCTGAGATATCTCTAAAAGATGCTCAAATTAAACAGGGGTTATTATTAGCAATTGAAATGGGATTAAAACTCAAGTTTGGTGATGAATATGTGGGGATTTTATCAGATATTTCAAAAATAGATGATGTGAAATTATTAGAGACAATAGTATCTCAAATTCCCCAAGTTTCCTCAATAGATAAATTGCGAAAACTATATAACCAATGGATAATGGATAATGGATAATTGATAATTGATAATTGATAATTAACTGGAGAGTACAAAGTTATTCTAAAAAAAGATTTACTTTCAAGAATGAAAATATTACTGATAAAAGCTTACAGCACATACAGCTCAGTCTCGCGAGTTTCTAACTTTGGGATTGCTGATAGCCATTGCTAGCAATGGTTATTCCAAGAACTCGGTTTAAAGTCTCTCCTAATAATGGATAATATCATGTCCGGTAGCATCGGAGCGTGTATAGAATCTAAGTCGTAATTGGAAGAAATCCTTCTGTCTCCAGCATAAGTGCCTCCTGCCTTACTTCCTCATGCATTGTAAGTATTCAACCGGACATGATATAATGGATAATTACAGCGCTTTCCGTTGCCCGTGAAGTACACTCTGGCAGGCAAGATGCCCGCACTGTACCAGATTCTATATCATCGAAAAATTGCAAAAACTATATGGAAATAAAAATCTGCGATCGCCTAATCAAAGGCAATATCAAAAAACGGGAAGAGGCAAAACAAATCTATCAAAAAGCCAAACAAGAGGGGCGTGCTGCCGGACTCCTCGAACAACAGCGCGATAATATTTTCACTCAATCTCTGGCCAATATTAAACCAGGGGAACAAATAGATGTGACTATTCACATCACTCGAGAGTAATTTAAAAAAAATCATATTTGGAATAAATGATCTATTTATGCCGACAAAGGTTTTTGATTCCATTCTCTCCCATGAAACAACCTCCCATTTGTTTTAGGTCTAAAACCGCCCCATTGCTTAAAGAAAAAAGGAGTATTAGTAGTAATGCACCGCTGATAAATTTCTTCTACCCACTCTCTTTCTATAGGACGACAATAAAGACCAGACTCACCACCAACTATTACCCAGTCAATCCCAGTCGTTAGATCAATTTCATTCAAACTTTCAAGCAAAGGTTCACATGACAAAAATCTAACTTTTGCCGGAGTTTCTCGAAGCCGATCAATACGACTGGCAACATCTGTCGCCTCAACAGACACCCCCAACCAAAGATTTTCTAAACCTTCATAAGGAGTTCTGTCTCCCCAATGTAAAGCGACGTCATCCTCAAACCACAGTTTTGACATAAACTCTTGCATTCGTTCAAGACGTTTAGTCAATACTTGATAGATATGCCGTGGAGTTTGCTTAATCACAGAGAATACGCGAAGTAAAAACGCGTCAGGTACTTCTTCGTGGAATAAGTCCGACATCGAATTAACAAAAATCTCCTGTGACTTTTTCATCTTAAGAGGAAGCGATAATCTCCCTGGATGACAGGTAACCTCTTGGAACCCATTGGGATACAAGCTTTTAAATCTGTTGGCAAATCTTTCAGCATAACAATGCAAGCACCAACGACTAACTTTAGTGCATCCCGTAACAACATTCCAGGTATACTGCGTCCAATCAATATCAGTCTTACTCATAACAATCTCTCCACTAGCTTCTTATACAAAACCTCAGCAGCCTTAGACCTAATTTTAGCTCTGATTTTCTTAACAGGTTTACCTGATAATTTCTCGCGATCGTAAAGTTCGCCCAATCTTTCTAAGACAGGATTAGTACGACCACGCTTCACCTCATATAGAATCCGGGTAATTAGTTATCGTATTACTGAGGAGTAATGAGTAATGAGTAATGAGTAATGAGTAAGGAGTAAGGAGTAAGGAGTAAGGAGTAATATCAAATCCGGTTGAATACAAGAGT
>NZ_JAAHHT010000044.1:0-10937 GCF_010672085.1 Okeania sp. SIO3I5
TTATGACTTTTTGTAGATTAACGAAAATATGCTTTTTCAAAGATTGAAGGCTATATTAACCAATCTCTAAAAGCTAGTAAAATTGTCACTTGATTCTAGAATAAAATAGTCCTGGATAGAAAGGAGTTTTTCCCCAACAAAGGATGGGAAATAGATATGATTCGCACTTAATTAATGACGAATAAATAAGGTTTAAATCTTTCCTTTTGAAGGGGATAGAAAAGAAAATTCATAATTTCAAGTATCCTGCTTAAGTAGAAGGTAAGCTGTAGTGCATTTAAACTTGATAAACTTGAAATTTTTCTAGCTGAAACCCTTGTTAAATAGTAGGCGTTCCTTTAAACAAAATACCGAATAGTTTACTGATAACTGATAACTGATAACTGAATTATGCGTCTTCCTTTACCTCAGTTTGCTAATACAAATCGTCAGAATAATTACATAGCTGAAGTCATAGAAACGGCAACTACAGAATTTTTAGCTCAGTGTTTAGAACCAGAAGAGTTAGATTTTCCTATGATGCCTGCTTTTGGTACTTGGGTAAAGTCGAAAGATGAACAATCAGGAAATCAGATTTATGGGGTGGTTTATTATGCTACGACTTTACCTATTGACTCGGTACATAGAGCTAGAGCTTTAGGAATGTCTTTGTCTGAATTACGGGAGCAACAACCACAAATTTTTGCTATGTTGAAGACAGAGTTTCGAGCAGCAATAGTGGGTTTTTCTTCTCCAGAAAATTTGAATGGTTCTAAAGCAGGAAATTCTATAATTTATCAGTATATTCCACCTCGTCCTCCTCAAATTCATCAAGCAGTTTATTTATGTGAACCAGAGGAAATAATTAGGTTTAGTGAAAAGTTAGATTTCTTGCGGACATTATTACTGTTAGTTAATGCTCCTGTTGATGCTTTAGTTGCAGCTACTATTCGGGAAATTTATCAACTTAGAAAAGCAGATCGTGATTGGTTAGTTCAAGCAGGTAGAAGTATGAGTGTTTTGCTCAGAGATGATTATGATCGCCTAAAAATAATATTAGGGCAAATACATCCTTGAAATAATTAATAATTAACAATTAATAATTAATAATTATAGTTTTTCCTAATTTTAAGCAGTAGGCAATAAATCAAGATTTTCTACGCAAACTAAAAAAGAATTGAGAATTAAGAATTGAGAATTCCAAAAAATCTAGCTTTTCCTAATTTAATGAAGTACAAAAATTATGATTTGAGCTAAGAGTCAATAGACAATAAGCAGTAGGCAAGAAATCAAGATTTTCTAGACAAACTAAAATAGAATTGAAAATTCAGAATTGAGAATTGAGAATTCCAAAAAATCTAGCTTTTCCTAATTTAATGAAGTACAAAAATTATGATTTGAGCTAAGAGTCAATAGACAATAAATAGACAATAAGCAGTAGGCAATAAATCAAGATTTTCTAGACAAACTAAAATAAAATTGAGAATTCCAAAAAATCTAGCTTTTCCTAATTTAATGAAGTACAAAAATTACTCTTTTACCTAAGAGTCAATAAACAATAAGCAGTAGGCAATAAATCAAGATTTTCTACACAAACTAAAATATAATTGAGAATTCAGAATTGAGAATTGAGAATTCCAAAAATCTAGCTTTTCCTAAATTTAATGAAGTACAAAAATTACTCTTTTAGCTAAGAGTCAATAAACAATAAGTCAATAAACAATAAGCAGTAGGCAATAAATCAAGATTTTCTACACAAACTAAAATATAATTGAGAATTCAGAATTGAGAATTGAGAATTCCAAAAATCTAGCTTTTCCTAATTTAATGAAGTACAAAAATTATGATTTGAGCTAAGAGTCAATAGACAATAAGCAGTAGGCAAGAAATCAAGATTTTCTACACAAACTAAAATAAAATTGAGAATTCAGAATTGAGAATTGAGAATTCCAAAAAATCTAGCTTTTCCTAATTTACTCAAATATAACTACTACATAACCTATTTAGTATCTTGGCCTTGATTAAATTTTTGAGTTAGGATGTCCCTGGGAAAAAGCAATACAGGAAAAAGATTAAAAAATCCCCCCTGACTCCCTGACTCCAAAACTTCCCTATTCCCCAACTTCCCAACTCCTAATCGTAGATTCAAAATGGGTGTTAGATATGATAAGCTAGAAAAGTTGTCTAAAATCGCACATCTGGGTAATCGGGTGTTCTACAGATTTTTAATTTGTGGGAATGCGCTTGGATGGAGGATTAACCCGAATAGGAGATTAAAATATGCCAGTTGTTAGTTTGGCTCAATTGCTAGAGTCAGGAGTCCACTTTGGACATCAGACTCGTCGTTGGAACCCAAGAATGTCCCAGTATATTTTTACTGAGCGTAATGGGGTTCATATTATTGATTTGGTTCAAACAGCTCAATTAATGGATGAGGCTTATTCTTATATTAGAACTGCTTCAGAACAAGGAAAAAAATTTTTATTTGTTGGTACTAAGCGTCAAGCTGCTGGTATTATTGCTCAAGAAGCTACTAGATGCGGAGGTTATTATATTAACCAACGCTGGTTAGGTGGAATGCTGACTAACTGGACTACTATTAAGACTCGTGTAGAAAGATTGAAAGATCTAGAGCGTCGTGAGGACAATGGGGGACTAGATTTGTTGCCCAAAAAAGAAGCTTCTGTTCTTCGACGTGAAATGGCTAAACTACAAAAATATCTGGGTGGGATTAAAAATATGCGTCGCCTTCCAGATGGGGTAATTATGGTAGATCAGCGACGAGAGTATAATGCTGTTCAAGAATGTCAGAAGTTAGATATTCCTATTATTTCTTTATTAGATACTAATTGTGACCCTACTCAAGTAGATATTCCTATTCCAGCAAATGATGATGCTATTCGGTCAATTAAACTTATAGTGGGTAAGTTGGCTGATGCTATTTATGAAGGTCGTCATGGTCAATTAGAAACAGACTATGAAGAGGACTATGAGGATTATGAAGAATACGAAGATGATTATGAGGGTGCTGAAGGAGATTTTGAGTTAGATGAGATGGATGTGGATGAAGATGAATCATCAGAAGAAAATAATGAGGAAGAATAATCAACTCAAGTAATATTGTTGAGTAGCAGAGGTAGGGTTTTTAGAGATAAATTAAAGGGTATATTTTTTTTAAAAATCCTACCTGAAAGTTAGGAAACTAAAATAGGAAAAGAAATGGGGGCAATATCTGAAAAGTTAGTTAAAGAATTGAAGGAAAAAACAAGCGTATATATAATAGACTGCAAAAAATTCCTCAAAGAAACTGATCGGGATATTAATGAAGCTATAGAATGGCTTAAGGAAAAAGGTATTCCTGCTACTATAAATAATGAAGGTAAGGTAGAAGCAGAAGGACTGGTTGAGAGTTATATTCATACGGGTAGCAGAATTGGTGTTTTATTAGAATTAAGTTTTCAAAGAGATTTTCTTACCCAGAAGAGTGAATTAAAAGAACTAATCAAGAATGTTGCGATGCAAATAGCTTCTTGTCCACATATAGAATATTTGTCAGTTGATGATATTCCCACTGAATTTATAGAAAGTGAAAAGTCTATAGAAATGGCTAAAGAAGACTTGAGGAATAAACCGGAAAATATTAAGGAAAAAATAGTTCAATGTCGAATAGAGAAGCGGTTAAAAAAATTAGCTATGTTGGATCAACCTTTTATTGGAGACAAAAATCAGACATTGGAAGAGTTGATTAAAGAAACTAGCGCTAAGTTAGGTGCAAATATTCAATTACTTCATTTTATAAGATTTTTTGTAGGAGAAAATGTTGAGGAACAAGAGAGTAACTTTTCTGAAGAAGTAGGAGAAGATGTTGAGGAACAAGAGAGTAATTTTTCTGAAGAAGTAGGAGAAAAAACTGAAAGAAAGATAGTGCAAATATCTGCAAACTTAGTTTATGAATTACGGAAAAAGACAGGTAGAGGTATGATGGATTGTAAAAAAGCCCTGAAAAAAACTAATGGCGATATAAATAAGGCTATAGAATGGCTTAAACAAAATCCAGCATGGTGGGAACACGATTGTCGGATTCCTTTATATTACTATTACTACTGCATATTTGTGGGATGAATTGTTAGGATTAGAGAAAGAGAAAGTTGATAAGTAAGCTCAAAGATTTATTTGGTTTCTTTGTTCCCCAGAGATTTATCTCTTGATTTACTAATTAATGCCAATATAATCAGTATTGCAGGGAACAGGGAACAGGGAACAGGGAACAGTTGGAAAAGTGTTTCCTACTATAAGATTCATCATCAGTCTATGTCCTAATCTTTGCTTCGACTGCTATAAATTATCAGGATGAAATGGAGGACTCCTTCGATCAAAAAATCAACTAAACTACTAAATTACCAAAACCAACAAACAAGCTCTTTTAGGCATCGTTTCATTAATGGATAATGGATATTACCTCTCCCTTTTAGCAGGGCTATTTTGTTCTAATTTCTGACTTTTTGTGCAAAGGACGAAAATATGCCTTTTCAAGAATTGAAGTTTATATCAACCAATCTCTAAACAAAGAGTAAAATTGTCACTTTATTCTAGAATAAAATAGCCCTGCTCTTTTAGGGAGAGGATTGATGCTCAAGGAAAGAATTTATTAGTCTCCCCTTAAAAGGTAAGGCTAATAAAGCTGAATAATTCTTAATTCTTAATTATTCAGTAAAAATTAAGTTGTACAAATTTTATCTGAAATAGGTTGTGAAATATAGCTTTTATTAAAAAAAACTGTTCAGGTTATTTTTTAGATGGCTCCTTACCTATTTGCTACTTCACTAATTTCTATCTCTGGTATATGGAAGATTTTTTCAAAATCTTTAGCGACAACCCTATAATAATAAATAAAATTGTACTGCAAGTAAAGGAAATAATGAAAGATGGCGGAAATATCTGCAAAATTGGTTAAAGAGTTGCGCGAACAAACAGGCGCTGGTATGATGGACTGCAAAAAAGCCCTCAAAGAAACTGATGGGGATATTACTAAAGCTACAGAATGGCTGAGACAAAAAGGTATTGCTTCTGCTGGAAAACTTGAGGGTAAAGTCGCAGCAGAGGGACTGGTTGAGAGTTATATTCATACAGGTGGCAGAATTGGTGTTTTAGTAGAAGTAAACTGTCAAACAGATTTTGTGGCCAGGAATGAGGCATTCAAAGAATTAGTCAAGAATGTTGCGATGCAAATAGCTGCTTGTCCACAGGTAGAATATGTGTCTGTTGATGATATTCCGACTGAATTTGTAGAAGGTGAAAAATCTATAGAAATGGGTAGAGAAGACCTGAGCAATAAACCGGAAAATATTAGGGAAAAAATAGTTCAAGGTAGAATAGACAAGCGGTTAAAAGAATTAACTTTGATGGATCAGCCTTTTATTCGTGACCAAAATAAGTCAGTAGAAGAGTTGATTAAGGAAACTAGCGCTCAGTTAGGTGAAAAAGTACAAGTACGTCGTTTTATTCGGTTTGTTTTAGGAGAAGGTATTGAGAAAAAAGAAAGTAATTTTGCTGAAGAAGTGGCAGCACAAACTGGAAGTAAGTAAGAATTTAGAGTTGAGAATTTAGAATTCTGAATTCTGAGTTTAAAATTGGTAAATTTACCTTATAGAATTTAAAATTCAGAATTGGTAAATTTACCTTAAATTATAAATTTCAATTACCCTAAATTACTAAATTCTACATCTTAAATTCGTAAGTATTCAGCCGTTAGCTATCAACTATTGCTTTTATCACTCACTAAAAGCAATATTTAATTGAGAAACGAAAAATCTTACTACAAAAGTTAGCTCCAAAGTCTATATTCATTTAAACTCCGTCTTTAAGCACAGGGTATTATTGCTGAGAGCTGATGGTTAATAGCTGAATACTTACTTAAATTCAAAATTCAAAATTGTATAGATATATTTGGGTGTAGTGGGAGAAATTAAAAAAATAGGACAAGATTTGAAAAGAATTGAAGAGGCGATCGCTGATATTGCCAAGGAATTTTATAGTACATATCAAGGCTATTTACAAGTTTTGGGGCAAGGGATGCGCCAACAGTTAATTTTTGCTAGTTATCATATTTGTACTCAGGCATACCCAGAAGCATTTCTGAATTTATCATTTTCTCAGCGACAAAAAATGCAGCAAGAACTGCGAGAAAAATCTAAATTGGCAGTTCAAGAATTACAAGAATTATTGAACCAAGAGCCAAAGTTTGAAGAAAAATCGGATGAGACTTCTGCCGCAGAATTAATAATGAGTCTTCTGAATGAAGAAGAGAAGGAAAAAGAAGTTATAGAATTTGATGCTTCTGAATTATTGACTGAAATATCTTCACAACTTACAACAAATTCTCAGGAGGAAGAGGTTGCCACTGGAACTGGAGAAACCCTCGATAAAACTGAGGCAGAAAAAATGAAAAGTTCTCCAGAAAGTATTGTTGGTAAATTGGAGAATATTGATTTATTAAGACCTTGGCAAGAAAATATAGAAAAGCAAATACCCAAAATTCTCAAAGAACTTTCTCATCAGACAAATTGTATACTTCAGAGAGTAGAAATACTACCTAAAAAAATACCAGAAAAAGTTTTAGAAGCTGCAACAAAGATGGAATCAGGAGATACTCCTGTAGGTGGGAAACCTAATATATTAAATTTGTTGATTGAAGCAGAAAATTTAGATGATGATGATGATACTAAGGTGACTCGAATCACAGCAATAAATTTGCGATTATCTGAAATAGAATTTACTGATATTAATGTCACAGGTTGGCGTAATAAAATTCGTAGTCTTTTAGGAAAGCTCAGTCAACTGGAACGAGAATACCATAAAAAGCAACGGGAATTAGCTGTAATGGAAGCTGAGTCAGCGTGGCGTTCTAGTTGGTATGAGGAATAATTAATAATTAATAATTAATAATTAATAATTAAGGTTCTTCTAGGGTAGCTATGAATTACTACACTTAGGAACTCTATAACGATTATTATGCACGGATTATGGTTATACAAAAAAAGCGATTCTAATAACAATCAATTTTCCTAAAGATTAAATCCTCTGCTATTTAAGGGGTTAAGTTTATTTAGGGTTTGCTGATTAAATATTAAATCCTTTTCAGGTCAAAGTTTCAGGCTTTTTATATCTTGAAAAAATCCAAGCTTTTAGGTTTTTTAGCTTCAAAAATTTAGTATTTTGGGCAGATAAAGACAGAAAAATTGACGAACAATTCTTAAACCTACCTTCTCTAAATTCCCCTAACTCCTGTACGGGCGAATGGCCATTCGCCCCTACGACGACTGACTCCTACCCCTACCACAAGACTTTTTCAGCAAACCCTATTTAAACTACTAAAAAGCTATAACCAGTCTAGAAGAACCTTAATAATTAATAATTGATAATTACCTCTTATACCATTTTGATAAATGTTTGCTACAAATAATTGGGGGATTTTTGTTTGAGTCAGGAGTCAGGAGTCTTATCGGAATTGCTTCAATACCACTTTTTAGGTCGTAAAATCATGTTCGGATAATCAGTTATAAATAAAATTTCAGCTTTGAGAGTAGGGAAAAGATATTACACTTCTACTTTTCTCCTGACTCCTTTCTCCAGCAATTCTGACTTCTGACTCCTGACTCCTTTCTCCAGTAATTCTGACTCCTGTACGGGCGAACGGCCGTTCGTCCCTACGACTCCTGACTCCTTGATAATTATTTATAAGTATTCAACCGAACATGATATAAATCATCTTTTTTGTCAAATGGATGTCTCCTGAAAATTATTTTTATCGCTCTTACTATTCGTAACATTCTTTTTTCATGCATAGTATTATTAAAAACGAGAGGATTGAAAATTAAAGAAATATCCTAGCATTTTCCTTCTTTAAAGGAGAGGGTTTATACCTTTCTTTTTCGGTTAAGAAATAAGAAGAAGGGGACAATAGATTTACAGCAAATTCCAAGCATAAAAAGTACAGACTTAATAATTAAATTCTCTCAGTCAGCGTACCTAACTAAAATAGAATCTGCTGTAATAGCAAAGATATAAAATCCTTTGTTTTTTTTGTTTTGTGTTAGAAAGAAGGAAGAAGGAGGGAAATAGTTATTTTTATTCTATTTTTTTTCCTGTTCTCTAAAACAAAAACATAAGATAACAAAAATGTGGGAAGTATTGAAATCTATATTTTCACCAAGTCAATATATGCCTCATGGTAATTGTTACCTATGGCAAACTTCATTAGTGTGGCTCCATCTTTTGAGCGATTTACTCATTGCCCTTGCTTATTTTTCTATACGAGCAATGTTGGTGTATTTTCTCTGCAAACGTAAAAAAGAAATTCCATTTTTAGGAGTATTTGCTTTATTTGGAGCATTTATTATTTTGTGTGGAATAGGTCACTTATTAGAGGTTTGGACATTGTGGTATCCTGCTTATTGGCTTTCTGGGGTGGAGCAGGCAATGACTGCTTGAGTTTCTTGTTTTACAGCTTTACAAATGGCTACTCTTTTGCCTCAGTTTCTAGCTCTAAAAACACCGGAACAATTAGAAGCAGTTAACCAAGAATTACAGCATCAAATATTAGAACGTCAACACGCAGAACAGATATTACAAAATATTGTCATGGCAACTTCTTCTGTGACAGGAGAAGAATTTTTTCCGGCTTTAGTTGAGAATTTAGGGAAAGCTTTAGATGTTAGTTATGTGTTTGTTTGTGAAATAGTTGAAGACTCTTTCAATTTAAAAACTTTGGCTATTTGGGGAGAGGGAAAAATCAGAGATAATATTGAATTTAATTTTTTAAATACACCTTTTAAAACTGTTATTAACACCAGAAAATTATCATACTACCCAGATAATTTAAAAGAATATTTTCCACAGTGTTATTTTTTCGGTAACAACAAAGCTCAATGTTATTTAGGAGTACCGTTATTAGATGAAAATCGGCAGGCAATAGGGACGTTATGTGTGATTAATAATCAACTTTTAGTTAATGAAGAAAATGCTATGGTAATGGTGCAAGTTTTTGCAGAAAGAGCTACTTCATAATTATTACGACAAAAAGCAGAAATAGCTCGCAATCATGCTTATGATGATTTAGAAAATCGGGTTCAGGAAGCTACTGAAGGATTACGTTTACGCACTGCTGAATTAGTCGAAACAAATGCTTCTTTAAAAACACAAATTCAAGAAAGAATTGCAGCGGAATAAAAAATGGAAGCTAGGGGAAATCGTCTAAAAAAACAACAGACGGGATTGTTAAAGCTAGCTAAGAGTAAAAATTTATATGAAGGAAATTTGGAGACTGCTTTACAAGAAATAACTGAATTAGGAAGTCATATTCTGGATGTGGAAAAAACAAGTGTGTGGTTTTATAGTGAGGATAAGTTTGAGCTGAAATGTGCAGATTTATATCAATTATCTGCTGCACAACATAGTCAGGAAAATCAATTTTTTACTGGTGGTTTTCCGCTGTTATTTCAAAATGTTAATCATCAAGATAAAAATTATAGTCAGAATCTTGATATTCACTCTGATACTCCAGGAACAGCTCTAGATTATTTGGCTCCTATATCGGTTAGTGCTACCTTAAATATTCCGATTAATTTTAAGGGAAAAATAATTGGTGTGATTTGTCTAGAACATCAAGAAAATCATAGAGATTGGGAAGTTGAAGAACAGAATTTTGGCAGTTATTTAGCATACATGACTTCCTTAGCTATGGAATCTCGCGATCGCCTCCAAGCAGAATCAAATTTACTTCAAAAAAATCAGGAGTTGGCTACTACTTTAGAACAACTACAAACTGCTCAACAAGAGTTAATTCAATCAGAAAAAATGGTGGCTCTCGGACAACTAATAGCGGGTATAGCTCACGAGATCAATACTCCTTTGGGTGCGATTAATTCTTCAATTAATAGTATTGCTAATTTTTGGGAAGTTTATTTAGAAAAACTTCCTATTTTTTTCAAAGAACTTTCTCCGGAGCGACAGGAAAACTTTTTTGCTCTCTTAAAAAAATCAAACAATGCAGGTATTTCTTTATCTACTAGAGAGCAACGGCAAATTAAAAGAAATTTAGTTAGTCAACTTCAGGCAAATTCAATTGATAAAGCTACAATTATGGCTAACTATTTAGCAGGGGTAGGAGTTTATGATAGTTTGACTGAATTTTTACCTTTATTAAAGGATAAAAACAGTGAAGAAATTCTCAAAATTGATTATCAATTTGCCAATGTTCAAACCAGTAGCAAAACTATTCGTACTGCTGCAGAAAGGGCGGCAAAAGTAGTGTTTGCTCTGAAAAATTATGCTCGTTATGACTCTACTGGGGAGAAAGTAAAAGCTAATATTTTGGAAGGAGTTGAAAAAGTCTTAAGTTTGTACCATAATAAGATTAAGCATGGTGTAGAAGTTATCAGAAAGTTTGATAGTTCTTTGCCTTTTATTCAATGTTATCCTGATGAGTTAAATCAAATTTGGACAAATTTAATTCACAACGCTTTACAAGCAATGGAATATGATGGTAGTTTAACTATTGAAGCAACTCAGTTAGATAGTTATATTAGGGTGAGCATTATTGATAGTGGCAAGGCAATACCTCCTGAAATTATGTCGAAAATATTTCAACCATTTTTTACAACAAAACCAGCAGGAGAAGGCAGTGGTTTAGGTTTAGATATTGTCAGAAAAATCATTGAAAAACATGAAGGAAAAATAGAGGTAAATTCTGTGCCTGGGGAAACTACTTTTACTGTATATTTACCAATGGAGAATTAAGAATTGAGAATTAAGAATTGAGAATTGAGAATTGAGAATTGAGACTTGAGAATTTAAAATTAAGAATTTAAAATTAAGAATTTAAAATTAGAGATAGTTGTGATTATTCATTATCAATTAATTAAAAAAGCTGATAGATAGTTAAAATGGAGAAAAATTAA
>NZ_JAAHHT010000044.1:11037-33124 GCF_010672085.1 Okeania sp. SIO3I5
AGAATTGAGACTTGAGAATTTAAAATTAAGAATTTAAAATTAAGAATTTAAAATTAGAGATAGTTGTGATTATTCATTATCAATTAATTAAAAAAGCTGATAGATAGTTAAAATGGAGAAAAATTAAAATGAGTTTAATGGCAATTATTTGTGTAGATGATGATTTATCAATTTGAAAAAGTTGAGAAACAGAACTTTGAGAAGCTTTTGAAAATAAATATATTTATGAATTTGCAGAAACAGCAGATGAAGCTCTCGAAATTATTGACGAACTAGAAGAAGCAGGAACCAATATTTTTGCCATAGTTTCTGATTGGTTAATCCCCGGAATTAAGGGAGATGAATTTTTGAATTGAGAATTAAGAATTGAGACTTGAGAATTTAAAATTAAGAATTTAAAATTAAGAATTTAAAATTAGAGATAGTTGTGATTATTCATTATCAATTAATTAAAAAAGCTGATAGATAGTTAAAATGGAGAAAAATTAAAATGAGTTTAATGGCAATTATTTGTGTAGATGATGATTTATCAATTTGAAAAAGTTGAGAAACAGAACTTTGAGAAGCTTTTGAAAATAAATATATTTATGAATTTGCAGAAACAGCAGATGAAGCTCTCGAAATTATTGACGAACTAGAAGAAGCAGGAACCAATATTTTTGCCATAGTTTCTGATTGGTTAATCCCCGGAATTAAGGGAGATGAATTTTTGATTCGAGTTCATAATAAATATCCTCAAATTATTACAGTAATGTTGACAGGGCAAGCAGATATAGTATCTGTTGAACGAGTTAAAAAAGAAGCAAATTTATATTGTTACTTAACTAAACCCTGGAACCATCAGGAATTAGTATCAACTATTGAAAAAGCACAAATTGATACTAATTAAAGCCTCAGTATATAAAAGTATTTATCAAAAATTTTTCTACATTTTAATGTAGGTTTTTATATTTATTTGATAAAGAATCTCTTTGAAAAAAAATTTTATGAATCAAATTGCTATTATTTGTGTCGATGATGAACCGATGATTCTAGATAGTCTGCGTATAGAATTGGAAGGAAATTTAGGAGATAATTATTTAATTGAATTTGCTCAAAGTGGTGAAGAAGCTCTAGAAGTATTTATGGAGTTAAAGGAAGATAATTATGAAATACCAATAGTTATTGCTGACTATATTATGCCAGAAATGAAGGGAGATGAACTACTACAAAAGATTCATTCTCTAGATCCTGAAACTTTAAAAATAATGCTGACTGGACAAGCAGATGTGACAGGAGTAGGAAATGCGATTAACTATGCAAATTTATATCGTTATATTCCTAAACCTTGGGAATCACACGACTTAAAATTAACAGTAAAATAAGCCTTAAATAGTTATTTTAGGAAGCAGGAGATAGGTAAAAAAAATGCTGAATTAGAGAAAATAAATAGGGAACTACTTCAAGCTAATCTTGACTTACAAAAATCTCTATATAATGAATTACAATTAACTAATGCTGCTACTAAATTTGTACCAGAACAATTTATATCATTGATGGGATATAAAAATATTACAGATGTAAAATTAGGAGATAGTACACAACTGGAAATGTCAGTTTTATTTGCTGATATTCGTAACTTCACCACTCTTTTAGAAGCTATGAGTTCAGAAGATAGTATTAGATTTATTAATGCTTATCTCTCTAGCATGGAACCAGCAATAATTGAAAATAATGGTTTTATTGATAAATATATTGGTGATGCTATAATGGCGCTATTTGCAGGTAAAACTGATGATGCTGTTCAAGCAGCTATTTCTATGTTAAAACGACTAACTGAATATAATAAAACTAGGCAAAAACCAGACAGACAACCATTAAAAATTGGCATTGGTATTAATACAGGAGATGTAGTTTTAGGTACAGTAGGAGGTTCCAAAAGAATTGATGGTACAGTAGTTGGCGATACGGTAAATTTAGCATCCCGTTTAGAACAATTAACTAAAGTCTATAATGTATCTTTATTAGTTAGTAACTCCACTATTGAGTTATTAGAAAATCCTCTAAAATATTCTTTTCGTTTAATTGATAGAGTTCGGGTAAAAGGAAAAACAGAAATGGTGACATTTTTTGAAGTGTTTGATGCCGACCAATCTGAATTTTTAGAAGCTAAAAAAATCACCAAACATAAATTTGAAAAAGCAATGGTATATTATCATCAAGGAAAATTTAATCAAGCTTCTGAACTCTTTCAAGATTGTCTGAGTAAAAATCCTGAAGATCGAGTAGCTAAAATTTATCTAGAACGTTGTTTTCAATGAATGAAAGGAAAATTTTGGCTGGTTTATTCAGGGAAAGAGAAACTTGAAAACTGGATTTTTCAGTAAAATAATTAATCAGAGATAATTGATAACTGAGAATTACCTCTCCGAAAAATAAAGAAGATTGAATTAAAGGAAAATTTGTTCTGGTTGCTCCAGGAAAAGGCAGACTTTAAACCTTGATTTTTCGGTAAAATAATGAATAATGGATAATTAAGAATTATAATTTACTGTGTGTAGGGTTTAGAGACCAAACCCCTACGGTAAATTTTGCCATCTATTTAGTATATGTATTTCATCAAGCAGAAAACTCGTGTAAATTTTATATAAGGTATTAAATAAATAATCTCTAAAATAAAATGTTACAGCAGTTGCCAAAGCTATGAGATACAGTTTTTTTTCTTCTTTTCTGTTCCCTGTTCCCTGTTCCCTCAAACCTAAAATTTTGTACCTCATAACAACGAAAAGCGCTGTATGAATAATGAAAAAGAAACCATAGACTGGGAAAGACTCAAAAAAGCTTTATCAGTAGAAACAGACCGTGGATTTCAAAATATCCAAGGCAAACAATATATATTTAATGACTTTTTGAGCATTAGTTTAAGTCAACCACCAATAATATTAAAAGCTTATCAAAATCAATTTCAGGAACTATCTAAAAAATTTGCTTCCTATCCAGAAATGACTAGAGAAGAACGACAATCTTTACTAGAAAAAACTCAGGATTTTCTCAATCAAATGCAGTCTTTATGTAAAAAACAAAAAGAGCAAAATATATCAGAAGTACATCCAGTCGAAGTAACTGCCAAAATCAATAAAAATACTTCAAACTTTTCCCAAAAAAATACCAATAACTTAGAACTACAACAACCACTAAAAGAAGTAAAAGGTATCGGAATTAAAAATAGTGACCGCCTAGCAAGTTTAGGATTATTTACGGTTAGAGATTTACTTTATTATTATCCAAGAGACCATATAGATTATGCTCGTCAAGTAAATATTCGTGATTTGGAACCGGGAGAAACTGTTACTATTATTGGTAGAATTAAAAGGTTTAATTGTTTTTCTAGTCCTAAAAATAAGAAGTTAACTATTCTCGAAATTACCCTCACAGATGCTACTGGGCAAATCAAAATTAGTCGCTTTTTTGCCGGACCTAGATTTAGTAATAAGGGTTGGCAAATGATGCAAAAAAAATTCTATCCAGTCGGTGCAACTGTTGCTGCTTCAGGTTTAGTTAAAGAAAGCAAATATGGCAAAAATTTAGATAACCCAGAAATAGAAGTTCTCGATAGTGAAGGTGGTCAAATTGAATCTATGAAAATTGGTCGTTTAGTACCAGTTTATCCTTTAACAGATGGAGTAGGGGCAGATGTTGTCAGACGAGCAATATTTACAGTTTTACCAACAACAGAAAAACTATCAGATACATTGCCAGAAAATTTTCTGAATCAATATCAATTAATAGATTTAAAAAATGCTATTAAAAATATTCATTTTCCTATAGATAGAGATTGTTTAGCAGCAGCTCGTCGGCGTTTAGTTTTTGATGAATTTTTCTATCTACAATTAGGTTTATTAAAACGTCGGCAAGTACAAACAAAAATAGAAACAGGAATAGCTTTACCTGTCACTGGAACACTGATTAATAAATTATACGAACTACTGCCATTTCAATTAACTAATGCTCAAAAAAGAGTAGTTAATGAAATTCTTAGCGACTTACAAAAACCTGAACCAATGAAAAGATTAGTACAAGGAGATGTGGGAGCTGGAAAAACGGTAGTAGCAGTAGTTGCTATGTTGGCAGCAATTCAAGTTGGTTATCAAGCTGCTTTAATGGCGCCGACAGAAGTATTGGCAGAACAACATTATCGTAAATTAGTTAGTTGGTTTAATCTCTTACATTTGCCTGTTGAATTATTAACAGGTTCAACAAAAGTAGCAAAACGCCGAGAAATTCATGCTCAACTTGAGACTGGAGAATTACCAGTTTTAGTCGGTACTCATGCTCTAATTCAAGATGCAGTAAATTTTCATAAATTAGGTTTAGTAGTAATAGATGAACAACATAGATTTGGGGTTCAACAAAGAGCAAAGTTACAACAAAAAGGAGAATCTCCTCACTTTTTGGCAATGACAGCGACTCCTATTCCTAGAACTTTAGCTTTGACATTACATGGAGATTTAGATGTTAGTCAAATAGACGAACTTCCACCAGGAAGGCAACCTATTCAAACCACAACTTTGACTGGGAGGCAACGTAAAAAAGCTTATGATTTAATCCGCAGAGAAATTGTTCAAGGTAGACAAGTTTATATCGTTTTACCCTTAGTTGAAGAGTCCGAAAAGTTGGATGTAAAATCTGCGGTGGAAGAACATCAAAAGTTAGCTGAAAAGGTTTTTCCAGAGTTTCAAATAGGTTTGCTGCATGGCAGAATGAGCAGTGCAGAAAAAGACCAAGCTATTAATACTTTTCGGGATAATGAAACTCAGATTTTAGTTTCTACTACTGTGGTGGAAGTGGGGGTAGACGTACCGAATGCTACGGTAATGTTGATTGAAAATGCGGAAAGGTTTGGTTTATCTCAGTTACACCAGTTGCGGGGACGGGTGGGGCGTGGTGTTCATAAGTCTTATTGTTTGTTGATGAGGGGCGCGGGTTCGACGGATGCTGTGGAACGTTTGAATGTTTTGGCGCAGTCTCAGGATGGGTTTTTTATTGCGGAGATGGATATGCGTTTGCGGGGTCCTGGTCAGGTTTTGGGAACGAAGCAGTCGGGGTTGCCGGATTTTGCTTTGGCAAGTTTGGTTGAGGATCAGGAGGTTTTGGAGTTGGCGCGGGATGCTGCTTTTCGGGTGATGGAGAAGGATGAAAGTTTGAATAGTTTGCCTCTGTTACGGAGGGAGTTGGAATTGAGGTATCAGAAGTTGATGGGAGGGTCTATTTTGAATTAGAGGAGATGGGGAGTGGGGAACTGGGGAAGGTGGGTGGTCAAAATTTCTGACTATTGCGTATAGAGCAATAATAGATTCATTTTATCCAGCACCCCCACCAGAGGAGATGAGTAGTCAAAATTTCTGACTATTGCGTATAGAGCAATGATTAATTCATTTTCTGAAGCACCCCCACCAGAGGAGATGAGTAATCAAAATTATAGATTCATTTTATCCAGCACCCCACGAGAGGAGATGAGTAGTCAAAATTTCTGACTATTGCGTATAGAGCAATAATAGATTCATTTTCTCAAGCACTCCGCCAAAAGAAATGAGTAGTCAAAATTATAAATTCATTTTCTCAAGCACTCCGCCAAAAGAAATGAGTAGTCAAAAATTTTGACTATTCCGTATGGAGCAATAATAGATTCATTTTCTCAAGCACTCCGCCAAAAGAAATGAGTAGTCAAAATTATAAATTCATTTTCTCAAGCACTCCGCCAAAAGAAATGAGTAGTCAAAAATTTTGACTATTGCGTATGGAGCAATAATAAATTCATTTTCTCAAGCACCCACGCCAAAAGAAATGAGTAGTCAAAATTATAAATTCATTTTCTCAAGCACCCAGCCAAAAGAGATGAGTAGGGAAAATTATAAATTCATTTTATGAAGCACTCCGCCAGAGGAGATGATTAGTCAAAATTTTTGACTATTGTGTATGGAGCAATGATTAATTCATTTTATGAAGCACTCCGCCAGAGGAGATGAGTAGTCAAAATTTTTGACTATTGTGTATGGAGCAATGATTAATTCATTTTATGAAGCACTCCGCCAGAGGAGATGAGTAGTCAAAATTTTTGACTATTGCGTATGGAGCAATAATAGATTCATTTTATGAAGCACCCCGCCAAAAGAAATGAGTAGGGAAAATTATAAATTCATTTTATGAAGCACCCCACCAGAGGAGATGAGTAGTCAAAATTTCCGACTATTGCGTACAGAACCCATTTGGTATTTTTTCTTGAAATACAAAGGTTTCAGGAAAGCCGTTTTAAGGAGCCTAAAAACTATCCGCATGAGAAAGAGAAAATTTTCATCCTCCGCCTCCGGGAGCTTCAGCAAATGAAACGACTCTTGTTCTATCCGCAACAGTAGAATTTTCAGAGTCTAGAAATACTCAGCTCAGAGCAACGTGCTTTTTCTTCTCTAGATCTGGAGCGATCGCTCTAGACAGATCAAGAGGAGATAATTACAAATTTCAAATCAAAAATTTATTCATCTCTATTTCTCTATAGGCAACAGCAGAGTTTCCAGATTTAAGAAATACCAACCTCAGAGCAACCTACTCTTCTTTAGTCAAATTTATATCGAGCGTTCGATATAAATTAAAAGCAACTAATTTATAAATTTCAAATCAAAAATTTATTCATCTCTATTACTCTATACGCAACAGTAGAATTTCCAGAACGGGAAATACTCAGCTCAGAGCAACGTGCTTTTTCTCCTCTAGATATGGAGCGATCGCTCTAGACAGATCAAGAAGAGATAATTACAAATTCCAAATCAAAAATTTATTCATCTCTATTGCTCCATACGCAATAGTCAAAAATCTAGAAATACTAACCTCAGAGCTACCTACTTTTTTTCTCCAGATTTTGGAGTGCTTGAAATAAATCAAGAGTAGCTAATTTATAAATTCCAAATCAAAATTTGATTCATCTCTATTGCTCTATACGCAATAGTCAAGTTTCAAGAATCTGGAAATAGTCAGCCCAGAGGAAGGTGCTTTTCCTTCTCCATATCTGGAGCGATCGCTCTCGACAAATCAAGAGAAGGTAAATTTTAATCAAAAACAGAAAATTTATTCATCTCTATTGCCCTATATCCAACAGTAGAATCGAAATACTCAGCTGAGAGGAACGTTCTTTTCCTTCTCCAGATTTTGAGAGAGTGCTCTCGACAAATCAAGAGGAGATAATTATAAATTCCAAATCAAAAATTTATTCATCTCTATTTCTCTATACGCAATAGTCAAGTTTCAAGAATCTGGAAATACTAACCTCAGAGCTACCTTTCACTTCAATAATCTCACAAATAGTTTCAGAGTAACTACGTGAAATAATTACCTAAAATTCCGATTTGTTAAACTTTTCAGCAAAACTCTCTTAACTTTTAATTATTTACTTTTTACTTTCGTAAAATTGCTCATATTTCATTTTTGAGTACGAGCTTGCTTCAACATATCAATAAGAGTATGATGAGCATCTTCAGCATCCTTTAAAGTATGGTCAAATTCAACTCTTATAGGTAAACTTTCCCCAGTAACTTCAGCAGTTAAATTCATACCTTCAGCATCAATAGAAAGCATTTTTGCTGCTGTAGCATTGGCAGAACCACCAAATTTTTGAGCATACAAAAGTACCGCATTTTGATGGTCTTCATTCATGTGGGAACAAATGCGATCGCTAATTTCTACAGTAAATGAATCAGACATATTTTCAAATCCTTTTATGAATCTTATTTTTGAGTATAAAGCAAGCTTAAAAAGTTGATTTTAAAAAGCTATAATATAATTTTTAATTGTATAAAAATCAAAATTAAGTAATATTTTTTTAGTTTAATCCTAAACTCTAAATTCTAAATTCTAAATTCTAAATTCTAAATTTATCAACTCCTAGTCAATCTCTTGAGTCCGTCTTACATTCTGTTAGGGGAGCGTTTCCGCAGGAAATGGAGACCTCACTAATTAGCACTCGCTTTTTAAGCATGGCATGGGATAAAGACGATATACGGTCTCAAGTTTATATTAACCCTAATCTCCAATGGCAGGACTTTTGGATTTGACTAATTTGAGCCACCTTATATTATAAAGTAAGTCATTATAGAATAAACATACTTTGGTATGCCAATTTACTTTAAATATTTCACAAATAGTTTCCCTGCTTATAATATTAAGTAATCCTATGAAATTAGTGTAGTGTAAAAGTTTTCGGTCGATAAAATCTGAATCTGTGACTTTTAACTTCTGTGAAATAGAATGGTACATAGCTGACTAGATTTGAAATAAAGATTTTAATTTTCAATCTTAATAATTTAGCTGAAAATCTTTGTTTTCATAGTATTTTCAGTCATTTTTAAATATTATAGCAATCCTAAATAGGTTGCGGGTAATCAAAAAGTAGATAAAAAAGCGTAAATTCCCATCTGTTCCCAGTTAAGTGTTCCCTATTCCCTAAAAGCGGTAATATTTTTATACACAAATATATTAGAGGATTACTATATATTTATATTTGCCTAAAATCAATATCAATAATCTATAGCTTTATGAAAAATTCACAACAAAATGTGGCTCGGTTAACAGAAGAGTTAAACAAAGAAAAAGCAGAACATGAGTTGACTAAAAATGCTCTGCAAAAGAGTGAAGTACGTTTACAAACAATAATTAATCAAGTACCTGTAGTTATTTGGGAAGTAGATGACAAGGGTATATTTACTTTGGCACGGGGTGAACTAAAAGCAATAGGAATAAAACCAGATAATTTGGTGGGATATTCAATTTTTGAACTATACAAGGACAATCAAGAGGTGTTGGATAAAATCAATTTGGCAATGGTGGGGAATAACGTTAAATGGTTTGGGGAAGTAGAGGGTATCGGAGCTGAAACTAGGGTCATCCCTTTAATTAATGAAACGGGTAAAATAGAGGGATTAAGAGGAGTTAATGTTGAGATTGCAGCTAGCAAAATAACTAAGTTAGAACCTGATGAAACTCAACAAGAACTAGAAGCAAATTTTGATGAAAGAATATCTGCTGTTAGGGCTTCAAATGAGGAGCTTATAGATGAAATTGTGCGGCACAAAAAAGCGAGGGAAGAACTATTATATAGGCTGAATTTTGAAGAGTTAATCACAACTTTATCAACTCATTTTATTAATTTGGCTCCTGATGAAATTGATGGTGGAATTCAAGTAGCTCTGGAGTGGATTGGAACTTTTAGCGGAGTCGATCGTAGTTATGTATTTTTATTAGATGAAACCGGTAAGTATATCAACAATAATTACGAGTGGTGTGCGGGAGGAATTCAACCACAAATTGAGCAAAGAAAGCAAATACCAATTAGGGCGTTGGGAGAATGGGAGGAGCAAATAGAAAGGTTGGAGACAATTTATATTCCGAGTACGGCTAAGTTGCCAAGGGAGCGATGGATGACTAAAAGATTTTTACGATCACAATCTATAAAGTCTTTAATTGTTGTACCAATGGCATATTGTGGTATTTTTATCGGGTTTTTAGGATTCGACTCCGTTAGAGAAGAGAAAAATTGGTCTGAGAATATTATTGCTCTTTTAAGAATTATGGGGGAAATGTTTATTAATGCTCTGGAAAGAAAGCGGGTAGAAATGGCTTTGGCAGAGAGTGAAAAGAAGTATAGGCATTTGGTAGAGACTTCTCAAAGTTTAATTTGGTCACTGGATATTGAGGGGCGTTTTACTTTTGTTAATCAGGCTGCTAAACATATTTATGGTTATGAACCAGGGGAGATCATAGGTCGTTATTTGACGGATTTTGTTTATGAAGAGGAAGTGGAAAAAGTGCCTCCTACAGCGTTAATAAGTATCAAAAAAATGCCAATATTTGATGATGATAATTGCTCGAATTTTCAGTGGGAAACAATTCATAAACGCGAGGATGGAAAACCAGTTTATCTTAATTTTAATGGCATTAATTTAAAGGATAAATTAGGAAATTTTCAGGGTGTTATTGGTACTGCTATAGATATAACTGAACGTAAGAAGTCAGAAGAGGCTTTGCAGAGAGCTAAAGACCAATTACAGGCAGTTTTGGATGCTGTTCCTTGGTCTGTTTCTTGGATTAGTTCGGATTTACGATATATAGGGGTAAATAAGCAGTTGGCAGGTAGTTTTAATTTGCATCCAGAGGTGTTTATTGGTAAGGAAATAGGTTTTCTGGGAAGTAGTTCGGGTTTCGTGAAATCTATTAATGATTTTTTTGCTGCTTCGGAACAGCAGAAGTCTCAGGAGGTTGAAAGTAGGGTGAATGGTGGGGTGAAGAATTATCTAATTGTGTTTCAGAAATATGATGGAGGGAGAGCAGTAGTTTCGGTAGGAATAGATATTAGTGAACGTAAACAAGCTGAGGCAATAAAAACAAAATTAATTACTTCACTAAAGGAGTCTGAAAGAAAGTTTCGTAGCCTTTATGAAGCGACGAGTGATGCTGTAATTTTATTAGATGAAGAGGGAATTTTTGATTGTAACCGTGCGACGTTAACTATGTTTGGTTTGAGCAGCAAGGAGGATTTTTTTACTAAAAAAACAACTGATTTTTATCCAGAATATCAACAAAATGGAAGGTTATCGGAGAAGTTACTTTATATAAAAATAGCTAGGGCAATATGTAAGGGTAATAATCGTTTTGAGTGGGTAATTAAGAGAGTAGATAATTCAGAATTTCCAGTAGAAGTATTATTAACTGCAATGAAAGTAGGAGATATTTCTGAAGAGAAAAAGTCATTCAAAAATAGAGTTATCCAAGCTGTAATTCGTGATATTACGGAGCGAAAACGAAATGAGGAACAAATTAAAGCTTCTTTGGCTGAGAAAGAAGTTTTATTAAAAGAAATTCATCACCGGGTTAAGAATAATTTACAAGTAATTTCTAGTTTGTTAAGGTTACAGTCTAGATATGTTAATGAGGATGAGGGTGTAATGGAGATTTTGAAGGAGAGTCAAAATCGGGTTGGATCGATGGCTCTTGTTCACGAGCATCTCTATCAATCAAAAGATTTATCGAAGATTGATTTTAGTGAGTATATCCACAACTTAGCTTCTCATATTTTTAAAGCTTATGAAGTTAAAGCAAGGGGTGTGAAATTGAGTGTGAATGTGGTTCCTGTTTTTTTAAATATTGATACTGTGGTGCCTTGTGGTTTGATAATTAATGAGCTGCTTTCTAACTCTCTGAAGTATGCTTTTCCAGAAGGATATCTAGGAAATATTTCTATAGATTTTAATTATGATCAAAATGATCAAAATGATCAAAATAAACTGATTCTTCAAGTGGGTGATGATGGCGCTGGTTTTCCAGAGGGTTTAGATTATAAAAATTCTGGTTCTTTAGGGTTGCGTTTAGTTTGCTCTTTGGTAAGACAACTTAAAGGAGAAATTGAAAGGCTTAATCAAGTAGGAACAGTTTTTAAAATAATTTTTTCTAGTGTCAATGGTAATAAATTATAGAGGTGCATAAATTATGTAAAAATCCAAAATTATGATGATAAAAGTTATGGTTATATAGGTTTTAATTATGAGCAAAATGATGAAAATAAACTGATTCTTCAAGTGGGTGATAATTGCCCTGATTTTCCAGAGGGTTTAGATTATAAAAATTTTGGTTCTTTAGGGTTGGGTTGAGTTGGTTCTTTGGTAAGATAACTTCAAGGAGAAATTTAGAGATTTAATTAAGTAGGAACAGTTTTTAAAATAATTTTTTCTAGTGTCAATGGTAATAAATTATAGAGGTGCATAAATCATGTCAAAATCCAAAATTATGATTGTCGAAGAGGTACATAAATCATGTCAAAATCCAAAATTATGATTGTCGAAGATGAAAGTATTATTGCTGAAGATTTAGCAGATAGTCTCAGGGCAATGGGGTACACAGTTGTTGATATTGTTGCTTCTGGAGAAGAGGCAATTTTAATCGCGAAGGAAAAGCAACCAAATCTAATATTAATGGATGTAATGTTGCAAGGTGAAATGGATGGGGTAACGGCAGCAGAAAAAATTCAGTCAAGCTTGCAAATACCCATAATATTTTTGACTGCTTATACTGATAATAAAACCTTACAAAGGGTAAAAGCAACGAATCCTTTTGGTTATATCGTGAAGCCTTTTGAAGAAAGAAATTTACATTTAACTATTGAAATTGCTCTGCAAAAACATCAGTATGATCCTATAACTCTTTTACCAAATCGTTCCTTGTTTAGGGCTAAATTAAGTGAAGTTTTATCTCATAAAAATCAGCCTAGTTTTAATATCAATGAATCTCATAAATATCAAAATTATCCGAAAATACCTATCTTTTATATTAGCTTGGATCGAATTAATAGAATTAAGGTGACGTTGGGTAGTAAAAATGGAGAGTTGGTATTATGTAATATAGCAAAAAGGCTTAAGGAATCTATAATTGGTATTGATATGTTAGCTCGTCTCGAAGCTGCCGAATTTGCTATAATTCTCAAGCCAGTAGAACAAAAAGAAAAAGCTATTAATTTAGCTCAATCTATTTTAGATATAATTTCTCAACCAATGGTTTTAGAAGGCTATGAAGTTTATATTACCGCTAGTATAGGAATTACATTTTATCCATTGGATGACATAGAACTAGATGCACTACTAAAAAATGCTAGTGCGGCAATGTATTATGCTCAAAAAAGGGGGGGGAATAATTATCAGTTGCATAAGTCGGAGGCAGTTGTAGTTTCTATAGAACAACTCTCTTTGGAAACGAGTTTGCGTAATGCGTTGAAGCAGTCCGAGTTTGAGGTTTATTATCAGCCAAAGGTTAATCTTAGGACTGGTAAGATTGTTGGAGCGGAGGCTTTGATTCGTTGGTATCATCCGGAAAGGGGTTTGGTTTCTCCGGGGGAGTTTATTCCTTTGGCTGAGGAAACAGGGTTGATTATTTCTATAGGAGAATGGGTTTTGCGTACTGCTTGTAATCAGGCAAAAATCTGGCAAGAGGCGGGTTTTTTTCCTTTTGAAATAGCGGTTAATTTATCCAGGCGTCAATTTGTGCAGAGAAATCTACAGGAACGGGTTATTAAAATTATTCAAGAGGTAGATTTGGAACCTAATTACTTGGAGTTGGAGGTAACGGAAAGTTTGGTTATACAAAACGAAAAGGCTGCAAGTAAGATAATGAGGGCATGGCAAATGTTCGGAATTAATATATCTATGGATGATTTTGGGACGGGGTATTCATCTTTGAGTTATCTGAGGGAGTTTCCCTTTGATGTTATTAAAATAGACCGAAGTTTTGTTCGTAATATAACTGCAGATAGTAAGACGGGGGCGATTACCATTGCTATTATTCAAATGGCTCATAGTTTAGGTTTAAAGGTGGTTGCTGAAGGAGTAGAAACTCAAGAAGAGTTAGACTTTTTGCGTCAACACAAATGTGATGAAATTCAAGGGTATTTATTTAGTCCTCCGTTGCCTACATCTAAATTTGAAAAGTTATTAAAAGAGGGAAAAATGTTAATTTAAAGTTTAAATTGGGAGAGGGAGTGTGGGAGGTGTGGGGAGTGTGGGGAGTGTGGGGAGTGTGGGGAGTGTGGGGAGTGTGGGGAGTGTGGGGAGTGTGGGAAGTGTGGGGAGTGTGGGGAGTGTGGGAAGTGTGGGAAGTGTGGGAAGTGTGGGAGGTATAATTAATTTTACTTATGAAGTTATTATAAAAAAGCACTTTTATTAATTCTAAATTCCGAATTCTAAATTCTAAATTCTAAATTCTAAATTCTAAGACTCGTCGAAAGCCACCAACCAAAACCTAAACCTAACCCAGAAATAATAGCCAAAATCAAAAAAGTAAAAAAGCCATTAAAAAGCTCTATCAACTTTTCTCCAGCCACCATTTGAGAAATTACCCCAGCTACTATACCAAGAGCTACCCATGACCCAATAATAATATCCGGTCCAGCACTAACCAAGGCGATCGCTACATTCTTAGACCGAGTAGAACTCCAAGCAGCAGACCAAGCTCCAACCCAAGCCCCCAAAACAAAGCCCAACATACTACCTACACCAGTACCAGTCTTTGAGCTAATCGTAGCATCAACGATTGTCCCAAAAATAAATCCACCAGCAGCCCAAATAATTGAACCAACTACAACAAGCAATATATTTTCTGCTCCATTGCCAGCCAAAAATCCGACTAAAGCAATTACTCCACTAATAGTCACTACAATAGCAACAGTTCTGGCCTTTGGTTCGATACCGGCGATCGCTCCCAGACTACATCCTACAATAGCCCATGCCAAAGCAGTTGTCGTACCTCCTACATAATTGCCAGCTATCCAACCTGCTCCACCACCAGCACCTAACATAGCGATCGCCCAACATCTCTGGGAACTTGACCCTTCAATTGCTAAAACGGTCATTCCCATCCATGCGACACCTTCAACCACAGCCCAAGTCCAGGCAGGGACTTGGGAAATAACTAACACCCAGGCAGTCATGGCATAGAAAAGGAAGGTACTAACTAAGTTAGCCCAAGGAATGTGGGGGGTTGTTGAATTTGGCTGACGAGTGAATGTCTGAGGGTATTGCTGAAAATTATGATGAGTGTTGGAGTTTCGCGGTCTTTGGGGAGACTGGGGAGGAGTGGAGCGGTGAGGAGGGGGTGGAGGACGACGTGGTGTGGGTTGTGTTTGGGGAGTTGGTCTTGTTGGGGCAATTTGCTGTTGAGAGTTACTTAAGGAATATCGCAATTTATGGTAGGCTTCGTTGATTTCTTTCAGACGGGTTTGAGCTTTTGCTTGTAGACGAGGGTTTTGGACAAAGCGATCTGGGTGCCAGACAAAAGCTAAGTCTCGGTAAGCTTCTTTTACTTCTTCTAGGGAAGCGCCTGGTTCAAGTTCTAGAATTTTATAGTATTGGTTTATTTCATCCACATTAGAAAAATAGTTAGTAGTTGGTGGTATGGGGTTATGGTAAGTCTTATTTTTTTGAGGTTAGTATAGTGCTAGAAATTAGCTAAGATTTTCTACTAGAGGGAAAGAAAAAACTAGGGGAAATTCCTGACCAGACCTACTACCTACTTTCTGAAAAATCTCAATTCAAAAATGGAAATCTCATCGAAAAACTGTAACGTTGCAGATATAGTTAATATTTTCCCACAGATGGAAAATTCAAGCTTCTGAAAATTTACTCTCCCCGACCTGACTACCACTTACTTCCTGGAAAAATCTCAATTCAAAAACAGAAATTTCACCAAAAAACTGTAACGTTGCAGATACAGGTAATATTTTCCCACAGATGGAAAATTCAACCTTCTGAAAATTTACCCTCCCCGACCTGACTACCACTTACTTCCTGGAAAAATCTCAATTCAAAAACAGAAATTTCACCAAAAAACTGTAACGTTGCAGATACAGGTAATATTTTCCCACAGATGGAAAATTCAACCTTCTGAAAATTTACCCCTCCGACCAGACCTACTACTTACTTCCTGGAAAAATCTCAATTCAAAAACAGAAATTTCACCAAAAAACTGTAACGTTGCAGATATAGGTAAGATTTTCCCACAGATGGAAAATTCCAGCTTCTGAAAATTTCCCTCCCCCGACCAGACCTACTACCTACTTCCTGGAAAAATCTCAATTCAAAAACAGAAATTTCAGCAAAAAACTGTAACGTTGCAGATATAGTTAATATTTTCCCACAGATGGAAAATTCAACCTTCTGAAAATTTCCCCTCCCGACCAGACCTACTACCTACTTCCTAGAAAAATCTCAATTCAAAAACAGAAATTTCAGCAAAAAACTGTAACGTTGCAGATATAGTTAATATTTTCCCACAGATGGAAAATTCAACTGGAAAAGTCAAGCTTCTGGAAATTGACCGACCAGACCAGACCTACTAGCTACTTTCTGAAAAATCTCAATTCAAAAATAGAAATTTCATCGAAAAACTATAACGTTGGAAATATAGGTCATATTTTCCCACAGGGTGAATAGAAAAGCCAGCCTTGAAAAATAAGTATACCTCAATCTCCATATAAAATAAAACAACATCTCAAAATATCAATTCAAATGTCTGCTAACTCTCCTACCGCCCTTTTAATTGACGGCCATTCTCTAGCCTTTCGTTCCTACTACGCTTTTGCTAAAAGTCGTAGTGGGGGGTTGAAAACTTCTACAGGTATTCCCACAAGCGTCTGTTTTGGCTTCCTAAAATCTTTACTAGAAGTAATAGAGACCCAAAAACCAGAATATTTAGCGATCGCCTTTGATTTAGGAGAACCTACATTTCGCCATAAAGCTGATGAAAATTATAAGGCAGATCGACCAGAAGCACCAGAAGATTTAATTACTGACTTAGAAAATTTAAAAGAGCTTTTAAGAGCTTTTAATTTAACAGTTATTACTGCTCCTGGTTATGAAGCTGACGACATCTTAGGAACTTTAGCAAAAAGAGGTAGTGCTGTTGGTTTTCGGGTAAAAGTTCTTTCGGGAGACCAAGATTTATTTCAATTAATAGATGTAGAAAAAGGCATTAGTGTTTTACATTTAGCTGCGGGTAAAGGTAGCACTCCTAAAGAATTTTTTGCTGAAGAAGTTAAGGAGAAGTTGGGTATTTTGCCGAGTCAAGTTGTTGATTATAAGGCTCTTTGTGGAGATAAGTCTGACAATATTCCTGGTGTTAGAGGGATTGGGGAAAAAACTGCTGTTAAGTTATTGAATGAATATGGTTGTCTGGCAGAAATTTATGGTTCTCTGGATAAAATTAAAGGAGCAAATCAGAAAAAGTTAGTAGCGGGAAAGGCTGAGGCAGAACATTCTCAGTTTATGGCAAAAATTGAAGTAAATGTGCCGTTAAATATTGATATAGAAGATTGTCAGGTAAAAAGATTTTCTCGATCAGAAATTGAACCTGTTTTGCAAAGGCTGGAATTACAAAATTTCCTCAATCAAATTCCAGATTTAGAACAGCAGTTTAATGGGTTGCTGGGAATTAAGTCTTTGCCGGATGAGTCAGAAAGTCAGCAGCAAGAAAAATTGACAAATACTTTTGTTGAAGTCGAAAGTGATGATTGGTTTTTCAGCGCCGAAGATACAAAGGTAGCTCAACAGGAAATTGCGACAAAATCAGAAATTGAACCTCAAATTATTGATACTCCAGAAAAGTTAAAGGAGTTAGTAAATATTTTAAAGGAACAGAAAAATTCTCAGAGTCCGGTTGCTTGGGATACGGAAACAACATCTTTAGAACCGAGAGATGCAAAGTTAGTTGGAATTGGTTGTTGTTGGGGAAAAAATATAGAGGATGTTGCCTATATTCCTACCGGGCATAAAATCGGAAAAAATCTGGATAAGGTGACAGTATTGGAGGCGTTAAAACCGATTTTGGAAAGTGCTGATTATCCGAAAGTTTTTCAAAATACTAAGTTTGATAGATCGGTTTTTCGCTGTCAAGGAATTAGACTAGCTGGAGTTGTTTTTGACACGATGTTGGCAAGTTATGTTTTAAATCCTGGAGCAAAACATAGTCTGGAAGAAATATATATTAGATACCTCACGAATAAGGGGATAAATTTACAGAGTTATAACGATGTGGTCTCGAAAAATCAAACTATTGCCGACTTAGATATTCTGAAAGTAGCTGACTATTGTGGTACTCAAGTTTGTGTGACGTTTCAGTTAGTAGAAAAATTAAGAGCAGAATTAGAAAAAGCCGATAAAAATCAACCTGCTGAAAAATCTTTATACAAATTATTAGTAGATGTAGAACAACCTTTAGAAGTTGTTTTAGCCGAAATGAAATTTCAGGGAATTAGGCTCGATCTTGAGTCTCTCAAAAAATTATCAAGTCAACTGCAAAAAGATGCACAGAAAAATCAACAGATCGATCTTGAGTCTCTGAAAAAATTATCAGTTCAACTGCAAAAAGATGCTCCGAAAAATCAACCGACTGAGAAATCTTTGTACAAATTATTAGTAGATGTAGAACAACCTTTGGAATCGGTTTTAGCAGAAATGGAATTTCAGGGAATTAATATTGATCTGGAATCTCTGAAAAAATTATCAGTTCAACTGCAAAAAGATGCTCAGAAAAATCAACCGACTGAGAAATCTTTGTACAGATTATTAGTAGATGTAAAAGAACCTTTAGAAGTTGTTTTAGCCGAAATGGAATTTCAGGGAATTAAGATTGAGCTTGAGTCTCTGAAAAAGTTATCACGTCAACTGCAAAAAGATGCTCCGAAAAATCAATCTTCTGAGAAATCTTTGTATAGATTATTAATGGATGTAGAACAACCTTTAGAATCGGTTTTAGCCGAAATGGAATTTCAGGGAATTAAGATTGATCTGGAATCTCTGAAAAAATTATCAAGTCAACTGCAAAAAGATGCACAGAAAAATCAACAGATCGATCTTGAGTCTCTGAAAAATTTATCAGTTCAACTGCAAAAAGATGCGGATAAAAATCAACCGACTGAGAAATCTTTGTACAAATTATTAGTAGATGTAGAACAACCTTTAGAATCTGTTTTAGCCGAAATGGAATCTCAAGAAATTAGGCTCGATCTTGAGTCTCTGAAAAAATTATCAAGTCAACTGCAAAAAGATGCACAGAAAAATCAACAGATCGATCTTGAGTCTCTGAAAAAATTATCAAGTCAACTGCAAAAAGATGCACAGAAAAATCAACAGATCGATCTTGAGTCTCTGAAAAAATTATCAGTTCAACTGCAAAAAGATGCTCCGAAAAATCAACCGACTGAGAAATATTTGTATAGATTATTAATGGATGTAGAACAATCTTTAGAATCGGTTTTAGCCGAAATGGAATTTCAGGGAATTAAGATTGATCTGGAATCTCTGAAAAAATTATCAAGTCAACTGCAAAAAGATGCTCCGAAAAATCAACAGATCGACCTTGAATCTCTGAAAAATTTATCAAGTCAACTACAGAAAGATGCTCCGAAAAATCAACCGACTGAGAAATATTTGTATAGATTATTAATGGATGTAGAACAATCTTTAGAATCGGTTTTAGCCGAAATGGAATTTCAGGGAATTAAGATTGATCTGGAATCTCTGAAAAAATTATCAAGTCAACTGCAAAAAGATGCTCCGAAAAATCAACAGATCGACCTTGAATCTCTGAAAAATTTATCAAGTCAACTACAGAAAGATGCTCCGAAAAATCAACCTGCTGAGAAATCTTTGTACAAATTATTAGTAGATGTAGAACAACCTTTAGAATCTGTTTTAGCCGAAATGGAATCTCAAGAAATTAGGCTCGATCTTGAGTCTCTCAAAAAATTATCAAGTCAACTGCAAAAAGATGCACAGAAAAATCAACAGATCGATCTTAAGTCTCTGAAAAATTTATCAGTTCAACTGCAAAAAGATGCTCGGAAAAATCAACCGACTGAGAAATCTTTGTACAAATTATTAGTAGATGTAGAACAACCTTTAGAATCTGTTTTAGCCGAAATGGAATCTCAAGAAATTAGGCTCGATCTTGAGTCTCTGAAAAATTTATCAGTTCAACTGCAAAAAGATGCTCGGAAAAATCAACCGACTGAGAAATCTTTGTACAGATTATTAGTAGATGTAAAAGAACCTTTAGAAGTTGTTTTAGCCGAAATGGAATTTCAGGGAATTAGGCTCGATCTTGAGTCTCTCAAAAAATTATCAAGTCAACTGCAAAAAGATGCACAGAAAAATCAACCGACTGAGAAATCTTTGTACAGATTATTAGTAGATGTAAAAGAACCTTTAGAAGTTGTTTTAGCCGAAATGGAATTTCAGGGAATTAGGCTCGATCTTGAGTCTCTGAAAAAATTATCAGTTCAACTGCAAAAAGATGCTCCGAAAAATCAACTGACTGAGAAATCTTTGTACAAATTATTAGTAGATGTAGAACAACCTTTAGAATCTGTTTTAGCAGAAATGGAATTTCAGGGAATTAGGATTGATATTGAATATCTCAAAAAATTCTCAATCCAACTGCAACAAGATTTAGAAAAGATTGAAAAAAGAGCTTCTCAAACTGTAGATAGTCAAATTTTACAAGAACATCTCAAAACAGAAATTCATAAGATAGACCCCAATTTATTTACCAATCAACAAGAATTAAAAAAAGCAATATCTAGCCCCATACTAAAAGCATACGTCACAAAATTATCAAAAGAGCAAAGACAAGATTTAGCAACTCTTGAAAAACAAATCAATCAAGCAGAAACCAGTGACTTATTAAACCTTAACTCCCCATCTCAATTAAGCGAACTTCTGTTTGAAATACTCCATCAAAATCAGAAAAAATCTCGCCGAATAAAAACTGGTTATTCCACAGATGTAGTAGTCCTAGAAAAATTACAAACAGAACCTCAACATCATCCCATCATTGATGAAATATTAAATCATCGAACCTTATACAAACTGTTTTCCACTTATGTCGAAGCCATACCAAAATTAGTTCGTTCAGACACTCAAAGAGTACATACAAACTTTAATCAAACTCAAACAGATACAGGACGTTTATCCTCTTCCGAACCAAACTTACAAAATATTCCCATAGGTACAGAATTTTCTCGGCAAATTCGTCAGGCATTTCTGCCAAAAAAAGATTGGTTATTAGTAGCAGCAGATTATTCCCAAATTGAATTAAGAATCTTAGCACATTTGAGTCAAGAACCAGTCTTAATAGAAGCCTATCAAAATAATCAAGATGTACATACAGTCACAGCCAAACTACTATTTGAAAAAGCAGAAATTTCACCAGAAGAAAGACGAGTCGGTAAAACAATAAACTTTGGCGTAATCTACGGAATGGGAGCGCAAAAATTAGCAAGGTCTGTCAAAATAACAGTCAAAGAAAGTAAACAATTTTTAGAAAGATATAAACAACAATATTCCCAAGTATTTGCCTATTTAAATAATTTGAAAAAACAAGCGATCGCTCAAGGTTATGTCGAAACAATATTAGGTAGGAGGCGTTATTTTGAATTTGAATCTAAAACTCTCCGCGATTTAAAAGGGAAACCACCAGAGGAAATTAATTTACATGAATTAAAGCTAAGTCAAAATGATGCTCAAATTTTAAGAGCAGCAGCTAACTCACCAATTCAAGGTTCAAGTGCAGATATTATTAAAATAGCTATGATTAGACTGAATGAAATATTGACAAACTATCAGACAAAATTATTATTACAAGTGCATGATGAATTAGTGTTTGAAGTACCACTATTAGAGTCGGAAGAATTGCCAAAAGTGATTAAATCTACAATGGAAAATTCTGTAAATTTGAAAGTACCCCTAATCGTAGATATTCATGGAGGTAAAAACTGGATGGAGGCTAAATAAAGTTTGTGAAACAAGCTTTTTTCACAGTAGAAAAAAGGTAAGAGGCAAGATTCTTTTTGATGTTTGGGGGTGAAATATTTTTTGCTTGTTCTGATCCTATAGTCATTTCAAATAAGAATGAAACAGTTTTTTAACTGAAACCTTTTAACAGCAAGAAACCTTCCTCTCAATCTCAACTAAAATGACTATATTCTCTACTTCTTACTCCCTATTTTTTAAGTACCACTATTAGAGTCAGAAGGATTGCCAAAAGTGATTAAATCTACAATGGAAAATTCTGTAAATTTGAAAAGACCCCTAATCGTAGATATTCATGGAGGTAAAAACTGGTTAAAGTCAGAAGAATTGCCAAAAGTGATTAAATCTACAATGGAAAATTCTGTAAATTTGAAAGTACCCCTAATCGTAGATATTCATGGAGGTAAAAACTGGATGGAGGCTAAATAAAGTTTGTGAAACAAGCTTTTTTCACAGTAGAAAAAAGGTAAGAGGCAAGATTCTTTTTGATGTTTGGGGGTGAAATATTTTTTGCTTGTTCTGATCCTATAGTCATTTCAAATAAGAATGAAACAGTTTTTTAACTGAAACCTTTTAACAGCAAGAAACCTTCCTCTCAATCTCAACTAAAATGACTATATTCTCTACTTCTTACTCCCTATTTTTTAAGTACCACTATTAGAGTCAGAAGGATTGCCAAAAGTGATTAAATCTACAATGGAAAATTCTGTAAATTT
>NZ_JAAHHT010000044.1:33224-53586 GCF_010672085.1 Okeania sp. SIO3I5
TTCCTCTCAATCTCAACTAAAATGACTATATTCTCTACTTCTTACTCCCTATTTTTTAAGTACCACTATTAGAGTCAGAAGGATTGCCAAAAGTGATTAAATCTACAATGGAAAATTCTGTAAATTTAAAAGTACCTTTAATAGTAGATATTCATGGAGGTAAAAACTGGTTAAAGTCAGAAGAATTGCCAAAAGTGATTAAATCTACAATGGAAAATTCTGTAAATTTGAAAATACCCCTAATCGTAGATATTCATGGAGGTAAAAATTGGATGGAGGCTAAATAGACCTCTTGCAAAATTTTTAATTAAATCAATTTAAGACATGACAATTTTATCTCTCTATTCCCTATTCCCTGATTTGTGCAACTCGTGAAGCTCCTATTTATGTGCTGGTTTTTTCCTCATCAAATCTTTCTACCCATCCCTCCTCAGTGGAAAACCACTAAGATTATCATTTTATTAAGCTCCTAAAAAAATCCGTGCCTCAAAGGATTTTTGGTTGTATCCTGGTAAAAAATTTGATATCATAAAAGTTATAAGGGGTCGTTCGCCTATGCGCATGATTTTTTATTCAACCAAATTTTCTGGCTCAAAGATAATCAAAATATTTCTCAATAAATATTCCCCACAAGCAATGTGAGAAAGTTTTCATCCCGTGAAGCTCCTATTTATGTGCTGGTTTTTTCCTCATCAAATCTTTCTACCCATCCCTCCTCAGTGGAAAACCACTAAGATTATCATTTTATTAAGCTCCTAAAAAAATCCGTGCCTCAAAGGATTTTTGGTTGTATCCTGGCAAAAAGTTTGATATCATAAAAGTTATAAGGGTTCGTTCGCCTATATGCCTGATTTTTTATTCAACCCAAAATAGTATTGTTTCTTAGGGATCGAACTCCGCTTTGCGTTTTCGGCCAAGAGCCGACATAAAACTTATAGCGAGCGCGACATAAAAGGCGGAGCAAGTGCGACAGCTATATCGCGAATGTTGCAGAAAGGAAAATCAATCTAAAAAGATATAAAATGGATTCTATGGTCTCCACTCTCCCCACCCTCCGTACTCCCCATATTTCTTATACCAATTACCATGCATTAATGCTATACTTCAGCTATACTTCAATAGTCAATAGTTATCAAAATTGAAACTATGTTTTTGACAATTATTAGTTCGTTAGCATGAATTTTTTATACTTTTCCTCTCCCCAGACCTCCCACACTAACCAACTTACCCACCCAATCAGATATAGCATTCATGCATGAGAAATGGTATTATTCCCTGTTGTTATGTTACACTCCTGACTGTTTGTTATGTTAGACTAGTAAGTTGAGTAAAAATTTTTTCTTGGGTAAATTAATGGATGCCAAAAAATTAGTTTTAGGTGGAATTGGTTTGATATTAGGTAGTGCAATTGTGGCAAGCGCTGCAAGTATAGAACTTAGTGTCGAACAAGAACAAGTAATCTGTAAATTGAAAGAGACAGTAGAGGCACAAGAAAAAGCTGGTAAAAAATTAGTATTTTGGCCACTAATTGGAAAAGTTAAAGAGAGAGTAGAAGTACCATTTACAGCAGAATTATCCGCAGATGTATCTTACACTATCATGGCAGTCTGTGATGATAATTGTAGTAACTTAAATTTAAACCTAGAAAATAAACAACGTAACAAAATACTTAATGATGAAAAACAAGATGGCATTCCAGTAATTTCTTTTACTCCCACGGAAAATAGTGACTATCGAATTACTGCACGACCCGATAAATGTACAACTGAAAAATGTGAATTTGGCATGGCTTTATTTGTGCCTAAAAGTGTTGAATTAGATGTAGCATCTCAACTACCAGAAGAATTATATCTATTTAAGTTTTGCCAAGAATAAACAAAAGAATAATTTTTGTAAGTAAAAATTATAAATTAACTTTAATAGAATTTCAATTATTATATTATCTAGCACTTAAAAAGATGATAATGAGCAAAAAATAAGGTCAATAGTCTTCTCTTTCCAGGGGATAAAAAAGGAAATTTTTAATTTTCTTCGTCTCCTAATTTGAAATTGAGGTAGTGATAAATGATCAGCAGGCACACAAAATTAATTACATATTTATACAAGCTGAATTATTGGCATTTTGAAATATTCCATAGAATTAGAATAGGTAAATAATTTTGTTTAGTTACTTAAGTAATAACTGATAATTGAAATTATTTACCATTGATTCGTCCTAAACCTGCTGTTAATAGACACCTTGGAATTACTAAACCTTCTTTTTCTAAACAAGAAAAAATGTTAGTCTCCCAACACATCACTAACTATTCTATACCAATTCATTGACAGCAGTTTTCATGCTCGATAAACCAGAGTATACAAACCAACTCCAAAGTGTTTTTTGAGGAGTTAGATAGGTTCTATGCAAAGTCCTTACCAACTCCTAAAATGAAAAGGGGGTTATAATATATATAATCAATAATTTCACACCCTAGGTTGTCAAATAATCACCAGAAATTTTTCTCACTTTCAAGCTTGAGTGCTCATACAATCTTGCTTTTGTTATTTTGTCTTTTAAGTTTTGACTCTTGACTCCCAAGCAACTATTATAGATTCCGCGTTGTTAAAATATATCTGGAGTGGTATAGCAACAAAAAAATTTAATTGGAAAGTGATTTTTTTTATACAATTATCAAGGAATGAGGAATATATACTTAGGGGTTACTGATTAAATCTAGAAGCATTTACAAATAAAGGTTTTAGCCTTTTTGGGTCTGGAAAAAGTACAAGGTTTTCGTTCTAGGGATCTCAAAAAGTTAGGATGAAAGGGTTGACTATCACAGAAAAATCAAGGGATAATTCTTCCTACTTTCTCCTCTAAATTCCCCATTCCCCATTCCCCATTCCTCCTGACTCCTGACTCCTACCCTCACCCATAAGACTTTTTCAGCAAACCCTACTTATTTCTGGAAAGTTAAGCTAGTAAATGTATTGTAAAAAAGTGCATTTCATGCTATACCGAAAAATTATGCTGTATCAGTATTAATCCCTAGAAGTAATCAAATAATTTCTACTAATAAGGCCGTTCTGAATCTTAGATTAGAATAAAATATACCTATATGATTAGGGCTAAGGAATACCAGAGCAGATGTCATTAACTTCCATATCAAATGTATCAAAAAAAGAGTATATGCACCAGCAAAAAGGCGGATTAAAACATTTGCTGAGTAGTATAGGAATCAGAAAAAAAATAGGATTTGGCTATGCTTTGGCAATCAGTATTGCGATCTTAGGAGTTTTGACAGGACGGATATTAGAGTTAAATTATAAACATCAAATTAGAGGAAAGATAGAACAAGCTCAAGAAGAAGTAGACTTATTGACAAATCTGACCAAAAAAGTATTAAAAATAATTATCATTCAGAAGGAGTTGCCTAGCTCAATTAATAATCGAACAATTTTAGAAAAAAAAAGCTCCCTAGAATTATCAAGTTTTTATGAAGTTAATACAATTTTTAAACAACTTGAATTAATAGTAGAAATAGAAAATCAAAGTGTCGATAAAAATACAGATTACGTTCAGCTTCAAGAATTTCTCCAAACCTATTTTAACCCTCTAAAAGTTCATATTCAGCAATTAGAAAATTTAGTTCAAGAAATTAAACAAATACCGCCGGAAACAAAAATAGAAACTGCTTCACTGGCATCACTAAGTAAAATTACTAATAGTCAGGTTGCCATCAAACTAGAAAAATTATCACTAGATTCAGAACAATTAGCAATACTAGGTAATCAGAGAGTAGAACAAGAATATAGAGATTATCAAAGAGTCGAAGAATTAGGAATACAAATATTAGTAGGTAGCGTACTACTATCGGTAATAACTGGAATAATGATAGCTATTCATACTAGCAGGTCGATCGCAACTCCTTTAAAAGTAATAACCAAAGTTGCTCAACAAGTTACAGAAGAAGCTAATTTTGAACTACAACTGCCTGTAACAACAGAAGATGAAATAGGAGAATTAACAGTATCTCTGAATGAGTTAATATGTAAAGTTGCAGAATACACAGAGCAACTCCAGGAAGCTAAACTCAAAGCAGAAGCAGCAAACCGTTCTAAAAGTGCTTTTCTAGCTACCATGAGTCACGAATTGCGTACACCTTTAAATGCAATTATTGGGTATAGCGATCTTCTTTATGAGGATGCTGTGGAAGCAGGATATGATGATTTCATGGCGGATCTAGAAAGAATTAAGCTATCAGGTACACACCTGCTAGAGATGATTACTGATATCTTAGATATTTCTAAAATAGAAGCAGGTCAAGTTACACTTTATTTAGAAAGTATTGAGGTTGATAAGCTAGTTCAAGATGTAGTTGGTACAGCTAAAAATCTTATTGAAAAAAACCGCAATACATTTCAATTAGACATAGGAAAAAATCTGGGTAATATGTATGCAGATATGCCCAAAGTGAGACAGGTACTGATAAATTTACTGGGTAATGCAGCTAAATTTACAGAAGATGGTGTAATTACACTGTCAGTAAAAAAGGTCAAAAATAAGAAACTAAAAAATCATCAAAATCAAAATCCAGGGTTATTAAATAATGAACAAAATTACATAGTTTTTCGGGTCATTGATACTGGTATTGGAATGACAGAAGAACAGTTAAAAAATATTTTTCAACCTTTTACTCAAGCAGATGCTTCTACTACTCGTAGGTATGGTGGTACTGGTTTGGGATTAGCAATATGTAAACGTTTATGTGAGAGAATGGGAGCAGAAATTGCTGTAAAAAGTGTGTCTGGAGAAGGTTCGACATTCACTGTTCGGTTTCCTGAAAGAGTAATGATATAGAATTCAAAATTCAAAATTCAAAATTCAAAATTAAGAATTAAGAATATAAGAATTAAGAATTCAAAATTAAGCTTTGAGTTATATAGGAAAGAAGCTTTAAGAAAAGGAAAAACTTTAAATATGGTAAATATTTACCCAACTTTTACACGCTCCGATACTAACGAGCATGATATCAAGGGGATAAAAAAAGAAAAATCAGTATTTCAAACCTTCCTATTCCAAGAGGTACTGTTATAGCTTTAAACATTCAGTATTCAGCTCAAGTAAAAACCATTGGTTGGTTTGGATGACAATTTTATTAATGTCATCAAACTTTTTTGTAGTGCTATAACTGATAACTGAAATGACTATTATTTGATTGAGAAAATATGCTAGGAAAAAAGAAAAAAATTAGTTAAATTTTATTAAGGTTCGATCTAAGGGTGAATACCCAATAAGAAAAAACCGTTTTTTGTACTAAAAATTTATTCAGAGCTACAAGTTAAAGTTAAAGAAAAACATATAGACAACAAATAAAAAAAATAAAAAATTATGCAGCTAAATAATCCTGAAGGTAAATATAAAGCTCTAGAAAAATATAGTCGTGATGAATTAGTAAAATATTTGGAACAACTCCAGGAAGCTAGAGTAGAAGCAGAAAAAGCTAAAAAGTCTAACAGTAGTTTTATGTCAATAGCTCACGGTTTGAGCAATCCTCTAAGTGCAATTGTTGGCTATAACGAGGTTATTTATGAGGATGCTGTGGCAGCAGGATATGACGACTTTCTGCCTAATCTTAAGAAAATTAAACTAGAAGGATTATATCTGTTGGAAATGATATCTAAGATATTAGATATTTCTAGGATAGAAGCAGGTAGAGTTGCACTTTATTTACAAAGTATTGAGGTTAATAAGCTAATTGAAGATGTAGTTGATATAGCTAAAAATCTCACAGAAAAAAACCGTAATACTTTCAAATTACTCTTAGGAGAAAATCTGGGTACAATCTATGCAGAACGGCCAAGAGTGAAAGAGGTACTTAGAATAATACTGGATAATGCAGCTAATTTTACAAAAGATGGTTTAATTACACTCAGTGTAGAAAGGGTAAATAATCAGAAACAAGGTATTCAAAATCAAAATGCTGAGTCATTGAATAATGCAGATAATTACATAGTTTTTCGGGTAATTGATACTGGTATTGGTATGACAGAAGAACAGTTAAAACATATATTTAAACCTTTTACTCAAGCAGATGGTGGCACAAGTTTGGGATTAGCAATATGTCATGGTTGGTGTGAGATAATGGGGGCAAAAATTGATGTGGAAAGTGAATATGGAGAAGGTTCAACATTCTCTGTTTGGTTTCCAGAAAGAATGATGAATGAGAGGTTAAGTTTTGGTAACAATGAGCAAGATTTGAAACTTGATGAAGCTAAACTTCAAGAAACTATTTCCCAAGTTATAGGCAATCAAAAAGTAACAGAAAAAAACCTGGAAAGGAAAAATTAAACTTCAGAAATATATAGTCTAGAGGAATTAGCAAGATATATAAAACAATTCCAGGAAGCTAAAATCAAAGCCAAAGCTTTTACTCCTTTTATCTTTGCAATACTTTCCTTACTGAATGAATTTTCTACACCCCTAAATAGGATTATTAGAGAGGTTGAAATTCTTGATGAAAAAGCTTGTGAAGGAGGAGATAAGGATTTTGCTACTGAACTAAAGTCTGATCTAGAAAGAATTGAGTATGCTGTTATAAACACCTTAGACATAGTTAGCGAATACTTATATTTTGGCAAAATAGAAACAGGTCAAATTACACTTGATCGGGAAAATATTGATGTCGAAGAGCTAATTCAAGATGTGGTTAGTACAGCTAAAAATCTTACTGAAAAAAGCCGCAATAAATTGAAATTAGTTTTAGGAGAAAATCTGGGTAATATGTATGCAGATGTGCAAAAAGTGAGACAGGTACTGATAAATTTACTGAATAATGCAGCGAACTTCACAAAAGATGGTGTAATTACACTTAGTGTAGAAAAAGTCAAAAATCAGAAACTCAAAAATGATAAAAATCAAGATTCAGGATTATTAAATAATGAAGAAAATTACATAGCTTTTCGGGTAATTGATACTGGTATTGGAACGAGAGAAAAAGAGTTAAAAAATATATTCCAACCTTTTATTAGACCAGATCGTTATAATGCTAGGCATCTTAATACTGGTTTAGGATTAGCAATATGTAAAAGTTTATGTGAGAGAATGGGAGCAGAAATTACTGTTAAAAGTGAGTCTCTAAAAGGTTCCATGTTCACTGTTTGGTTTCCGGAAAATGTATTAATATGACAAGAAAAGAGGAAGTAAGTAAGGAGTAGGAAATAGGGATAAATAATTGATTTTATTTTTTATTATTGGAGATGTCTAATACCAAGGTTAATAAATGTTTGCGACAAATAGCTAGGGAAATTTTTAGGAGTCAGGAGTCAGAATAAATGGTTTAAATACAATTTTTTAGGTCGTAAATCATCTTTTTTGTCAAAGAGATATCTCCTTTCAACAATTAATAATGAATAATTAATAATTACCTCTCCTTGAAAAGAAGAGGATTGACTAATTATGAAAATTTTTATTTATTATCCCCTTAAAAGGAGAGGCTTTAAACCAAAAATTTTCGGTAAAATATTTTTATCATCCTTACTATTCCTAACATTCTTTTTTCAAACTGGTATAATAGTTTCCGTTTTCAAGGGAATGAAAAAAATCAACTTCAAACTTCAAGATTTCAATCTAGATGCTTCCGGATAGAGGTACTGATAACTGATAACTGATAACTGATAACTGATTTAAACCCAAGGGTGAATACCCAATAAGAAAAAACGGTTTTTTCTACTAAAATTTATTCAGAGCTACAAGTTAAAATTAAAGAAAAATATATAGACAAAAAATAAAAAAACCAAAAAATTATGCAGCCAAATAATCCTAATCAATTTACAGAAAAAGCTTGGGAAGCAATATCCCGTACACTTGACATTGCCAAAACTTCCCAAAATCAACAAATCGAAACTGAACACCTAATGAAAGCTTTGCTAGAACAAAATGGACTAGCAACAAGTCTATTTAATAAAGCAGGTGTTTCAACTGCCAAAGTACAAGAATACACTGACACCTTTATTAACCGTCAACCTAAAGTCAAAAATACACCCAATAATATTTATTTAGGGCGCAGTCTGGATACTTTATTAGACAATGCGGAAAAATATCGCCAAGAATACACAGACGAATATATATCCATCGAACATCTCATACTTGCTTACCTGAAAGACGATCGCTTTGGCAAAAATCTCTATAAAGAATTTCAATTAGATGAAGCAAAACTCAAGGAAACAATTTCCCAAGTTCGAGGCAACCAAAAAGTAACAGACAAAAACCCTGAAGGTAAATACGAAGCTCTGGAAAAATATGGTCGTGATCTAACAGAATTTGCTCGTGAAGGAAAACTTGACCCCGTTATTGGGCGCGACGATGAAATTCGACGTACTATTCAAATACTCAGTCGTCGTACTAAAAATAATCCAGTTTTAATGGGGGAACCTGGAGTCGGGAAAACAGCGATCGCTGAAGGTTTAGCTCAACGGATTATTGCTGGAGATGTTCCCCAGTCTTTGAAAGAACGCCAACTCATCGCCCTAGATATGGGTGCTTTAATTGCTGGTGCTAAATTTCGGGGTGAGTTTGAAGAACGTCTGAAAGCTGTTCTCAAAGAAGTTACTGACTCAGACGGCAAAATTATTTTATTTATAGATGAAATTCACACTGTTGTTGGAGCAGGTGCAACTCAAGGTGCAATGGATGCAGGCAACTTGCTCAAACCAATGTTAGCTAGAGGAGAACTCAGATGTATTGGAGCGACGACTCTCGATGAGTACCGCAAATATATCGAAAAAGATGCTGCCTTAGAACGTCGTTTCCAACAAGTTTATGTCGATCAACCCAGTGTAGAAGATGCTATCTCAATTTTACGCGGTCTCAAAGAACGCTATGAAGTACATCATGGTGTGAAAATTTCCGATAGTGCTTTAGTTGCTGCTGCTACTTTGTCTACTCGATATATTAGCGATCGCTTCCTCCCAGATAAGGCGATTGACTTGGTAGATGAAGCTGCTGCTAAACTAAAAATGGAAATTACGTCTAAACCAGAAGAACTGGATGAAATAGACCGCAAAATTCTCCAACTAGAAATGGAAAAGTTATCACTGCAAAAAGAAAGTGATGCTGCTTCCAGAGAAAGGTTAGAGAGACTAGAAAAAGATTTAGCAAATTTGAACGAAGGGCAACGCGCTCTTAATGCTCAGTGGGAAGCGGAAAAAGGTATCATTGGCAAAATTCAGACTTTCAAGGAAGAAATTGATAAAGTTAATATTGAGATTCAGCAAGCAGAGCGGAATTATGACCTCAACCGTGCTGCTGAGTTGAAATACGGTAAATTGATTAACTTACAAAAACAGGTAGAGGAAGCAGAAGCAAAACTAGAAGCAACTCAAACTAGCGGTCAAACTTTGTTGCGGGAAGAGGTGACGGAAGCTGATATTGCTGAGATTATTTCTAAGTGGACTGGTATTCCCATGAGCAAATTAGTAGAGTCCGAAAAAGAAAAACTGCTGCATCTGGAAGCAGAGTTGCATCAGCGAGTTATTGGTCAGAATGAAGCAGTGACTGCTGTTGCTGATGCCATTCAGCGATCGCGAGCTGGTTTGGCAGATCCAAACCGTCCGGTTGCTAGTTTTATTTTTCTCGGTCCGACTGGTGTGGGGAAAACAGAGTTAGGAAAAGCATTGGCAGCATATTTATTTGATACCGAAGATGCAATGGTGCGTATAGATATGTCTGAGTATATGGAAAAACACGCCGTGTCTCGTTTAATTGGCGCACCTCCTGGATATGTTGGTTATGATGAGGGGGGGCAGTTAACTGAAGCTATTCGTCGTCGTCCTTATGCGGTGATTTTATTTGATGAAATTGAAAAAGCGCATCCGGATGTGTTTAATATTATGTTGCAAATATTGGATGATGGGCGCGTTACTGATGCTCAAGGCCACACTGTTGATTTTAAGAATAGCGTGATTATTATGACGAGTAATATTGGTTCTCAGTATATTTTGGATGTCAGTGATGACTATGAGCAAATGCAGCGTCGGGTTATGGAAGCGTTGCGTGGTGCTTTCCGACCGGAGTTTCTCAACCGTATTGATGAAACGATTATTTTTCATGCTTTGCAGAAAGAGGAGTTAGGAAAAATTGTGCAGTTGCAAGTTTTGCGTTTGGAGAAACGGTTAGCTGAACGTAAGATGTCTCTGAAGCTTGCTGATGCTGCGGTTAATTTTTTGGTAGATGTTGGGTACGATCCGGTGTATGGCGCCCGTCCTTTAAAGCGGGCAATTCAGCGGGAGTTGGAAACGCAAATTGCTAAAAGTATTTTGCGGAGTGAGTTTAGTGATGGTGATACTATTTTTGTGGATGTTGAAAATGAGCGACTTTCGTTTAAGCGCTTGAGTAGTGAGGAGTCAGGAGTCAGGAGTCAGGAGTCAGGAGAAATAGAAATTATGAAGAAGGTAGGAGGAAGAATTGTTTCTTGATTTTTCCATATTTGAGTAGACAATAAAGTAGGGACGTTCCATGGAACGTCCCTACAACGCTCTTTTTTAACCAGGACTTACGCAAGGACACTAATTATAGTGGAAATATTAGGAATATTGACCAAACTATACATCACATATAGCGGTGCTGCGTAAGTCCTGTTAACTATATTTCCAGTCTCATCACTATTGTCCAATAGTAGTGTCAGGCGATATAGCTGCTGCTAGGCTCTGCCAACCCTCTTTTTTGACTATAATTTCCAGTCTCATCACTATTGTCCAATAGTAGTGTCAGGCGATATAGCTGCCGCTAGGCTCCGCCAACCCTCTTTTTTGACTATAATTTCCAGTCTCATCACTATTGTCCAATAGTAGTGTCAGGCGATATAGCTGCTGCTAGGCTCTGCCAACGCTCTTTTTTGACTATAATTTCCCATCTCATCACTATTGTCCAATAAACGAATCAAAGATCAATAAGCGTGAACTCGATCTTTATCTTTATTTTTATTCTATTCCCTGTTCCCTATTCCCTATTCCCTAAAACAAATGAAAGTTAATATTGATAATGATTATGAAATTGTGAAAGAAGTTTTTCAGATTTTGCTGGAACATTTAGAAACCTCTAAGGTGATGAGATTTTGGTCTATTTGTAAGTTGGGTTATGGCGATTATTTAAAATTAAAAGATAAATTATTTGCAGGAGAAACTGTTGATAGTTTGTATGAAAAAATCAAACCTTTTCAAGATGAAAAACTGGCAAATGAGGAAGTTAATAATGGTTAAAATCTATTAAATAGTATTATTAAATAAAAACATTCGGGAATATAATCTAAAAGGTATGGAGATGAATAACGCCTAGCAAGGGAGCAAGATACTCCCACTTTTCGTCACTACTGACTCCTAACTTCCATTAGCGATCGCCATACAATTTTTCTTTACCACCTAAGCAATATTGCCAAATCACAACTACTGCCCAATGAATAATTATCACAACCCACAAACAACCAGTTATTTTATAAGCTACTGTACATCCTAAACCTAAAAATCCTGTCAAGGTCAAAAAAATTGGTGTCATAAAAGTTGGGTTTCCTTGGGGATGAAAAGTTAGAGCATTAATTGGATGATAAATAATGAATAAAAATAAACTTAACACTGCCCACAAACACCACAGCATAATGGAAACTTTCTCGCTCGGATGAGGCAATAATAAAACTCTAAATATCAATTCTTCGATAAAAGCAGGGGCAAAAAATATTGACACTATTCCTATAAATAGTTCTTTGAGATTAGGAAAACTTCGACTGACTCGCAAAAATCTAGAATTAAAACCTAACGGTAAAGCGAGCGCTCCATAAATTAATAATGTCACCCCTACTACTAACCAATCTTGACTATTCATGGGGCGAGAAGCAAATATTAGACGCTCGATTAAAGTGGAAATCATAGTCAACTGCTCTAAAGTTTATTAAAACACTGCTGTTATATCATGTCCGGTAGCATCGGTATTGTAAAAGGGTAAAAATTCAGAATTTAGAATTTAGAATTTAGAATTTAGAATTCAGAAATTTGGGATGAAGGCTTTAGTATTCTTGGAATTAAGGGTATTAACCCCGAAACAACTTAAAATTTCCTGTAGATATTCACCCTTTGCTTTACACAAACGATACAAGCGGACATGATATTATATGATAATTGCAGAATAATTAAGGGATAATTATTCCCGCTATTTTATCTATAATGCCTTATTTATTCTAATTAATTTCTACTCTCTAATTATTGTTTAACAGTCACTTTTCCTAACTTATCTATTCATCTCTTTGTATTAACAACCTTAAATATTTATTCCCCACTAATTGTTTCAGTATTTTCAACTCTTGGAATAGCATTTTTTATTAAAGAATCTTCTGTAAAGAAAGTGAGTATAAAGCCTATGGCGATCGCTAACGGAAGGCATAACAAAAAAAACAACCAATGACGTTTGTTTAGTCGAAACCCAGTATTATTATCAGAAGTATACTGCAATAAATCACTCAAATCACTAAATGTTTTACAGTCTGTGTCAATTATGTATAAGCATGGTTTTACTATCGAATGAATATAATTATCAGAAGTAGAACTCAGCAACTGCCGCAAGCCATTAATTGCTTTTTGATTGCCCCTGGCAATTCTTTTTAAGCTTTCTGCTGCTAGAGTGCGAGTATAATCATCAGAAGTCGACCCCAATAATTGCACCAAACTATCAATGGCTTTTTGATTGTCGTAGCCAATTCTCCCTAAGCTTTCTGCTGCTATCCAGTGAATATAATCCTCAGAAGTAGACTTCAATAAATGTACTAAAGTATCAATCGCCTTTTGATTGCCGTAGTCAATTGTCCCTAAACTTTCTGCTGCTTCACGGAGAGTCTTATCATCAGAAGTAGACTCCAATAAATGTAGCAAACTATCAATTGCCTTTTGATTGCCGTAGTCAATTTTCCCTAAGCTTAATGCTGCTATCCAGCAAGTTTTATGATCGGAAGTAGACTCTAATAAATGTACTAAATCATTAATTGCTTTCTGATTGCCAAAGCCAATATTCCGCAAAGTTTCTGCTGCTATCCAGCCAGTATCATCATCATAAATAGACCCCAACAATTGCACTAAACTATCAATTGCTTTTTGATTGCCAATGCTTATTTCCCCTAAGATTTTTGCTACTTCCCTGCGAATCCAAAGAGCAGAAGTAGACCCCAAAAAATTCACCAAACTATCAATTGCTTTTTGATTGCCAATGCTTATTTCCCCTAAGATTTCTGCTGCTAGAGTGCGAGTCTTATAATCAGAATTAGACCCCAACAATTGCACTAAAGCATCAACCGCTTTTTGATTGCCAATGCCTATTTTCCTTAAGCGTTTTCCTGCTTCCCTGCGAATCCAAAGAGCAGAAGCAGACTCCAATAAATGTAGCAAACTATCAATTCCTTTTCGATTGCTAGGATCAATTTTTCCTAGGATTTCTGCTGCTAGAGTGCGAATATAATCATCTGAAGCAGACGCCAATAAATGTACCAAACTATCAATTGCTTTTTGATTGCCAATGCCTATTTTTCCTAGGATTTCTGCTGCTAGAGTGCGAGTCTGATAATCAGAATTAGAGCCTAACAAATGTAGCAAACTATCAATTGCTTTTTGATTGCCAATGCCTATTTTCCCTAAGATTTCTGCTGCTAGAGTCCGAGTCTGATAATCAAAATTAGAGCTTAACAAATGTAGCAAACTATCAATTGCTTTTTGATTGCCGGGGTCAATTTTCCCTAAGATTTCTGCTGCTAGAGTACGAGTCTTATAATCAGAGGCAGATTCCAATAAATGTACCAAACTATCAATTACTTTTTGATTGCCGGGGTCAATTTTCCCTAAGATTTCTACTGCTAGAGTACGAGTCTTATAATCAGAATTAGAGCCTAACAAATGTACCAAATCATCAACCGCTTTCTGATCGCCGGTGGCAATTTTCCCTAAGCTTGATGCTGCTATAGTACGAGTCTCATCATCAAAAGTAGACCCTAATAAATGTACTAAACCATGAATCGCTTTCTGATTTCCCCTGCCAATTTCTCCTAAACTTGATGCTGCTTTCCTGCAAGTATAATTATCGGAAGACTCCAACAAATCTACCAAACTATCAATTATTTTTGGATTGCTGGGATCGATTTTCCCTAAATTTGATACCGCTATCAAGCGAGTATAATCATCAGAAGTAGACTTTAACAAATGCACCAAACCATCAATCGCTTTCTGATTTCCCGTGCCAATTTTCCCTAAGATTTCTGCTACTATCCTGTGAGTATGATGATTAAAAGTAGAGTTCGACAAATGTACCAAATCATCAATTGCTTTCTGATTGCCAATGCCAATTTTCCCTAACATTTCTGCTGCTCTCGAACGAGTCTTATAATCAGAAGTAGATCCCAACAAATGTAGCCAATCATCAATCTCTTTCTGATTACCCGTGCCAATTTTATCTAAGATTTTTGCTGCTAGAGTGCGAATCTTCTGATCAGAAGTAGACCCCAAGAAATATACCAAACCATCAATTGCTTTCTGATTGTCCCTGCCAATTTTTCCTAAGATTTTTGCGACTCTCAAACGAGTCCTATCGTCAGAAGTAGACTTCAACAAATGCAGCAAACTATCAATTGTTTTTTGATTGCTGGGGTCAATTTTCCTTAAGGTTTCTGTTGCTAGACTGCGAGTATTTTTATCAGAAGTAGATCCTAATAAATGTACCAAATCATCAATTGCTTTGTGATTACCCGTGCCAATTTTTCCTAAAATTTCTGCTGCTATCCGGCAAGAATAATCAGAAGTAGACCCCAAGAAATATACCAAACCATCAATTGCTTTCTGATTACCTGTGCCAATTTTCCCTAAAATTTCTGCTGCTAAAGTGCGAGTATCATCAGAAGTAGATCCCAACAAATATACTAAACCATCAATTGCTTTCTGATTACCTGTGCCAATTTTCCCTAGTATTTCTGCTGCTCGTCTGTAAGTATTATTATTATAAGTAAACCCCAACAAATGTACCAAACCATCAATTTCTTTTTGATTACCCGTGTCAATTTTTTCTAAGCTTTCTGCTGCTCCCGATCGAGTCTGATCGTCAGAAGTAGACCCCAACAAATGCACCAAACTATCAATCGCTTTCTGATTACCCGTGCCAATTTTCCCTAAACTTTCTGCTGCTTGCCTATGAATATCATCATCAAAAGTAAAACTCAACAAATGCACCAAACCATCAATTGCTTTCTGATTGCCGGGGTCAATTTTCCATAAGCTTTCTGCTGCTATCCAGCGAGTCTGATCGTCAGAAGTAAACCCCAACAAATGCACCAAACTATCAATTGCTTTCTGATTGCCCGTGCCAATTTTCTCTAAACTTTCTGCTGCTTCTCTGTGAATATCACCATCAAAAGTAAACCCCAACAAATATGCCAAACCATCAATTGTTTTCTGATTGCCGGAGTCAATTTTCCCTAAGCTTTCTGCTGCTTCCCTGAGAGTCAAATTATCATAAGTAGACTCCAACAAATGCAGCAAACCTTCAATTATTTGAGGATGAGGATTGGCTTCAACTACCATTGCTAATTCATGCATTCTTGTGGCTACATCAGGATTTGCTGCTGCTTTCCGCATTTCCCAAACTGTCTGATTATAATACAATGGTTGCTCGGAAACTTGTTCAATAGTAGTTACAATATCGGGAGATTCTTGTTTCAGAGATTCCAGAAATTTAGCACTTTGATACCAGATCACCTGCCCAATATTTTCTCCTGTTTTTTCCAAAGTTTTTGTTGCCAATACAGTAGCTAGGACTATTACAATTTTAGTAGGGTTCATATTTCCTCCTCAAATCAGAATAATTGCAGAAAAATCACGGGTTCTTCCGACTACCTCTTCTATAATTCCCTAGTTCCCTGTTTTTCCTAACTATTGGTACTTAAACATTTTCTGGTCGGAAAAATGCCTCCAAGTCTTTCTAGATAAGGGAATTACGTCGATGCCCTAAAAATGGCTAGAACCGTTGGTAATTCAAGATTTATGCTTTTTTGACGTAAAAGCCTTTGCCTGTCTATATTTGAGCCTGTTTTTGGGGGTTTATTTTGTTTAAGTCCCGCTATTCTCTAATCATTTTTGATAGATTCATCTTTAGGAACATAGGAAAAATATAAGTATTATACCTCTAGAAAAATTAGAGATTCTGTTAATTATCTTGCTTTTTAAGAAAGCGATCGCTAATCTTTTTCATTTTTTTCTCAACTCAACATTCATAGCTTTATTTTGATAATTTTCAAGATTTCTTCCCGACTAACTCTTGCAGCATTTTTACCTTATTGAATAGTATTTTTTATTAAAATATCTTCTAATTATCCTGCTCAAATATCATAAAAATTGTACTTTTTTTGCTGCATAAACTTAATGATCTCTACTTTCAATTTTGTTTAATTCTTAGTAATTTTATTTGTTATTTTGCTTGATAAAAATTGGCATGAATTATAGCAATAATAGCAGATTTAATTATAAGATAGAAAGAATTAATTTAACTGGAATAAAAAAATGATTGCTAAACCCCAAGATTATTAAAAAATGACCCCTGAAGAATATCTAGAATGGGAAGCTAAACAGGAATTTCGCCATGAATATGTAGATGGAGAAATTTTAGCCATGACAGGAGGAAGTATTCCTCATAATAATATTATTGCTCTTAACTTCTACCGCTCTCTCTATCCCCATCTTTGTCAAAAAGGATGTCAAGTAAATGTGTCGGATGTGAAAGTTCGGGAGAATAAAAACCGCCGTTATTTTTATCTCGATCTAGTTATTACTTGCAATGCTGACGATTTAAAATCCCATAACGTTATCGAACACCCTAAAGTAATTATTGAAATTATTAGACTTCGTGGCAGTTGTCAGGGAATAGGGAATAGCGGTGCGACCCCGCGACAACGACAGCTCGCTTGCGGAACGTGCACTCCTGTGAGGGAATAGGGAATAGGGAATGAAATTGTTGATTTCATATCTTGAATTGATTTCATTTTTTATTTTTGGAGATGTCTATTTCTCCCAGTACATAAAAATACGATCGTGGCAATAAGTTTAAATATTCTCGTCAGTTTCCCAGTTTGCAAGAATATGTTTTAGTAGACTCAGAATCAATATCTGTAGAAATTTATCAACGTGGCGAGGGAAAAAAATTTGGCATTATTCTCCATATACAGAAGGCGAGTCAATTACATTATCAAGTATTGAATTTACTTCTGCTATTGAAGTTTTATATGAAGGAATTAACTTTGAAATTGATATTATTGAGCAAGAATAAGCAGAGTGCATTGGAATCATTTTGGTGATGAGAAACGGTACATTTTTATCCCTTGGTATTGGAATTATTTTGGTGATGAGAAATAATAGTGGGAGCATCTTGCTCCCTTGATATTAGAATCATTTTGGTGATGAGAAACGGTACATTTTTATCCCTTGGTATTGGAATTATTTTGGTGATGAGAAATAATAGTGGGAGCATCTTGCTCCCTTGATATTAGAATCATTTTGGTGATGAGAAACGGTACATTTTTATCCCTTGGTATTGGAATTATTTTGGTGATGAGAAATAACAGTGGGAGCATCTTGCTCCCTTGATATTAGAATCATTTTAGTGATGAGAAACGGTACATTTTGCTCCCTTGATATTGGAATTATTTTGGTGATGAGAAATAATAGTGGGAGCATCTTGCTCCCTTGATATTAGAATCATTTTAGTGATGAGAAACGGTACATTTTGCTCCCTTGATATTGGAATTATTTTGGTGATGAGAAATGGTAGTAGGAACATCTTGCTCCCTTGGTAAACATTCCTCATCTCCATCTACAATTAACCACAATCAAATTTTTCTGGCGTTGCTGAAACACGGTATGAAATTCCTAAATTTCTAATATATAAATCAGACCTATTTTTCCTCTTTAAGGTGCAGAAAAAGCACCATTATAGCTCCTCCTGACTCCTGACTCCTGACTCCTATAAAATCATACTTTTATTCAGCAATGCCATTTTTCTCAGCAATTTCTCAGTTTTAGAACTTTACGATTGAGATTAAGCTAACCTTAGATAATATCCTAAAACATCTATTTCATCAGAACAAAATTAAAAGCCAACCTAGCTTTCAATTCTGAATTGTAGACTCGACCTTAAATCTGAAATATATGGACAGTAGTATCTCAAAATCTTTATTTTTCCTCCAAAGATTGGAACCAAAAATTTCAGTCATGGACCGCTATATGATTGCAGAATTAATTGGGCCATTCCTCTTTGGTGTAGGATTATTTTCATCTATTGGCGTAACAGTCGGGGCAATGTTTGAGTTAGTCCGAAAAGTGACAGAATCTGGACTACCTGTTTCTATTGCCATACAAGTATTTCTCTTAAAAATGCCAGAATTTATTGGCCTGGCATTCCCGATGGCAATGGTACTTGCTACCCTCATGGTTTACAGTCAGATGTCTAGCAATAGCGAAATAGTTGCTCTGCGTAGTTGTGGCATTAGTGTCTATCGAATGGTCGTACCTGCGGTCATATTAAGTCTGACGGTAACTGCTTTTAGCTTTGCCCTCAACGAAGTAATTGTACCCAATGCCAATTATCAAGGATCTCTCATCCTAGAAAAAACTCTAGAGCAGGAAAATCCTCCTTTTAAAGAAAAAAATATTTTCTATCCAGAATTTGGGAAAGTCGAGCAACCAGACGGTAGTCTAGACGATACACTTACCCGCTTATTCTACGCCGAAAGGTTTGATGGTAAGTATATGAAAGGTGTAACTATTTTGGATCGTTCCAAACATGGAGTTGAGCAAATTGTGTCCTCTGAAACAGCAACTTGGAATTCAGCGGAAAATATTTGGGACTTGTTTAATGGGACAATTTATCTGGTATCTCCAGATGGTTCATATCGTAATATTGTCAAGTTTGACCATCAAACATTAAAGCTTTCGAGTGCTCCTTTAGATTTAGCAGGAAGAAGACGTACTTACAAACAAATGAATATTGCTCAATCTTATGAATATTTAGACTTAATGCGACTAAGTGGAAATTATCGGAAAGTTGTTAAAACCCAAGTCAGAATTCAACAAAAATTTGCTTTACCATTTGTATGTTTAGTAATGGGTTTAGTAGGAGCAGCTTTAGGAATTAGACCACAAAGAAGGGCGAATCGAGGTACTAGCTTTGGTATTAGTGTGATAATTATTTTCGGCTATTATTTACTTTCATTTATTACAGGAGCAATGGGACAAAAAGAAATTTTGACTCCTTTTTTAGCGGGATGGATACCGAATTTCATAGGTCTTGGAGTGGCAGTATTCTTGTTAGCAAGAGCCTCTCGTTAATCAATTCAAAATTCAAAATTCAAAAGTGAGAAGTTGTTTTTGTAATGGGAATTTCTGAAGTCAGAATTTATATCAAATCCGGTTGCTTTGGAGTGTTATAAGAAACCGGGTTTGTTGCTCGTTAATCAATTCATGCATTCAAAAGTCAGAAGTTTTTTTGTAACGAGGATTTTTGAAGTCAGAATTTATATCAAATCCGGTTGCTTTGGAGTGTTATAAGAAACCGGGTTTGTTGCTCGTTAATCAATTCATGCATTCAAAAGTCAAAAGTCAGAAGTTTTTTTGTAACGAGGATTTTTGAAGTCAGAATTTATATCAAATCCGGTTGCTTTGGAGTGTTATAAGAAACCGGGTTTGTTAGAGGTAAATGTTAGTATGGTGGAGCATTTAATACAAACCCGGTTTCTATCTTTTTTACACTGATACTACGGGATTTGATATTAGTTAAATTCTTACTTTATTATTTTGATAAAACCAGAAAAAAGACTTAACTGATAACTGATTAATAAGACTGGTTGTTAGACTCAATTATTTTGATAATTAAAAAGTAAGGTAGGCAAATAACGAATTCAAAATTTTGAATTGAGAATTCATTATTATTTTGATAATTAAAAAGTAGAGTTTGTCAATCTTGAGTAATTTAAAAAATCAGGGTAATTCAAGTAACATTTGCCGACGTTTTTATTGTTTAGAAGTAATTTTGTTCATGTGATTTTGTTGATAGAAATAACACTTAAAGATTCTTATAGCAATCCGCGCTTATGTTGTAATCTTTGCTCGTAGGGGTTCGGTTTCCAAATCCCTCTATGGCTTGGGGAAAGTAGACCAAATCCTTACAGTTTTTTTCACAAATCATTAACAAATTCAAAATTTTGAATTGAGAATTCATTATTATTTTGATAATTAAAAAGTAGAGTTTGTCAATCTTGAGTAATTTAAAAAATCAGGGTAATTCAAGTAACATTTGCCGACGTTTTTATTGTTTAGA
>NZ_JAAHHT010000440.1 GCF_010672085.1 Okeania sp. SIO3I5
GGAGGACATCACCTCTGTCATGCGCAGCGGTCAGGGTTTCCCAGACGCTCAGAATCCCTATTTTTCCATCCCCCCTAACCCCCCTTTGAAAGGGGGGAATAGAAGGGCAACGTCGGGAGTATGTCAAGTTAATGGTGTTCAAATTCTTGAGATGAACCGGCCCCCGCCACAATAAGAAATATGCAGAGTTTTAGTTGTGTCGGTGCAGTAGGGGAGTAGGGAACCCACCCCTAACCCAACCCACCCCCTGCCCCTCCGAGTGGGGAGTAGGGGAGAAAGACTGTTGTTGTGTTTATCCTGCGGATAAGCTCCGAAGATAGTCCCTCAACCCAACCTACATCTAATAAATCTTTCCCTATTCCCTATTCCCTATTCCCTATTCCCTATTCCTTTTATAAAAGGGGCGCTTAACAACAATAGCTGCATAATTTTTACCCCTAACTTCTACTTCTAATTTTTGACCTACCTTCGCTAATTTTTTAGGTACATAAGCTAGAGCGATCGCTTTCCCTAAAGTTGGAGACTTAGTACCGCTAGTAACTTCCCCCACCACCTTACCATCACTGACAACAGGATAACCATGACGAGCAATAGAGCGATCGAGCATTTCCAAACCCACCAAACGTTTTGAGACTCCTTCCGACTTTTGTGTTTCCAAGACCTGACGACCAATAAATTCTCCTTTTTTATCCAGGTGAACTAACCAACTTAAACTGGCTTCTAGAGGAGTAGTCTCTGTATCAATATCTTGACCATAAAGTGCCATTGCTGCTTCTAAACGTAGAGTATCCCTTGCTCCCAAACCGCACGGAGTAACACCAGCACTCAACAAATTCCGCCATAACTCCACACCTACCGAGGGATCGACCATAATTTCAAACCCATCTTCCCCAGTGTAACCAGTTCTGGCAATAAAACCAGGTTGCTCCAATACTGTAATATCTGAATGCCCGAAAAACCCAATTGATGCCAAATTTTCCTTAACAAATTGCTGCACATAAGACTCCGCTTCCGGACCTTGAACAGCTAATAACACTTTTTCCTCAGAGATATCTTGGAATTTAACACCACTATTTTCTAGATGACTTAATATCCAAGCTTTATCATTAGCTTTAGTGGCAGCATTAACAATCATAAAACCCCGTGCTTCCTTGGTGAGGGGGTCATCACTTTGACGATAGAAAATGAAGTCATCAATAATGCCTCCCTGGGAGTTTAATAAGACGGTGTATTGTGCTTTACCAGGTTCTAAGTTACTCAAGTCGGATGGTACTAAATATTGGATTTTCTCAATTAGATCGTGACCTTGAGCGATAAATTTGCCCATGTGGGAAATGTCGAACATTCCTGCTTTTGTGCGTACTGCCTCATGTTCGGAGCTAATGCCGGTGTATTGTACTGGCATTTCCCACCCAGAAAATTGTACCATTCTGGCCTTAAGTTCGGTGCATAAGTCGTATAGAGGTGTGCGAGAAAGAGGTTGTGTATTAGATTCTGTTGATTTGGCCACTTGTATATCCCTAATTTACATTTAATAAACTTTAATTTTAGGACATTGTGGGCTATTTCAGTTATCAGTTATCAGTTATCAGTCAAGAATCATAAAGTTAGGAGGGAGTAGCGATCGCTCTGTTGTCTTATTGTTGTAGTGGGGGAATTTTACCCACCACAGGTGCATAAGAATTAGATGAAATTTAGGGAAGGAAACAAAGCTCGCATTCATAATTCCCGTTTCTCCTAACTACTCCCTATTCCCTAGTCCCTATTTAAGATAAATTTGCCGTAATTTATCGATAGTTTCCACAGTTTTGAGAGAGGCTAAAATTGTTTCTAAAACCTGGATATTTTCAATCGTATTAATCTCTGAAAATATCTCTTTTCCTAACTCGCCAAATTTCAATTCTAATCCTAGTTTTATTCCAGAAAGTATTCCTCTTTGTAGACCAATTTCAATTCCACGTTGTTCGCCACGTTGTTCACCAATTTGAATTCTCTCTTGTAAGATTTGTTGATACCAAGGTGATTCTTGTAAAACTGCCATATCCCACCTGATTATTTGTTGTACTATTTCGATATTTAATACAAATGTAGCAAAAAATGCTTGGGCAGTAATCTTGCGTATCCGTAGAACACGCCGTTTTGAGTTGTCAAATTTATCTTCAAGTAGTAATATACCAAGTGCAATTAACGACTCAATCAGTTGCTCCTTAGTTTCTGTGGGAGCATCAGTACAAAGAGTGTTATCTTGTTCACGCTCTTGAGTCGGAACAACAGCATTCTGACAGATAGTGGGACTAGATAAATTACAAACAGCAGTCAAAATTAGAAAAATGCCACTACAGAAAAACAATCTCAGTTTCATAGTTAAAAAATCCTTGATTTCAAATACTTCTTGTGTGAGAGCGACTTGGAAATTAACTTTTTAGGAATTGATCCTTATACAAAAACTTTAAAGTATAAATAATAGAAATAACCTTGATGAGAATAAATAGTCACTCTTCCTTCCGCAGAAGCATTTCTTACTTCTTAAAAATCACTTTCCATCTTTGAGCTATAAAAAATGTGCCGAAAAATACACACATTTTTCGACACATTAAATTTTAGGAGTTTTACCGAAAAATTTTGGTTTAAAGCCTCCCCTTGGATAGCGGTCGAGGGATGCCGAGGTCTCCTCGGCATATCCAATCGACCAAGAGAGGGGATAATAAATAAAAATTTTCATGATTAGTCAATCCTATCCGTTTTCAAGGAGAGGTAATTATTCATTATTCATTATTCATTATTCATTGTTGAAAGCGCTTTTCATTAGACTTCTCCAGAAAAGAGGGAACAGGGAACAGGGAACAGGGAACAGGAAGAAGTTATTGATAATTTATGGATAAGTATTGATTTTATTTTGGATTTTTGGAGATGTCTATTTCAGTAGACCAAAGTAGGGACGCCCTTATGCAACGTCCCTACAGGTTTTTGGTTATGGCAATGTGGTTAATCAATTTGAAAAGCGCTGTATAGTATTCTATACATCTGAGAAATAAACTGTTTTAGGAATATTGTATCAATTTCCAAATTTATATTTAACTGATATTTTTCTTGTTAAGATACTCAAGATACTCAATATATTCTTTCATTTCCTTCACTTTATTAATATCATTGATTCCATGCCACAGGGAGGTTTGTTTCTTAAATTCATACCATTCTCTAAAAACATTATCGAAATCTGCATTCCCCCTTCCAGAGTCAATTAAAACATCTAAAGATTTCTTTTGAGCTTCTCTGAGTATATCTTTGCTAAATGGTTGTAATCTAATATCACCATATTTACCATTGATAATCTCAGATAATGTTTGACTATTTTTAGCATTATACTCAGACAACATTTTCAGATTAGCTTGGAAACAAGCAGCTTTAAAAATTTCTTGATATTCAGATGATAACTTGTTCCATTCATCTAAATTAACCTGTACTTCAAAAGTAGTAGAGGGTTCCCACCAACCAGGATAGTAATAATGCTTGACTCCTGGCACTCTATGTAGCCCAATTTTGATATCATCATGAGGAC
>NZ_JAAHHT010000441.1 GCF_010672085.1 Okeania sp. SIO3I5
CTTTAAAAACATAAAATAACATCACTCCACCAAACAAATTAAAAATACTATAATCTCCCGGCAAATCAATTTTTATCGGTGGAATAATACTACTCCATTCTCTCAAACTCCATTCTTGTAATTGTTCCGTACCTGGAATTGAAATAGCAAAAGTCTCTGGCAAACTTACTGTTTTAAAAGTAATAAAGCAGATATATAAAATTCCCACAAAAATCAAAATTCCCTGAAAAACATCTGTCAAAACAACCCCATAAAATCCACTTACAGCAGTATAGATGAGAGCCAATAAAATCAGCAATATTCCAGCAACTCTATCATCAATACCCAGAAATCCTCCTAAAAATTTTCCGCCTCCAACAGCAAAATAACTCATCGTACCAACAGCAAAAATAATATTAGCAACCGCACTAATAATTCTGGCAATATTTCCTTCCCTATTCTTCCCAAAACGTAACTCCATCCATTCAGCAATAGTCATTACTTGAGCGCGACGATTCCACTTTCCCATAAACGTCATTAGGAACGCCATAATTAATACAACTCCACCTCGAATTTCAATAAAAAATCCTTTAGTTCCCAAAGCATAAACTAAAGAAGTTAATACCATAGTACCAGCTAAATCAGTATTAGAAGCCATACCCGAAGCACCCAAAACCCACCAAGGAAGATTTCTATTTCCCATAAAATAAGACTCAATTCCTGTAGATGCTTTTCTTTGTAGAAAAAATCCCAAAATTATTATAAATAACAGGTAAATTGTGACAATTATGTAATCAATTATTTCCATAAAACTACCGCTAAATTAATTATCATTCGTAATCTAATATATAGCAAACTGGAATAATTATATGAGATATTTAATAACATTTAATATCAATCAAAATCCTTTTATATTCTGACTCCTGACTTCTAATGCCAGTTTCAAAAAATACTGCTACATTAAGTTTTTTTGTAGTTAGGGAAGACCAGGATTTTGCCATACAGGAAAATTCAATAAAGAGCAAGAATTTTCTCTACTTCCTCTGCTTCCTACTCCCTACTCCTTTTTTGACTATAACGACATTTTTTGAACTTGCTATAACTCTTAATTACGACCAATATCTTACAAATAAAGTATGATTACCGAATAATTAATAATTATTAATTAAATAATTCAGGTTAAAAGTCTCCCCTTCCAAGGGGAAAAATAAATTTTTTTCCTTCTTAGTCAATCCTCTCCCTAAAAGGAAGAGGTAATTATTCATTGTTAATTGCTGAATATAGCTATTCTCAATAAATTGTCAAAAATCCCAAAATAGATAGAAAGTCAGAAACTTTTATTCCTATTTCCCGTTCGCTCTTCTCCAATTATGCCGATGTTTTCTGTATAACTCAAATAAGACTGCTATATCAAAGATAGCACGATAAAAATTATGATGATTATTATTAAAAATCCGACAAAGTAAACTATCTGCTGATGCTCTTTTTCAATTGTTGTATATGAAATTAATCGGTAATCTTGTATAAGTCTTAATAAAGGTTTGTACATCTATTTTATAGCTAGAACATAAATTGCTAAAATTACCGCTTTTTTACCACTAATTATTAACTTTTTTCATCAAGACAGTATTTACCAAAAATTTTATTTCTGAATAGAAACCTGATTCTTTAATTATCTCAGACCCTCTGTTACTATAAAAAATTTTAGCTGTCAATCAAGAAGTAACATAGATAAACTGATGTGTAAGCATTCAGCTATTAGCTGTTAGCTTTCAGCTTTTTAATAAATGAAGGAAGCATGAGCTTTTACTCATACTTTTAATTCTTTGAAATCACGAAGATACTAATTCCTTCTCTCAAGATAATGAAATTGATAGGTGAATTATGACCGCTGAATGCTTATACTTATAGTCATTCTGAATAAGACTGGGGCGAGTGTTTCTTTCCTTGAAAGGGTTTGAGTCAAAAAAGTGTTTTATCCTTAATTTGAAATGACTATATGTTTTTTATGAATGGCAATTTTTTCTAGAGTTTCCAATAATATTGGAACAATATCTTGACATGAAAATTCTGGAGCAACAAAAAGACAAAATTTCTTGATTCTCAACATTAATAGAGCTAAAAAAAAATTATTTGATTATAAATTGCCAAGAAAACTGCCTCTTTTTTGAATCTTAATAGTGCTTGCTCTTTGACTAAATATTCTATCTGTGGTGCTTGATAATCTTTAACACATCAAATTCTCAAAGACTCTGTTTGTAAATCAATAATTTTTTCTTTCTCTTCAATTTTAGCCAAACGAATTGAAATTTTCATTATGATTTTCTACTTACAGTCTTTTTTCAGATTAATCAATATCAATATGACTAATTTTCTGAATTAATACGACTCATTTCCCAAGTCGTATAAGTACCAATAGGACTCCAAAATGTATAGGGTAATAATAAAATTCCCGCCCAAATATTAATTTTCCAAACAGTCAAAATTAACATCAAACTTAATACAAAACCAGTTCCCCCAATAATTGTTCCTACCTGCAAACTTTGTGTCCGAAACATGATAGGTGTATAAGCTATTGTCACTATTTCTAACAATAAATATAGTGCCATTAATAACCAAGTTTTTTGAGTATCTGGTTCTTGTTCCCAGATAACATAAGCAGACCAAGCACCACAAATAAAAATCGTCGTCCAAATTAGGGGAATTAATCTTTCAAAAGTTAACCAACTTGGTCTTTGTAAACGTCTAAACCATTGAGCATCTCTAGAACGAATAAACAAATTACTACTAAATGCTATTAAGAAAGTAACACTACCAATTATTACCCAAGATTTAATCATTTTTTTTGTAATTTACCGTTGTACAGCAAAGCCGAAAAAACTTAACTATTTAGCTATTGAAATTCATAAATTACCGAGTTGCAAGAATAACTGACTACAGATAAAGACTGAAAAATTAAAATTAATAAATTTCATGGGATAATGAAATTTTACATAAAATCAGTATGAGTGCTAAATATACAAATAACTAGACTCTAAGCAAATTAATCCAGCAATATTTTCATTATTATTTCTAGAGGAATCATATCAAATTACAGCAGTTTTATAGTATCTGAAAGTATATATATTGATGGTTTTAGGGAGTAGGGAAGATGGGTCATTTCAGTTATCAGTTATCAGTGCTCAGTGCTCAGTGCTCAGTGCTCAGTTATCAGTATCTCTAGCTAAAACTTCGGGATTGACATTAGGAATATTCTCTTTTTTTATTCCCTTAAAAGAGGAGGCTTTAGACTACAATTTTTCGGTCGAAGGATAAGGAACAAGCAAAAAATATTTACCCCGACAGTTCTACCGCATTAATCACCGAATATGCTGTAAATATAAATTAAATCACCTATCGTAAATTAGTATTTTTTGGGTAGGAAGAGATGATTTAATTTAAGTTTTATCCTTAACATCTATAAACAATCTAATATATACTTAAAAAAATATTTTTAAGCATAATTAGCTTTAACAAAATCTAGAATATTACCTAACAAAAAAAAAAATCGAAAGAGCAAACGTCTGA
>NZ_JAAHHT010000442.1 GCF_010672085.1 Okeania sp. SIO3I5
TGTTAACTCTGAAGCAGGATGTGCCCATGACAAGGGGCGTTTAAGAGAGGAGCCGTTGATGAGGTGAAAGTCTCACGTCCGGTTCTGAAGACGAGTCGGTTTGGTAACAAACTGGCTTAGTTTAACTTCACATCTGTAAGTTGAGGAAGTAATTTTGCGATTATTGTATAACCGGATTTTATATGAGATAGTAATTAGTAATCTCAAAAATAGGAAAGTTTGACAAAGGGGCTTATACCAAATCCGGTAGTATCGGTGTAAAAAAGCAGAGAAACCGGGTTTGTATTAAATGCCCCGCTATAATACATTAGCCTCTAACAAATCCGGTTTCTTGTAACACTTCAAAGCAACCAGATTTGATATTATTAATTTGCGGAAGAAGTCTATTCGCCACAAGTATAGATAAGAATTTTTCAGATACTAAAGAAAGTTTTTATTCTACTGATAACCATCATAATAAATCACCGCCTCCTTTAATTTACGCTTTTCCCAGTTAACAATTTCCAGCAAAGGACGTTCTGTGAATTCTGTCACATAACCTAAACATAAATACGCTATTAATTCATTTTCTGGAGGAGCATTGAGAATAGTTTTTACCTCTTTTTCGTCTAAAATACTGACCCAACCCAACCCTATATTTTCCGCTCTAGCCATCAACCACAAATTTTGAATTGCCAGACAAACACTATACGGTCCAACTTTCTCCATACTTGTTTGACCCATAACAGGAGTAAGTGAGGGTTTATAAAAAACAGCAATGTTAATAGGAGTTGTGGTAATTCCTTCCAATTGAAAATGATTATATAACGGTCTATCTTTAAAGATTTCTTTAGCTTTTTCATTTTCTCTTTCAAAAGATGCCTTGATTTTGGCTTTGATTGATGGGTCACGAATAATTACAAATTCCCAAGGTTGGGAAAAACCAACTGAAGGGCCAAGTAAAGCAGCTAAAAGTAACCGCTCAATTTTTGTATCGGGAATTTCTTCATTAATAAAGTTTGCCCCAAATTCTGTTCGACGATGAACGATAATGTCTTCAAGTATTTGACGTTCTTGTTCTGTAAAAATTCTACCTTTCATATTATTTACTTCCAATTATTGTATCATATTTTGTATCTGAAACTCTATTACTTAATAGAGTCTTCAAGTTGCTGCATATGTATATTCTCAACTATCTATCTAATTTATTCATTCTTGTTACTATACTTCCGTAGCCTAGGAAACTCTATAATCTTTGTATATCGTTATAATCTTTGTATACTTTTAAGCATATTTTGAAAAAAATGACAAAATCAGGGAAGCTATCTGTGAATAAACAGCCAAAGGAAGAATTTCAATTTGACTCCATTGATGCTGCACTAGCAGACATTAAAGCAGGTAAGTCTATAGTAGTAGTCGATGACGAACATCGAGAAAACGAAGGAGATGTAATTTGTGCAGCTCAATTTGCTACTCCAGACATGATTAACTTTATGGCAGTAGAAGCTAGAGGTCTAATTTGTCTGTCATTGACAGGCGATCGCCTTGACGAATTAGATATTCCACTTATGGTTACTAAAAATACTGACAGTAACCAAACAGCTTTTACTGTTAGTATTGATGCTTCCCCACAGTTGGGAGTTTCTACAGGTATCTCAGCAGAAGACCGAGCGCGTACTATTCAAGCTGTCATTAACCCTACTACGAAACCGGAAGATTTACGTCGCCCTGGTCATGTCTTCCCCATTCGGGCTAAAGAAGGAGGGGTATTAAAACGAGCAGGTCATACAGAAGCTTCTGTTGACTTAGCTAGATTAGCAGGTTTATATCCAGCGGGAGTTATTTGTGAAATTCAAAACCCAGACGGTTCGATGGCAAGGTTACCTCAATTAATAGAATATGCTCAAACTCATAATCTGAAATTGATCAGTATTGCTGATCTGATCAGTTATCGCATCAGACACGATCGCTTTGTCTACCGAGAAGCTGTTGCTAATTTACCATCCCAATTTGGTGAGTTCCAAATTTATGCTTACCGCAATACTCAAAATAATTCGGAACATATAGCTATTGTTAAAGGCAACCCAGAAGAATTTCAGGAAAAGGATGTCATGGTGCGGGTACATTCTGAGTGTCTAACTGGAGATGCTTTTGGTTCCCTCCGTTGTGACTGTCGAATGCAACTGCAAGCAGCGATGAAAATGATTGAAAATGCGGGTGCGGGAGTGGTTGTCTATTTGCGACAAGAGGGTAGGGGAATAGGTTTAATTAATAAACTCAAAGCTTACTCATTGCAAGATATGGGATTAGATACAGTCGAAGCTAATGAAAGATTAGGGTTTCCAGCAGATTTGCGCAACTATGGTGTGGGAGCACAAATATTACATGATTTGGGTGTGAAGAAAATTTGTTTAATTACAAATAATCCCCGGAAAATAGCAGGTTTAAATGGTTATGGAATTGAAGTAGTAGATCGAGTTCCTTTATTAATTGAAACAACAGATTATAATTCTACTTATTTGGCGACTAAGGCGCAAAAATTAGGTCATATGTTGTTACGCAGTTATTTAGTGACAATTGCTATTAATTGGAATTATCAAAACACAGAAGGAAAGTTTGCCGATAATTCTTATATTGGAAGTCTGAAAACTCCGGTTCAACAGCGCTATGAATATTTGGAAAAATTACGCAGTTTAATCAAAGAAGATGATTTTCTGTTGCGGGAAGAAACTAGAGCAGTGGCAACAGCGGTTTTTGCTCAAGCACCTTTAATAGTTAATTTTGGTTTAGAAAAAGCCACATTAATTACATCTGAATGGTATCAACAATCAAATAATCCTTATTTGGAGGCGATCGCTAAAGTATTAACAGAAATAGCTCAATGGCTGAATATTTCAAAATTGGAATTTCTGATCGCTTCTGGTGCTGATCCTATGACTACTTTACAAGGAAAACTCAAACGTCTTAGTTTTGAAAAAAATGAATTATTGACAGTTATGGAACATTTAGAACCGCAAAAAATTTACAGTTTAAAAGTTCTTCAAAATTAGCTTTTAACTGGAGTTTATACTAAATAAGCGGTTGTGCATTTAAACAACTTATTGTTGTATGCCTCGTTTAAGGGAAAACCCTTATTAATTATGGCTTCGCGCCTTCTGCCTTCTGATATCAAATCCGGTAGTATCGGTATAAAAAAGCATAGAAACCGGGTTGGTCTCAAATGCCCTACAATACTATCCCACAAACCCGGTTTCTTGTAACTCCGAAGCAAGCGGATTTGATATGACTTGCTAATACACATTTGACATACTCCCGACGTTGCCCTTCTATTCCCCCCTTTCCAAGCTATCCCTTATAAGGAACTCTTGAAACCCTTGTGGGAGGATGGGGAGGAGGGGGAGGAGGGGGAGGAAGAATTCTGTCTACATTCATAAAAAAGTGTATTGAAAAATACTCTTTTCTCCTGAAAAAGCCGATTCAAGACTTAAACATAACTCCTCTATGT
>NZ_JAAHHT010000443.1 GCF_010672085.1 Okeania sp. SIO3I5
AGATGGATGTACTAAAACTAGGTCGAAAATTACAACAGGTAAAGACTGCAACATCAGCTATTCAGATACAAGGTGCAGACTTACTGCGACAAACTTTTGACTTGCCTAGATATAAAGAAATCAATAGTTTAGAAGGTCATAAATATTATGTTCAAGGTGTAGCATTTAGCCCCAAAGGAGGTTTGCTTGCTTCTGCAAGTTGGGATAACACAGTGAAACTGTGGAAACCAGATGGCACCTTGGTACGCACTCTCACCCATGAACATCATGTCAACGATGTAGTATTTAGTCCGAAAGGAGATTTGATTGTTTCTGCAAGTTTTGACAAGACAGTGAAACTGTGGAAACCAGATGGCACTTTAGTTCGCACTCTCATCGGCCATAAAGATTATGTCTACGGTGTAGCATTTAGCCCGAAAGGAGATTTGATTGCTTCTGTTAGTAGTGACAAGACAGTGAAACTGTGGAAACCAGATGGTACTTTGGTTCGCACTCTCACCGGCCATGAACATGATGTCTACGGTGTAGCATTTAGCCCGAAAGGAGATTTGATTGCTTCTGCTAGTTTTGACAGCACAGTGAAATTGTGGAAACCAGATGAAACTTTGGTTCGCACTCTTAACGGCCATGAAGCTCATGTCAGTAGTGTAGCATTTAGCCCGAAAGGAGATTTGATTGCTTCTGCTAGTCTTGACAAGACAGTGAAACTATGGAAACCAGATGGCACGTTGGTACGCACTCTCACCCATAAACATGATGTTAATGATGTAGCATTTAGCCCGAAAGGAGATTTGATTGCTTCTGTTAGTAGTGACAACACAGTGAAACTATGGAAACCAGATGGTACTTTGGTTCGCACTCTCACCGGCCATGAACATGATGTCTACGGTGTAGCATTTAGCCCGAAAGGAGATTTGATTGCTTCTGCTAGTTTTGACAGCACAGTGAAATTGTGGAAACCAGATAGCACTTTGGTACGCACTCTCATTGGCCATGAAGCTCATATCAGTAGTGTAGCATTTAGCCCGAAAGGAGATTTAATTGCTTCTGCAAGTCTTGACAAGACAGTGAAACTGTGGCAACCAGATGGCACTTTGGTACGCACTCTCATTGGCCATGAAGCTCATATCAGTAGTGTAGCATTTAGCCCGAAAGGAGATTTAATTGCTTCTGCAAGTAGTGACAAGACAGTGAAACTGTGGCAACCAGATGGCACCTTGGTACGCACTCTCACCGGCCATCAAGAATCTGTCATTGATGTAGTGTTTAGCCCGAAAGGAGATTTGATTGCTTCTGCTAGTTTTCAAAAGACAGTTAAACTTTGGAAAACAGATGGTACTTTTGTACGCACTCTCACCAGCAATAAAGATTATGATTTTGTCTCCGGTGTAGCATTTAGCCCGAAAGGAGATTTGATTGCTTCCGCTAGTTTTGACTTTGATAGCACAGTGAAATTCTGGAAACCAGATGGCACCTTGGTACGCACTCTCATCGGTCATAAAGAATCTGTCAACAATGTAGCATTTAGCCCGAAAGGAGATTTGATTGCTTCTGCTAGTCTTGACAAGACAGTGAAACTGTGGAAACCAGATGGCACCTTGGTACGCACTCTCACCGGTCATAAAGAATCTGTCAACGATGTAGCATTTAGCCCGAAAGGAGATTTGATTGCTTCTGCTAGTTTTGACAAGACAGTGAAACTGTGGAAACCAGATGCCACCTTGGTACGCACTCTAACTCATGAAGAACCTGTCTATGGTGTAGCATTTAGCCCGAAAGGAGATTTGATTGCTTCTGCAAGTCGTGACAAGACAGTGAAACTGTGGCGCTTCAACCGTGATGACTTGATAGCTCATGGTTGTCAGTGGATGAGTGACTACCTGAAAAACAATCCTAATGTCACCGAAGAGGAGCGACATCTCTGTGGTGTAGAAGTTTCGGCAACAGCTTTATTTTTGCAAGGTGAGAACTTAGCAGAAGAGGGCAATATTAATGAAGCTCTTTCTAAGTTTCAACAAGCATTTAAACTTGATTCCAATTTCAGTTTATATTCAGCAGCAAAAAGTTTATTCAAAGATAGCGAGCAATTAAGAATAAATAGAAATTTTGAGGCAGCAATTTTAGCTTATAAGGGAGCGCAAAAGTTGGATCGAAACTTACAAATAACTGCAGATGATTGGAATACTATTTGTTGGCATGGGAGCTTACACGAACAAGCAAAAGATGTAATTTTTGCCTGTGAAAGAGCAGTTAAACTCGCTCCTGAAGATGGATATATTATAGATAGTCGTGGTTTGGCGCGGGCATTAACTGGGGATTTTTCGGGAGCTATTAAAGATTTTGAAGCATATATTAAATGGACGGAAAATGACAAGAAAAAAGCCCAACGACAAGGTTGGGTTGATGCTTTGAAAAAAGGGGAAAATCCTTTTACAGAAGAGGTGTTGAAGGAGTTGCGTCAATAGTATTTTGATATTGTCATTTTGCAAAATGGTCTGGGAAAATTTGGTAAAATACGGCGTGTTTTACCCATTCTGGTGTTTGAATTTGCATAGATAATTTCCTCTTTTTTGTAGTAGCGAAAAGCTCTTCACCTCTACTATTTTGACAGCAAATTTGTCTGAAAGTCTAACAAATTCAAGTAATATTAAAATTTGTCACAATTACTAGATAATCTAATAGAAATCTCCAGAAAAGAGGGAACAGGGAACAGGGAACAGGGAACAGGGAAGAATAATTGATAATTTCTGGATAAGAATTGATTTTAATTTTTATTTTTGGAGATGTCTAATGTAGAAAAAGGTTAGATTTGTCAAGGATACATAATCTTCTCGAATTGGCCAAGGCCACTGAAAAAAATTAGTAATATCATGTCCGGATAATTAGTGATAAAAACACTTCTTTCTCCTGATACATTCTTTTCTCCTGTCTCCTGTCTCCTGTCTCCTGACTCCTCCCTAATTATTTATAACTATTCAACCGGACATGATATAACTATTATGGCTTCTTAGCAAAGAATTATTTCAAGAACAATCAAAATTATATTGTGATTGTGGTTGCATCAATAGCTCACGTCAATACTTGTTTAAGCAATAGTTGCAAGCTCCAACTAATGAATTAGAGATAGAAATTTCCATTCTAAAAATTTAATTACCAATCCATAAAACCATGTCAGAATATTACAATGCTTTCATCTCTTACGGACGTGCCGATAGTAAATTTTTTGCTACAAAACTCTATGAAAAACTCACAGAAAATGGTCTAAAAATCTGGTTTGACCAAAATGATATTCCCCTAGGGGTTGACTTTCAAAATCAAATTGATGATGGGATTACTAAAGCTGATAATTTTCTGTTTATTATTGCTCCTCATTCTGTTAATTCTCCCTATTGTCTCAAAGAAATTAATCATGCTATTAAATACAATAAACGGATTATTCCACTTTTGCACGTCGAGCAAATT
>NZ_JAAHHT010000444.1 GCF_010672085.1 Okeania sp. SIO3I5
GAAACAGAGTAAAGGATTTGGAATTAATCGTTTATTTGGAGGTAAGTAATGAATCTATTAAATATATTTAACAATCCCAAAATCAAATTTGGAGAACTAATAGTCTGGGATGAAAGAGTAGGAAAATACATTATCTCCGACTTTACCGACTATAAAGGTGGAGCGATTTCAGATTACCTAAAACTAAATCCCAATCTATATTCAATCCATCAAGTATCTTGTCGCCAGCAAACATTCCCAGTATTTTCATTTACTGAATTTAACATAGACACAGGAAGCGTGAAAACTATGGCTGCAAACCTATTGAGTAATTTGAGGGAAAAACCCAGTGCTGATTGGATACAGAGGATAAATCAAAAAATTGATAAGTATATTCAATCCGAAATCAAAACAATCATTGAGGAATTTTCATCATTTGGCGATGGAAATGAACCATCAATAAACTTTTCCCTCTCATTAGCATCTATTCACATTTTACTTTCCCAAAAAATAGAACAAACAGCAGCAGAACTAAACTAACGGAAAATGAGTCTCGCAACAATTAAGCAAGGGAATTGGGTGAGAATTTTACCCCCCCACCCTTTAGCTGGGGAGATAGTGGAAGTTCAGCAGATTGTCGGATACCATAATCTTGAGATTTATCATCAAAAACAAGGATTGGTTGATCTCCGTCTCAAGCAAGTAAAAGAAACATCCCCCCCGTCGTGTCCCCCCACAACTCCTAACAGTATTGTGGCCAGCATAGAATCTTTGGTCAAAAGATATGAGCAAATAGGAGGCAGACTTGATCGCCGATTCGTAGAGCAAATATTAGGTGAAAAACTCGTGGAGCATTTATTCAAAAGCACTGATATATCTGGATTAGACAATAAATGCTCCACAGAAAATGTCGAGGAGATAGACAATAAATGCTCCACAGGAAACATCGAGGAAAATCCCGTGGAGCATTTATTCAAAAGTCCTGATATACCTGGATTAGACAATAAATGCTCCACAGAAAGTAGCGATCAATTAGAGGCACAAGTATTACCCCAGGCACCGCCGGAGGAAATATTACCCCAAAATCCCGTGGAGCATTTATTTAAAAGCACTGATATGCCTGAATCAGACAATAAATGCTCCACAGAAAATGTCGAGGAGAGGAGCGCTCCTCTTGACATCCCCCAAAAACGGTGTGGTAGGCCACCGTGCCGAACCAACAACCTACCCCCCTCTGGTTGGATAGACGATCGAAAGTTAGTCAATGGGAAGAGCTACTACTACTGCCGATATAGATTTGAGAAAAAAATTAGGAAAACTAAAATACCCACAGGAATGCTAAACCCGGTCGAACAAATGATTAAGTTAAAGTACCCATCAAATCAAATTGAAGACTTTTTAGGTGACTCAGAAGTAGATTTTTAAACATTTATCGTGCTGTCCAGTGGTCACTGAACACCTTACTACACACTAAATTAATATGAAAGATACATTTAAAATGAAATATCGAAGTGGTAAACCTTGTGCTTTTTACCACTGTTGTGATCCAAAATGGAGGAGGTATGGGTTGATTATTGGAGAATTAAAACTCAACCAAGCCCACCAGGAGAGAGGAAATCTAACTGTTTGTCTTGTCCGAACTAGCAATGGTGAATGTTTCTGGACACCTTGTGTAGAGGAATTGAAGTTGAGTGAATATGGAGCTTGCGATTGGACAGAAATAGAGGAGCTAAGATTTTTGCCCACAAATTTTGTGAAACCACCATCGTGCCCAATTGATGGAAATTACGACGAATTTTGATATAATGATTACCAGATGCACCCTGATAGTTAGTGGCGCGCCTTTAATATTCAAGTGCATCTCACTAAGCACCCCACCCATGCTGGTGTAGCTCAAACTGTGGATTAGAGCAGCTATCAAGGGTCTAGAGTCGCGAACTAGCATCTCGATAGAAAGATGGTCAGCCCGTCCTGATTCGCCAGCACCAGGTCTGTTAGTCTAACGGTTAGGCCACCAGGTTTTAATTCTGGTAATAGGAGTTCGACTCTCCTACAGACTATACGAAACGAATGGAGTAGTTTCGTACTGGTAACAGATGGTTGATGGCTATATCTGTTGCACGTTGAGTCCATAGGGAATGGCCACTCTTTTTGAACTACAAAACCGGAACAATTGTTCCGGTTTTTAAGGGGAGTCAAACTGTTGAAAATAACTATTATCAACAGTTTCTAGCACAGGTAAGCATCTCAAACCCCTAAAACTTCGTAACGGTTTACCAGTCAAATAAAACTTTTTTCAACAGTTTGAAACGAAAGTACCTGTTTGAATCAGAATTACAAGCATTATTTGAAGCAGCCAAGTCCAGTGGCAAACCTGAGAGAAACTTAGCTTTGGTAATTACCATGTACCGACATGGCTTAAGAGCTAATGAAGCTTTGGCTATGCAATGGGAAGATATAAATTTTCCAGCTCAAGAAATATTTATCCGTCGAGCTAAGGGGTCGGTTAGTGGTGCTGCTCCTCTATGGAAAGATGAACTAAATGCCTTGAGAAAATATCAGCAGAAAAGTGGCGATCGCTCTACTGGCTATATTTGGTTAGGAGAAAACTCTGAACGTTTATCCTGGATAGATTTATACAAGTTGATTAAAAGATTAGGTAAAACAGCCAATCTTAATTCCCTACACCCCCACCAACTTAGAAATAGTTTTGGCTACCACATTTTTGCCTCAGTCCTGAAAACTGCGAGAATAAGGATAATTGCGGACTAATTTATGAATATTCTCAAGAGGAACTTGGTGAAATTGATAGAATGAAACAGATGAAAGAAAGTCAAAGGCAAGCTTTTATCTGTAAAAATCCTTCTTTAGTTTTGGCTTTGAATGAAACTTTAAGAACCAATCACCAAGCTCAACAAGCCTATTATTATTTTTCATCTTTTGAGATTTATATACTATATTTAATATCAAGAAAGGCTCTAGTATTTGCTGTTGATGAACTTGAGTTTGATGAAATATTAGAACTAATTAGCAATCTTAGTTCCGATATATCCAATCTAATCGCTGAGGAAAACTTTATTATTACTTCAGTTTCATCAGAACTAAGCAGTTACAATGTCAAGCGCCCCACAGGTGTATATGAATATTGGCAACTTTCAGCCAGTAAACCTATTTTTAAATCTGTTTTTTCTGGGGACAAAGGCAAAGGTATGCGCCCCAATAAAAAGTATGATGAGTTAACTAAAAAAATTCATTTGGGCAAAGAGGATAATCCTAAGTGTTTTTTAGTTGCCAACTTTATTAACAACAGAAATCTAGTACAAAAAGCACTTACTAAACTCAAAAATGCCTTAACGTTAATACAGGAAGCTTTGGAAATTTTAAGCAGTATAGAATATTGAGTGTTCTAGGAGGATTTAAAAATAATTCTCCTAGAACACTCGCTCCTACT
>NZ_JAAHHT010000445.1 GCF_010672085.1 Okeania sp. SIO3I5
AAAATTTTGGGAATTTGTTCAGTGTGATGCTCAAAAACGTTCTGCACGACTCCTCGTAAATACTAATTCCATAAAAGCTGTTGGTAGATATTACAACAGGCACGATGAGGAAATAATTGAAATTATTGTTGATGAAAGAATATCAGATTTTTTAAGAACAAATGAGTTAGGAAGAGGTCTTGCGTATCATTATGATGCGTATGTTCCAATTTAAAAAATAACAATTAATCCAGAAAGTATTAGCGGTAAAAAAATTAAGCAGATATTTAATTTTACAGAACAATAAGTAACATATTTTTGAGGGCGGTCTTTAGTTAATTCGTAAAACTCCACTATAAATTAAGTTTTTCCTTTTTTGTAGTTACAGATTGTAAGTTTGAAGAAAATTGCTCCTATACTAAGTATAGTATGAAGATTAGCCTACTTTTTATCTAGTATTTTAGATGGGAATGATATGTAACACAAATTAATTGAGTATTTTTGAGTCGCGATCGCTATTTTAGATGGAAGGAAATAGTTGTAGAAAAATTTGTGTAAACTTTCCAGGACTTGACATATTCTCTCAGTCTTGCTAGCTTTAATTTATCAACTTCAGAAAGGCTTTTTACAAAATAAGTGGTGAGGTATTAGCAGTACCTCACCACTTGGGCCTCTAAATTGGGTGTAGCAACTCAAAGGTTAATAGATATGGTATATCAATCAATACGAGCGCGTCAAGGTAGTCGCGTGATTAAGTCTCGTTGTCTCATTTTACCCGAAAATTTCCCTACTCCACAGTTCACTTTCGGGGATTTAGTCCGGCTGATACAGGAGATGAAGGATATATTGTCGGGATGATTCTGTACCGACGTGAGATAGGATTATCATGGGAGTACAACTTGGACTTGACTGTTGAATCACCAAACTACTGGGAAATGCAGGGTATAAACATTTCAAATGGATGGGAAAGTCCGGCTGATACTTACTACAAGGAATCAAACTTAGTCCTAATAGATGGGTGATTATATATAATTCAAAGCCACTTCTTCTATTGTCCCATCAGGTCTAGTAATTTGTAGGGTAGAGCCTTGCACAATTTCTTTGTGAATTGGAATATAATTCCTGAGAATCATTTCAATAATCTGGCTTTTGCTTATCATTCGCTCTGATACAAAAGCGTCTAGCATTTCCATTGCTTCATCTGTTAGGATTATTGATATTCGTTTCCCTTGATTTCGGTCTATTTGGGGTGGTTGCTCTGAATTGTTCATTGGTTATAATATTCTTAGATTGAATCTCCAAAAACTATTATAAGCGATCGCTCTTATTAACTGGTAAGAGCGATCGCCTGGTAGTTAGGGAGATCATCTCCCTAACTCTTAGTAAAATTCTATAGATTAAAAAAATATAAAGTATCGAATTGAGATAGAACAAGAGTTGGGAATTATTGCGTTTGAAACTCCCCCATTTCAAATTTGTAGCTAATATTTTTTGTTTCAAAATTGTTGTTGTTTATTTTGTCAATTAAACTTTTGAAGTTTTGTTATCGCCACAAAATTGAATCTAATGCATTGTTTGCGTGAAGAATATATTTTTTGCTGACTATTCAGTGATTGCAACTAAAGTATGTTATAATCAATTAGCTAGAGAAATCTAATTTCTCTAGCCACAAAAACAGCCAACTCTACTAAACTTTGGCGAGTGCTGTAGAGTTGGCCAACCATTAGAATTATAACATGGAAAAAGACAATTCTCAACTTTCAATTTTTAACTTTCAGAACTCAAGAGTCCGTATTGTTTCTATTGATGGAGAACCTTGGTTTGTCGCTAAAGACTTGTGTGATACTTTAGGGCTTACTAATGTGTCCCAAACTTTAAGCAAACTAAGAAATAAGCAAAAGAGTTCTATCATTTTAAATGATGGTACTGAAGGAAACCCTACTACAGCAATAGTTTCAGAAGGCGGGATGTACAGATTAGTTCTTAAGTCTCGTAAGAAAAAAGCAGATGAATTTCAAGAGTGGGTAGAAGAAGAAGTCCTGCCGTCAATCCGTAAGACCGGACAGTATTATGTTGGGCAGCAAAAAGTTCCTACAATTGGAGAAATTTTGCAAACAATGGTAACAGCTTACCAACAACATGAACAACGTTTGTTAGCTGTTGAAGAAGATAGCGTTGTAATAAAGCAGCGGTTAGCAGAACAACAGGAAACTCTAGAAAGTACAGTAATGTTAGCCGAAGCTAATGCCAATGAATTGCAACGGTTCAAAAACGGGCATGGTTATTGGTATTCAATTGTCGGTTATATGGAAAAACATGGCATGGGTTCTTGTTCGACCAAACAAGCCGCAGCATTAGGACGAAAAGCTGCTGCTCTTTGCAAACAAATGGGTATTTCTCCTGAAAAAGTTAACGACCCTCGGTTTGGAACGGTTAACACCTACCCAGAACATATCTTAGCTGAAATTATCTAGGCGTAAAAACCTGAATCTGCACAGTATTTTTTGGTAAAACTTTTAATCTCCCCCAGCAGTTCATACTTGCTGGGGGAGAAAGTGGGTAGAGGTGATCGCTCATACTTAAGTTTTGTAGTCAAGGAGATTATCGGTTATCTCTTTAGCAGAAAAAAATAAGTCAAAACTGACCTTTAAATAACTAACTCAACCCTATTAAACAAAACTATCCAATACCTTGCTCACAAAAATAGGGGGAACACTTAACCCACAGATATAAGCAGCATAACCACTTTTTTCAGGCATATAATAATTATCAGGAAATCCAGAAAGTCGGGCGATCGCTCTTGAGTTTAATATTTGAAACTGATTTATTTCAGGGTTCCATATAGCAATAGATTTATTTCTACTACAGCCTTTGTGGTCAACTCCACTCATTGCCCTTATTGTCCAGCAGTTACTATCTTCATCTGAGTATAAAGATTTGCCCATGCTAAAAAAGTTTTCTACAAGGATAAACCTACTTCTATCTACCTTTTGATTATTCAAAAAGTTATCAACTCTAGGGTTAATATCATTTACCTTAAATTGAGGAATTAAATCACGGATTGAATCATACCAACCAACAGAAGGAAGCCTTGGTATTCGGTTGACTTGAATATTTTTTCTACAAGCTCTAATTATCAATCTAGTCCTACTTTGAGGGACGTTATAATGAGAAAGGTTATAATTCCGATAATCTACTTTATAGTTATTATTTTTCAACCAAGTTAATATCATTTCAAAAGCCTTAAAATTAGCCCAAGCTGGTACATTCTCTAAGCAAACAATATCAGGTGTTAATCTAAATAAAATACAAATCAACTTCTCTGCCAATAAAGTATCTAAATCTGATTCTTTTTGGCCATGAAGATTGCTCATGTTTGATGCTCTATCACAAGGCAAAGAAGCCCAA
>NZ_JAAHHT010000446.1 GCF_010672085.1 Okeania sp. SIO3I5
TTCAACTTTGTGAAAATAATGATTAACTTTAATACTGGGTAAAAAGATTTCCAGCCAACAGTAAAAAAATCTGCATAAATCTAAAAAATGCTCACAATAGTAACTAGAATTTTTACCAAAATAGCATCATGTCTAAAAAATTAGTCTTTAACAGATCGTGCTTTAACTTATCAGCAAGCTAACTTTATAATGCCAAGCTGAAAGATATAGCCCTACGCGCAATTCAAAATTCAAAATTCAAAATTCAAATGGGTATACCACAGTAGGGACGTTCCATGGAATGTCCCTACAATGTTTTGCTTGTGAAGATGTGATTCATCAAGAAAGAAAAGCGCTGTAAACGGACTTGTCGGCAAGCCAAGCGTAAGATTGGCCTCAAGTTTCTGTGCGCGATATGAAAAGTACACCTAATAAATCATCAACCTGCTGAGGACTTAAGCCTCGGTAGGAATTTTTGTCCGTTCAAAGGCAAAGAAGATGTCAATATACTTATAAATAGTTAGCCTAAATTTTGATGATTCCAAATTAATGATTAACCAACAAGTAGAACGAAATATTAGACTTTTGCTGGAAACTCGTGAGTGTCCAAACTGCTACCTAGAAGGAGCCAGACTAGGAGGAGTAAATCTAGGAGGAGGTAATCTTGGGGAAGCAAAACTACCAGTAGCAAACCTTGCAGGAGCCAAGTTAGGAGGAGTAAACCTTGGGGGGGCAAACCTTGCAGGAGCTTACTTAGGAGGAGCTTACTTGGGAGGAGCAAATCTAGGAGGAGCATATATGGAGGGTGCTAATTTAGAAGGAGCTTATTTAGCTGGAGCCAACTTAGGAGGTACTTATTTGGTAGGAGCAAATTTCTCAGGAGCCAACTTAGAAGGAGCAAACCTGGGGGGAGCAAACCTGGAAGGAGCTATTTTAGAGGGAGCAATTCTCATTGGCACAATAATGCCAGATGGTGTCAGACATGAGTAGTGAACTGAGGTGAAATTCAGTAATCTCCATGCTTTTGTTCTCAAAATTAATTGATAGTTTGAATATCTATCTGAAGTGGTACATGAGTGTGGAGAATGCTTGAAACTAATTGAAACAGGATTAATGGCCATTAAAATCATGGAGTTTATACATTTTTTCCAATGGATCAATAAAAAAATTAATTCTCTAGCGATGCCAATACCAGTAATTACCGTTTCTGGTATTACTATTCTGGGTTTACTATTTTTCAGACACTTGGGAGGATTCCAACCACTAGAAGTAAGAGTATTTGATGGGATGATGCGTTTGCGGTCTGATGAAGTTCCAGATCCTCGACTGTTAATAGTAGAGATAACTGAAGATGATATTGAGTATTTGCAGGAGTGGCCGATATCCGATAGAACTTTGGCTAAAGTTTTAGTATCTTTACAAAAGCATCAACCCAAAGTCATAGGTATAGACATATATCGAGATATTCCTAATCCACCTGGTCATTCAGAATTCTTAGAACAACTAAAAAAACCGAATATTTTTGCTATTACTTTCATTAACAACAATATTGACGATGCAGTAGAGCCACCTCCGACAATGCCAGAAGAAAGAATTGGGTTTAATAATATTAGTTTTGACCCGGATGGTGTAGTTCGTCATAATTTACTATTTACTGAAGATGATGATAATAAAACATGGATAGCTTTTTCTCTACAATTAGCTCTTAGTTATCTTAAAGACTATGGAATTTTTCCGGCTATAACTGAAAATAATGAATATAAATTAGGTGATGTATTATTTAAAGAATTACAATCAAATTCAGGGGGATACCAAAAAATAGATGATGGGGGATATAAAATTTTAATTAATTATCGTAATTCTAAATCTGTTGCTCCCAAAATTACCATAACGAATGTTTTAAAAGGTAATTTTGACCCTAAGTTAATCAAAAATAAAATAGTTATAATTGGTACTACAGCTGCTAGCGCCAAAGACTTTTTTTTTACTCCTTATAGTTTGGGTCGTTTCAAGTTGTTAAAAATGTCAGGGGTAGAGATTCATGCCCAAATTACAAGTCAAATTATTAGTGCAGTTCTTGATGATAGAAAGCTATTTTGGTACTGGGAGGAATTAACAGAAATATTATGGATTATTGGCTGGTCAACAGTTAGTGCTAGTCTAGCTTGGCAAATAGAAAAACCTCTAATTTCATTGTTAATTAATTTTATGACTTTGGGGATTTTAACAGGTATTAGTTATAGCATTTTTCTCAAAATGGCATGGATTCCTGTAGCAGCACCAGCAGCAGGAGTAGTTGTCACAGGTGGGATAGTTATAGGTTATAAAACTCAAGAATTATGGCAACAACAAAATATGGTAATGAAATTATTAGGTCAACAAACTTCTCCAGAAATTGCTAATGCTCTTTGGCAAGAACGTTCAGACTTAATTAATAGTGGAATTTTACCACCAAAAACAGTTACAGCAACTATTTTATTTACTGACTTAAAAAACTTTAGCACTATCTCTGAAAAAAAAACTTCAGAGGGTTTAATGATTTGGTTAAATGAATATCTGAGTGCCATGACAGATATTGTGATTAATCATCACGGAATAGTCAATAAATTTACTGGAGATGGAATAATTGCAGTATTTGGTATTCCAGTACCTCGTACTACTGTAGAAGAAATTGCTAAAGATGCTGAAAATGCAGTTAATTGTGCTTTAGCAATGGACGAACATTTGTTAGAATTAAATCGTCAATGGCATCAAGAAGGTGTTTCAGAAATAAAAATGCGGGTAGGAATTTATACGGGAACTGTAACAGTTGGTAGTTTAGGGGGAAAAAATCGCTTAGAATATGGAGTAATTGGTGATAGTGTTAATATTGCTTCTCGGTTAGAAAGTTTTGAGAAAGAACGTCATCCAGGAATTTGCCGAATATTGATTGCTCAAGAAACTTTTAAATATCTAGATGGAAAATTTCAAGTAGAATTTTGGGGTGATTGTGATCTTAAAGGGAAGGAAATACCAGTGGGTGTATATTTGGTTACTGGTAAAAAATAAGGTGGTGGTGCATAGTAATGGTAGAGAGAGTGTAGGAGGTGTGGGAGGTGTGGGAGGTGTGGGAGGTGTGGGAGGTGTGGGAGGTGTGGGAGGTGTGGGAGGTGTGGGAGGGGTGGGAGGTGTGGGAGGTGTGGGAGGTGTGGGAGGTGTGGGAGGTGTGGGAGGGATGGGAGGAGCAGAAGTGTGAACTACAGTCAGTTACTTCTCCGGAGCTCGTATG
>NZ_JAAHHT010000447.1 GCF_010672085.1 Okeania sp. SIO3I5
CTGCAAGCTAGCTGAATGTTTAGACAAATTTGAGCTGTGAATATAGACGTTAATTTTCCAAAGTATATGACAAACGATTTCCCTTTTGCCTAATTCCAATTATCCGTGTATCCGTGGCAAAATCTATGTCTTGCCGTAGTGTTTCTCAAGTTATTCAGATAAATTCGTGTATCCGTGGCAAAATCTGTGTCTTGCCGTGCCATGTCTTCCTTCTTAAAATCAATTTAAAAATGCTGCAAAAAAAATCTTATTTTACTTGGTTAAAAATATTTATCGCCATTATCCTAATTCTAGGAATATATTTCAGATTCATCAATATTGACCGTAAAGTTTACTGGTACGATGAAACAATTACATCCTTAAGAATTGCCAGTTACACCAGGGGGGAATTTAAAGACTTAATCTTAAATGCAGGAACTATTAGTGTAGAAAAATTACAGCAATATCAAAATATTAATCCTGAGAAAAACACAATTAAAGTTATCGGTTCTCTAGCAAGAGATAATCCCGAACATTTACCAATTTATTTTGTAATTTTGAGGTGGTGGGTAAAATTATTCGGTAACTCTGTAACCGTAATTAGAAATTTCTCAGCCATAACGAGTCTACTAATTTTTCCTTGTATTTATTGGCTATGTCGAGAATTATTTGGCAAATCATTAGTCGGATGGATAGCAATTTCTCTCACAGCAATTTCTCCAATTTTAGTATTATATGCTCAAGAAGCGCGAGCTTATAGTATTTTTTCAGTCGCCATTTTATTATCAAGTATTGCCTTACTCCGATCAATGCGAATTAACACAAAACGTACCTGGCAAATTTATATAGCAAGTCTCATCTTTGCTCTATATACTAATCTGTTTTCTGTATTAGTAGCTTTTGGTCATGGATTATATGTAATCCTAATTGAAAAATTCAAACTAACCCAAAAATTCAAAGCTTATTTACTAGCATCTTTCTACGGATTTTTAGGATTTTTACCTTGGCTAATCTTGATAATTAATCATTTTGACGGCATTAATTGGGTTTCCAAAGATTTACCTTTATCCAACTTGTTCAAAAGATGGTTTATCAATCTAGGTTTTACATTTTTTGATATTCAGATTGGTTCATCTGAAAGATTGTTTGATGTTAAGACACTGGTTTTTGATAATGATGCTTTATTACAACTAAATACTATCTGGCCGTACATCTTGGGATTGATTTTACTATTAGTCATCTACTCCATTTATTTCCTCCTAAAAAACGCACCCCGACAGATAACTATTTTTATCTTAACTTTAATGGCAGTCACCCCCATAAGTTTAATAATTCCCGACTTAATATCTGGCGGACAACGTTCTACTATTCCTCGTTATTCAATTCCTGCTTATTTAGGCATTCAATTATCTGTAGCTTATTTATTAGGAACAAAACTGACTGACTTGACAAATAAAATCAAACATAAATTTTGGCAAATAGTAACTGTGACTCTGATTTCTTTAGGCATCATATCTTGTGGAATTAGTTCTCAAGCTGAGACTTGGTGGCATAAATATAGTAGTTATTATGATGCTCAAGTTGCCAGAATAATTAATCAAACAAGTCAGCCACTTGTTATTAGTAATCATTCTGCAAGATTAGCTGTTATAGGATATATGTTGAGACCAGATGTAAAAGTTTTATTCGTTGAAGAACCGGAAGTTCCAAAAATTCCAGAAGGTTTTACCGATATATTTGTATTTCGTCCTGAATGGAGTTTAATTTCAGGATTAGAAACACAAGAAAATGCTCAACTGGAATTAGTTCACGATTTTGGAGAGCTTTGGATTTTAACTAAGAGCAAAAAATAATTTAGTAAAGTAGGTTGGGTAGAGCGACAGCGAAACCCAACAGATTAATAATCTTAGAGTTGGGTTAAGGAATGAAACCCAACCTACGCTTACTGAAAATATTGATAAATAAAGATAAATTTTTGGGCAAGTATCGAAACCATTCAGTAAAATGATGGTAAAAATTATTTTATTGAGCTATGAATTCTCGTGAAACAAATCGGCATAACTATATACCAAAGTATTTTCAAGAAAGAATACAAGAAGCTAAAGATAAAAAGCTTAAGCAATTAGATTTAAGTAGTTGTTATTTTAGTAGACATAGTGCAAAATTAGTTGAAGTTTTTGGTTATATTTCGGAGTTAGAGCAGCTAGAAGTATTAAACTTAAGTAATAATCAATTAACAAGTATGCCGGAATCAATCAGCAAACTTTCTAATTTAACTGAGCTTGATTTAAAATTTAATCAATTAACAAGTATGCCAGAATCAATCAGCAAACTTTCCAATTTAACTAAGCTTGATTTAACTGATAATCCCCTTGAAATTCCGCTAATAGAGATTGCCAAACAAGGAATAGAAAGAATTAGAAAGTATTTACAGCCACAAGAAATAATACAAGAAGCTAAAGATAAAAACCTTAATAAATTAGATTTAAGTAGTTGTTATTTGAGTAGAAATAGTGCAAAATTAGCTGAAATTTTTGGTTATATTTCGGAGTTAGAGCAGCTAGAAGTATTAAACTTAAGTAATAATCAATTAACAAGTATGCCGGAATCAATCAGCAAACTTTCCAATTTAACTGAGCTTGATTTAAAATTTAATCAATTAACAAGTCTGCCGGAATCAATGTTATTATTGGCTTTTGTTTGCTTATTATTTATCCCAAGTTATTTCCATCTGGGTTTCCTAAATTGATAGATAAAATTCAAGACATATTTCCAGCTCCACAAGGAGAAATAGAATCTGATAAAAATCAGTAACCTCATGGCTGGTTAAAATGCTATGGCAGTAATTTTCCCTATCCAATTATCTCGCCTGTATAGGTGATTTCTGCCTTTCTTTCTTAGGATTATTCTCCTTTTCTGTCTTTACCGAAACAATTAAACAATTAAACAATTAGATAATTCAGGTTTGAAGCCTCTCCTTGAAAGGGGAAAAAAATAAATTTTTTCCTTTTAGTCAATCCTCTCCCTAAAAGGGAGAGGTAATTATCCATTATCCATTATCCATTAATGAACAAATCCATCCGTGTATCCGTGGCAAAATCCGTGTGTGCCCTAACCTTAGCCATAATTTGTAGAATTTTCGGAATAATTCCCACCTTGATAATTCTGAATTATGGAGTTAGGAAAAGTAGAAGTTACAGAGGAAATGTCAGATGAACTTACCG
>NZ_JAAHHT010000448.1:0-1990 GCF_010672085.1 Okeania sp. SIO3I5
AAGTCTCTGAAAAATTTTCGACTATCTATATATATAAGAGTCAAATTTTCATCTGTGAGAAAAACGGGCAAAAAGTGGAAGGGAGGCAAGAGGCAGTTGCTCAACTTCAGAAAATATCTACTTATCTTTAGGTAGAGCAAATATTCTGGAAAAGTCTCTGAAAAATTTTCGACTATCTATATATATAAGAGTCAAATTTTCATCTGTGAGAAAAACGGGCAAAAAGTGGAAGGGAGGCAAGAGGCAGTTGCTCAACTTCAGAAAATATCTACTTATCTCTAGGTAGAGCAAATATTCGGGATTAGTATAAATATCAATTTTTCAGTCAAAATTAAGCTAAATTTCAGAACTTATTAATGCTGTTAGTTTTTCATGGATAAATAATAAAACCACTATTAATGGCAAAATAGTTTATGAAATATCAACTCAAGAAATTATTATTTTTATTTCCCATACTTATAATCTTAACTAGCTGTGGTGGATTCAATAATTCTACAAATATCGGCGAAAAAACTCAACAAACACAAGGACTTACTACTACCTCAGGACAACCATTTAATTATCAAACCTACACCTCAATTTTAAAAGAGTATGTCAACGATCAAGGATTAGTTGACTACGAAAAATTAAAAGAAAATCGACAACAACTTGATGAGTTTAATTCTGCCATTGGAACTGTAACTCCAAGCACTTATAATTCTTGGACGGATTCAGAAAAAATTGCTTTTTTAATTAATGCCTATAACTCTTTAACTTTAGAATCTATTATTGATAGTTACCCCACTAAAAGTATTAGAAGAATTCCTGGTGTTTGGAAGATTAGGAAATTTGATGTTGCTGGAGAAAAAATGACATTAGACCATATTGAACATCAGATTTTACGGAAAGAATTTAATGAACCAGGAATTCATGTTGCCTTAGTTTGTGCTGCAATAAGTTGCCCTCCACTCAGACAGGAACCTTATACTGGAAAACAATTAGAAAAACAACTAGACGATCAAGCTAAAAGGTTTTTAGGAAATAGTCAAGCCTTCAGAATAGACAGTGAAAATAATGCTATTTATTTGTCTTCAATTTTTAAATGGTTTGGTCAAGATTTTGAGAAAAATTATGGTCAAGATCCAAATATTGATGGTTTGAATAAAACAGAAACGGCAATCGTAAATTATGCTCGTAAATATGTAAATTCTGACGATAAAAAATTTTTAGCAAAAGGTGTTTATAAGGTGAAATATTCTAATTATGATTGGTCTTTGAATGTTCAATAAGATTATCTTTGCTTCAAGATTTATAAATAGTCTGAATAAGTATTTATATCCTAAGCATACGAGGTAAAAATATTAAACAAGATTCCACTTTTGTAGTAATATTAGTTCTGGTTCAATAACACCTATCTCTTAAGAGTTTAAATAAGGAAGCATTCAGAGATTAACAGTCAGCTTTTTCTATATCCTAATCCACTAATAGGTTTTGAATCAGTCAATAAAATTAGCTAATTTGCTTTGAAAGTAACTTTGAATTTTTACTCAATCTTTGAATTTTACTTCCTCTTTCAAAGATAATAAATTAATGGCTCAAAGCTAATAAATGACGGCTGAATCCTTTCCGTTTGATTAAAAAAAATTTAGCAAAAGGTGTTTATAAGGTGAAATATTCTAATTATGATTGGTCTTTGAATGTTCAAGAAAATTATCTTTGCTTCAAGATTTATAAATAGTCTGAATAAGTATTTATATCCTAAGCATACGAGGTAAAAATATTAAACAAGATTCCACTTTTGTAGTAATATTAGTTCTGGTTCAATAACACCTATCTCTTAAGAGTTTAAATAAGGAAGCATTCAGAGATTAACAGTCAGCTTTTTCTATATCCTAATCCACTAATAGGTTTTGAATCAGTCAATAAAATTAGCTAATTTGCTTTGAAAGTAACTTTGAATTTTTACTCAATCTTTGAATTTTACTTCCTCTTTCAAAGATAATAAATTAAT
>NZ_JAAHHT010000448.1:2090-3201 GCF_010672085.1 Okeania sp. SIO3I5
TCTATATCCTAATCCACTAATAGGTTTTGAATCAGTCAATAAAATTAGCTAATTTGCTTTGAAAGTAACTTTGAATTTTTACTCAATCTTTGAATTTTACTTCCTCTTTCAAAGATAATAAATTAATAGCTCAAAGCTAATAAATGACGGCTGAATCCTTTCCGTTTTATTATTCAAAAAAAAATTAAAACAAATGTTTTTAGAGAGAATATTCGTAATTATTCCTGTTCTTAACGAAGAACATACCATCGCAAATGTTATTAAGTCCTTGCAATTTTACGGACTAACAAAAATCATGGTAGTTGATAATGGTAGTACAGATAAAAGTGTAGAAAAATCTATCAACGCAGGTGCAAAAGTTATCCGAGAACCCATAGCAGGTTATGGTAGAGCTTGTTGGCGTGGTATTCAAAATACACCTTTAGAATGTGATTGGATTTTATTTTGTGATGGGGATGGTAGTGATGATTTAAAACAACTACCAAAATTTTTAGCTGCTACTAATAAATATGATTTAATCTTAGGCGATCGCCGTGCGACTAAAGCAGGCAGATCTGCCATGACTCCTGTACAAAACTTTGGCAATAAATTAGCTACTTTTCTAATAGGTTTAGGATGGGGATATTGGTATCAAGATTTAGGGCCACTGCGTTTAATTCGGAAGTCTAGTTTAGAAAGAATAAGAATGCGTGATCGAGGTTTTGGTTGGACTGTAGAAATGCAAGCTCGAGCGGTAGAATGTGGTTTTAAAATTAGTGAAATTCCTGTTGGTTATCGTCGTCGTCAAGGCGGGCGTTCAAAAATATCGGGTACTATAAAAGGTAGCTTTCAAGCAGGAACTATTATTCTGGCAACTCTAGGAAAATTATACTTAAAACGTCTGTGGAAAACTATAAAATTATTCAGAATTCAGAATTTAGAATTCAAAATTTAGAATTTATAATTCAGATGTTCATAACACTAAGAGATTGAATGTATCAGAAAATATAAAAAGGAGATAGGGAATAGGCAATAGGGAATAGGCAATAGGGAATAGGCAATAGAGAATAGGCAATAGGGAATAATGAGGAAGAAATCAACATAGACATTTGTAGCTTAGAAAGTGCCGGAA
>NZ_JAAHHT010000449.1 GCF_010672085.1 Okeania sp. SIO3I5
CAGAATTAATTCTTCTGTAATAAATAAATTAGCTAAATGGAGAAGCTTGATACTTGAATTTTTCAGTCAAGCTAAATTGTAATAATTCAGAATTCAGAGTTGAGAATTCAGAATTAATTCTTCTGTAATAAATAAATTAGCTAAATGGAGAAGCTTGATACTTGAATTTTTCAGTCAAGCTAAATTGTAATAATTCAGAATTCAGAGTTGAGAATTCAGAATTAATTCTTCTGTAGTAGATAAATTAGCTAAATGGAGAAGCTTTCTACTTGAATTTTTCAGTCAAGCTAAATTGTAATAATTCAGAATTCAGAGTTGAGAATTATAGAATTAATTCTTCTGTAATAAATAAATTAGCTAAATGGAGAAGCTTTCTACTTGAATTTTTCAGTCAAGCTAAATTGTAATAATTCAGAATTCAGAGTTGAGAATTGAGAATTAATTCTTCTCTTCTGTAGTAGATAAATTAGCTCAATGGAGAGGCTTTCTACTTGAATTTTTCAGTCAAGCTAAATTGTAATAATTCAGAATTCAGAGTTGAGAATTATAGAATTAATTCTTCTGTAATAAATAAATTAGCTAAATGGAGAAGCGTTCTACTTGAATTTTTCAGTCAAGCTAAATTGTAATAATTCAGAATTCAGAGTTGAGAATTGAGAATTAATTCTTCTCTTCTGTAGTAGATAAATTAGCTCAATGGAGAGGCTTTCTACTTGAATTTTTCAGTCAAGCTAAATTGTAATAATTCAGAATTCAGAGTTGAGAATTTAGAATTAATTTTTCTGTAATAAATAAATTAGCTAAATGGAGAAGCTTTCTACTTGAATTTTTCAGTCAAGCTAAATTGTAATAATTCAGAATTCAGAGTTGAGAATTTAGAATTAATTCTTCTGTAATAAATAAATTAGCTAAATGGAGAGGCTTGATACTTGAATTTTTCAGTCAAGCTAAATTGTAATAATTCAGAATTCAGAGTTGAGAATTGAGAATTAATTCTTCTGTAGTAGATAAATTAGCTCAATGGAGAAGCTTTCTACTTGAATTTTTCAGTCAAGCTAAATAATTTGTTGACTAAAATCCTCAAAAATTTCCTGAGAAAAATATACTATTACTCCTGCATACTCTATAATTTCCCTAACTCCTAATACCAATTCACTTTAAGGATGTCACAAATAGTTTCAAACTTTAAATGTCAAATAATTGCCTAAAACTGTTGTTTAATTAAAGTTTTTAGCCGATCAAATCTGGCATTCTGAATTCTAAATTCTTAATTCAGTGAAACGGTATAACTACTCCCTATTCCCTACTCCCTACTCCCTAAAAAAGATATGCAAAATCCCCACCCATCCATAACCAATCAAACAAATTTATCAGATATAGAATCTGATTCATTCTCCAGTAAAAATGACATAACTAACACTCAAAAAATTCAGATGAGAGACTTATTTGCTCAAGAAGCATTAGCTCAAATACCAAAAATTTTGACATTACTAGACCGCAATTTACATAGCCCTACCTACGGCTGTTTCGACCGCAATTTTTGGCATTATAAAATTATAGATTTTCCAAGTGGCATGGCTCAAGAATTTGTCTTGCCTTTAGCCCTAGCTTATAGTTTAGAAATTCCTAATAATCCATATTATCTTCAGGAAATGATACATAAATGGGTAGAAGCAGGAATTTTATATGCTGCTAAGACTGCTCATATTGACGGTTCTTGTGATGATTATTTCCCATTTGAAAGAGCTAGTGGAGCAACAGCTTTTTCTTTATTAGCTAGTATTGAAAGTTATCAAATATTAGGATTAAATAACTACAAAATTCTCAGTTTTTTTGAGAAACGGGCAGATTGGTTAGTTGATCATTATGAAAGTGGGAAATTGGCTAACCATGAAGCATTAATTATTTTGTGTTTGGAATTACTAAGTAAATTATTAGAAACTTCTAAATGGGATACAGCAAAAGCAAATCGTTTGTCAAGATTATTAAGTTGGCAGAGTCAGGAAGGATGGTTTACAGAATATTCTGGTTTTGACCCTGGTTATCATACTCTCACAATATCTTGTTTAGCCAGAATTTATGAATTAAATGATAGTGAAAAATTAAAAGATATTATTACTAAAGCAGTCGAATTAGCTGCCCAATTTATTCATCCTGATGGTTCTTTTGGTGGAGAATATGCTAGTCGTAATACCTATAACTTTTTTCCCCATGGATTTGAATTAATCGGTAAATGGTTGCCTGCTGCTTTGTCGATTAATGACCAATTTTTAATAGGTTTAAAAAATGGTTTAGCTCCTTGTTATGCCGACGATCATATTATTGGTCATCATACCTGGAATTATTTATTGGCATGGCGAGATTTTGTTACTGAAAGACCTACTTCTCTAAGTCGCGATGTTGCTAGTCTTTGGTTAAAAGAAGCTCAAATTTTGATTAAAAGACGACCAGGAACAGAATTATATGTGAGTCTGAATAAAGGTGGTGTTTTTAAGTTATTTCGTGACCAAAAATTAGTGGCTTCTGATACTAATTTATCGCTCCAAGTTAGAAAAGGAAAAAAAATTCTCAATGCTGTTAGTCATTTGAGTGGTGATTATGATGTGAAAATATCTCAAGATGAAATAGTTATTTCTGCTAATATGGGTTGGGCAAAACAAACTCAAATGTCTCCTCTTAAGTTAATAATTCTCAGGTTAGTAATGTTAACTTTTGGGCGTTTTTTCCCAAATTTAATTAGAAAAATATTACAAAAAATTCTGATTACTGGTAAGCAAGATGCGCCTTTTTATTTCACGCGCCATTTTAAATATGAAGATGGAAATTGGTATATTACAGATGAACTTTCTACTAAGTCTTGGTTGAATGTAATTAATGCAGGTATTGGTTGCGATCAAACCTCTATTTATGTAGTAATGAGTCGCACTTTTCAAATTAGTCAATTACAGCCTTGGCACGATCTAACAACAGAGATTAAAAAACTTTCTCCGGGTCAACCTTTGAAAATTGAACGTAAGTTTTGACCATTTTTTGAATTCAAAATGGCTTTGTTGTATGAAAGCTTATGGCTACCGCACAAGATCCAAGATCCATGTACTTCATACTTCTACAACTATTGTCCAATAAATAAATCAAACATCAAGCAACAAGCAACCTTAGATAAAAAAAGGCTGAAACTTATACCTGTAAAGGCTTTGA
>NZ_JAAHHT010000045.1:0-16611 GCF_010672085.1 Okeania sp. SIO3I5
TAGGGAAAACCAAGCAATTCAGATACTGAATATTTACTCTTATTCGTCCGCTCTTAATTATTAATTATTAATTATTAATTATTAATTAGTATGCTTCTTACCCAATCCTACTCTCCCTAAAACCTACGTCTAAGTGCGTAGATTGACCTTGAATGGCTTCCTAAGATTTCGACCTATATTCTTAGGTGTCTTAGAGAGGTTTCCTCGTTCCCTTATTCCTTTATTACGGCCAACTTAAGCAGGGTAAATTCTCCCGGAGGGTTCGGTATGGTTGTTAATAACTTTGGAGTTATAAAGTCATTCATTGCCCCTCTGGCTTTCGCCCTACATCCCATAGCTACCTTTGGAATGGCTCTACATAACGAGAGTTTAATTACCTTCCTGTTCGTCCACTTGTCAGCCTTTGCTTGCGGTATCCTCCCTGGTAACTGGTCCGCATCCCGCTTTTAAACCAGCTTCACGGATTGATGTTCAGTCGCTACCGTGTGGTCTACGCTTTCTACCCAACAACAGGGCGGTGGAATTTCACCACGAAGGAAGTAAGAGTTTTCCAATGACTGAATATTTAACCTCCTTTAAGATTAGTCATGGAAGGCCATTTATACCTAGTTTCCTAGTTTAGTGACCAACGAGTCGCACAATTCCTTTATAGTCACAGTCAGATGAAGGTGTGGCAGTTCCGTAAGCTTGCGAACCTGTCAGAGCAAGTAATATTAATCCTGATTCTACTGTTTTTCTATCCATCTTACATTAACTCAAAATTCACAATAACCCTAAAGCTTTTTACGACTTTTTCTCAGGGTAATATTGCTCATTGACATCCTCCCGACGTTGACCTGCGGTACAGCGTCTGACACTTCCTCCGTGTCCGATAAATAATCGACCTGTGCCCCTTCCCTCCGGGACGCTACGCGAACGGCGACTTCAGCAAAAAGTGATAGTTGAATCGGATTTTCTATTGCTTGAGTTTCAACCTTGGCTTTTGGCTGAACAACTTCTAAAATATTGATAGCAGCGTTTAGATCACGATCGTGCAAAGTTCCACAATTTAAGCAAGTCCACTCCCTGACATTTAGTTCTTTCTTACCGCCTTTAAAACCACAGTTAGAACAATGCATGACTCGTGGGTTCCCATCTGTCAATGACTTTGAATTCCCTACCATATTTCTCGCATTTAGCAGAAGCGACGTTTCGCGAAACGTCGGTACAAGTTCTGAATTGTCGCCATCCTAAGTCACTAATTGCTTTAGCTGCGTTGCATGCAACGCAGCTTCCGATTTTTAACCATACCAGAAACATTCAAGTCTTCTAAAACAATTGTGTCATATTGTTCGACCAAATCAGTCGATAATTTGTGCAAGAAATCTGTACGTTTGCGCAGCATTCCGAAGGAAATGTCTTTAATTTTAGCATGTTTGCGCAGCATTCCGAAGGAAAGTTTAGCTATTTTCAATCTACGTTTTTCTTATAGGTTTACTTCCTTTTTCTATTTTGGCAAATTTACACTGGAATTTAGCTAGCTTTTTAAGGTTTTGTTTGAGAGTTTTTGGCGCTTCAAACTTTTCTCCATTACTCAAAGTTGCAAAAGTCGAAATCCCCAAATCAATTCCTACTGAATTATTAGTTTTAGGGAAAGACTCAGGATTTATATCTACTACAAAACTAGCAAAATAACGATTGGCAGAATCTTTGATTATTGTTAGAGAAATAGGGTCAGCAGGCAATTCTCTAGACCAAACTATTTTGATTTTACCTACTTTTGTTAGATGTATTTTGTCTTGACCAATTTTGTAGTTATTTCCTACAAACCTTGCAGATTGCCTAGATTTTCTAGACTTAAATTTTGGTCGTTGTACGGGCGAACGGCCGTTCGCCCCTACTCCTTTTCGCTTCCCTTTGCAACTATCAAAGAAGTTTTTGGAGGCTTTTTCTAAATCTCTGAGAGATTGTTGTAATGGAGAACTTGCAACTTCCTTTAACCAAAACAATTCCTGCGCATGCTTGAGTTATGAATTGCTTGGTTAAATTAACATAACTTGGTTTATTGTTACCGTTAGCATACAGTTGATTACAATGTGCTAATGATTGATTCCAAACATATCGACAACAACCTGCGGAGTTGATTTAATTTAGTTATTTGAATATGCTGCCGGATATATACGATATTTATATCTAGCTTTCAATGTTTTCGACCTATTACTAACATTAAGTGCTATTATTATAGCATGGGTTGGCATTCATCCATCCCCCCTAACCCCCCTTTGAAAGCTATGCTTTATAAACATCTTTCTCTTTTCATAAAACTTGACAACATAGACAAGTTATGTGTAAGTTTTGAATCTGCTTTTTCAGGAGGAAAGTGTATTGAAAAATACACTTTTTTATGAACGTAGACAGAATTCTTCCTCCCAATCCTCCCCATCCTCCCCATCCTCCCCATCCTCCCCATCCTCCCCATCCTCCCCATCCTCCCACAAGGGTTTCAAGAGTTCCTTATAAGGGATAGCTTGTGATTGGGGGGAACAAAAGGGGGGATGGAAAGCGCGGGTATAAAAGCCAACATTTAGATAACTCTATTATGTAGTATTGATATTTCTATTGTAATAGAAATTTATCTGTAGAAATAAGCTTGTCTGAGTCGCCGGACAATTTCCCCATGAACTTCACTGCGGATGCGGTTACCACGCTGACATTGTTCCAATTTAACATTATCAACAAAAAACTTCACAGCCATATCAATAGTACCAAGACCGCCACCCATAGACATATCTTGCATCCAAATTTTAGGAGACTGCCACAAAGAATAAGTTTGGAATCTATCCTCTATCCATTTCCATAATTCTTCTATATAATCATCCAATTTTGTTTCTGACCAACCCTGATTAGCATTAACAATTTGCTGTAATAACTTGTTCATTCTCTTTATTAAAAAATATATCTTTCTTTCCCACTCACTTTCTAAAACTTGATCGTCTGCATCAATTAAATCTGGGTCATCTTGCCAGTTTCGATACCAATTTCTCAGCAAACTAATTAAAGCATCTTCATCCATATTCTGTGATTCTTGCAAATATAATGACCTTTGCCCTTTTTGTTTTTCTGATACTGTTTCCAACCCTACCATTCTAACTACATCTAAATAATAACCTTGAATAGCCCTAACTTCTGCAGAGTCCAATCCCTCCATTTCCATAAACTTAATTTTATTAACTAATTCGTCGATCGCTTTCTTAATTTCTTGTAGCTTAACTTTAACTTTCTCCTCTGCTATAAGACGTTGACGACCCGCGTCTTTTTTCGATAAAAGATTATCCTCACTGTCTAATAATTGATCTGTTATTCTGTAAAAATTTTCTATAGCTACCAACTTTTTATCAAGTTCTCCTAGTGTATCTGGATGACTCAAAATCACTTCTTCGATAATTTTGATAGCTTGATTGGGGTCGCTGTCAGATCTAATTGGTACAATAATTGTATAATAATAGCTAGAATTAGGACGACTAAAATTCACCAACTTTTGACTTTCTAAAGCAGCATTAGGTACTAATAAATCGCAATGACTATCAATTAAATATAAAGTTGTTAACCTAATTCCAATAGATTTAATTACAGCGATTGTGCCATCTTGTAAAGCCACAACATCACCAAATTGAAATGGTGTATCTACTAATAATACCAATCCACTAAAGAAGTTAGATAAAATATCCCTCAGTGCAAAACCGAGTACAAATGTCATACCACCAAATGCTACCCATAATCCACTTAAATCTATTCCTAATGATTGAAGGAATAAAAAACTTCCTACCAAGTATATAAGAATTGGTAGGGTATTTTTAATCAAGGGAATTAAGACATCATCCCAGTCTGCTTCTGTTTTTTCTGCATATTTGCTTAGAGAATAAGCAATTACCTGAGTAAATAACCGATCGATCAAATAAGTTATTACAGCAACAATTCCTGCTGTTAATAATCTTTCAATGAAAGGGACATTTTCTAAGAATCCTAAACTGTAAATTAATACTTTGATAGCAGTTATTACAAAAAGTATTAGTAGAGGAGTTTGCAAAATATTTACAGTTAAAATACCTATCTCATTGCTTGAACGCCGAAAGAAAGACTTTAGCGCCGAGAGTAGTACCATGTATATAAAAAATCCTAAAACTATTCCAATCACCAAAAGTGCTAATCCCTCTTTGATCCAGGAGGGTAAGTTTATGCCTGAAGAGTTTGATATTTGTAAAAGTGTCAACATAGTCTAAATTAATTCTGCTAAAGGGACTTATTAATCCTCTGGATTTCTACTATAACAATTCTTGCTGTTATCACTCTATACATTACTAAAGATAGCCATAGCATAAGGTTGCCATCAAAAATGTTGCATACCAACTATCCATTAATATAGTTTTAAATGGTAATTTTTTATTGTTTAGCACACATAAAATCATTTCTTCTACGATCGCTCCTCACGTTTTTTTATCAGTATCTGGGTCATAAATGCGATAATCTATTAGCCAAAATTGTTCGATTTTTTGGATAGAAATATATACTATTTACTATCGCTATACTACGTTGGCCTAGCCTCAGTCAAGCAAACTACTTTATGCTCCGATACCACTTTACTGTCCCCTCGCTAACCCAATTTTATTACTGTTCGGAGTTGAGAACTGTATCATCAAATATTAAATAACTTTTTGTGTTAGTTACAATTTCTTCTTTAAAATTTCTCCATAAATCCTGGTCATCAAAATTTTCGATTTTCAAATAACGATTTATCGTGTGATGGCTAATATTTTCTAGGTGATTTGCTAAAGAGCGTGATAGTATAATTTGTATAAGAATTGAGTAAATATTGGTATGAATCAATATAGTTAAAATTCATATCGTTGGCTCAAATTAACAAATATAATTTTATCATAATTATTATAATTAGAGTATTTTTGCAAAATTTCTTGACAATTACCAACATCTACAATTAGGAAAACTAACTATATTAGCATGTCTTTCCATTAGTTATGACAATTTTGTGGTTCAGGCGTTGGCGGAGCAAGTGCGGTAGCTATATCGCTAAGAGGAACCTAGTAAGGAGTGCTAATATAGAGAGAGTCTGAAGGTTTAACACGATATATATAGTGTCTTTGTGTAAGTCCTGATTTGTGTCTGAAAATCGAAAATTTGGAGAAGACTATTCTCTGGTTGTCTGACTAGATTTTCCGAAAAGAATGACTTAGCACTTTAGAGTACCTCTGGTGATATTTGTGTTTGAAAATATCAAACTCTAATACTACTATCTAGGCTTTTTAGTCTAACTATATTTTCTGAATAGAAGTAACTTATAATTTCAAAGTACCTCTGCTGATATTTGTGTTTGGAAATCGAAAAATTGGAGCAGACTATCCTCTTTAGTCACACCAATAATTTAACTTATAACTTCTGACTTCAGCTATAACTCTCCCCCAATTCCAAATATCAACCACCCAACAAATTATCATACCTCCCCAAAGCCATCAAAGGAAAATACTGTGAATAAAAATGATACTTATAGCGCTTTTCATTAACATAGAATACAGATATTTTGGCTTAAAGGCAGAAGGCAGAAGGCAGAGGGCAATAGATGATTTTACTTTGTTTGTTTCTGTCATTTTTTCGATAATTTAATATATGTTCTTGCTGCTCAAAGTAATAAATAATCAATAGTAATTCTATCTGTTTATTGATGATATAGTGTTTCTCGGTTTCCCAAATTATTACTCCTTAATCCTTACTCCCTACTCCCTAAAAAAAACGAATTTTCTTTCTACCTCACGCTTTTTGGGAATTGCTGTAATACTTATACACTTTTAGAAAAAAAAATGAAAATCTTAGAGTTTTAACAAATTATATCAAATCTGCTTAATTCGGTATCAAAAAACCTTCATTTTCAGCAAAGAGTAAATCTTTCTAAGTTCTCTTCCCTCCTGACTCCTCTACGGGCGATTTCCGTTTGTCATGCTCCTAATTACGCGGAAAGCGACAGCATTCGGAACGAAATCGCCCCTACGACTCGTGACTCCTAAATTAACTATCTAATTAGACCGATGCTACCGGATTTGATATTAGGGAACCTTCCTGAAAATTTTCTTGTCACTAGATAACTAGATTCTGTATAGATAGACTAGCTTCCCAGTATGTAAATAGCAACACTGGGAAGTTTTCTTAGCAATATTTCTTATCTAGTGTGTCTGTTAGTTGCTCTAATCTAAATCTTTTAGACTTTTTTGATATGTTTTTTGTGTCTTGGTAGCTATTTTAGTCTCTTAGCAACTAATCCTAGACTTGATTTTTATTGTTAAATATATCAAAAATCAAGTTATTTAATTATCAGCATTCAGTTATTAGTAGTCAGCTAGGCATACTTTTCATACCAATTTTATTTGAGGTTGTACAGAATTATAAAATTTATTAATTTATCCGTCTTGAATATACGGTAATTCTTCTGGTAATCTGATTCTATACAGCTTCATTTTAATTTTGTATTCAAGAGAAGCAATGCTGGCGGTATCAACTTTTATTGACACTTTTCAATACTATTTCCCACCAACACTGGCAGTAATTTAATAACTAATAGCTTACTGCTGTTTGCTTATCTTTAATCACTTAAGATTATTTGTAATATCAAATTCGGTTAAACATTTATAGATTGCTTAAGTCATAATTGAGCTAGAATTCAGAAGTCAAGAATCAGGAGGAGAAAGAATCACAAAGATGAGCGTAGTTATGACAATTGGAGATTTTTTTTATGTTCAATAAAGCGGATTTTATATAACATTATTTTATTAAATTTGTAGAAATCATTTCTCAAATTATCTTATTAGCAATGTCTCAATTTTCCAGAGATTAAAGTTAAAAAATCCATACTATTCAAATCCTTTCTTGATCCTGAATTATGATTCCTAATTTTTGACTCCTTTAACTCTATAATTATAGAAAATCCGGTATATAGTAATCCCATTTAGGATTTATTCTTAATACATATATTGTATTGAATACGAGTTTAAAAATTAATGCTATTCAAATCCTTTCTTGATTCTGAATTATAACTCTTGACTCCTTAGCAATACGATAACTATTACTCAAATTTTATATGATAAGCACGGGCAAATATTTACATCTTTAAATTACAGAATAAAATGGTAATCAAAATTATTACTTTTAATATTAGATACGATAAACCTGACCCTGGAAATCTTTCTTGGCAAGTCAGAAAAAATGCTGTAGCGAACCTAATTTATGAATATGCACCAGATATAATTGGTACTCAAGAAGTTAAAGTAAATCAATTGTCAGATTTACAACAATTTTTATCTAATTATGATTGTCTGGGAAGCGATCGAACAGGTAAAGGTAATGATGAACATTGCGCCATATTTTTCAATAAAAATAAATTAAATTGTCTCAATCATGGAGATTTTTGGCTTAGTGAGACACCAGATATACCAGGCAGTATAACTCCTAGTTGGGGAAATCATTTACCTAGAATAGTTACTTGGGCAAAATTTGATATTGTCGGAGAAAATCAGCAAATACTTATTGTTAATACTCACTTAGATTATGATAGTAAAAAGTCACGAGAATTAAGTTCTAAATTAATTTGTGATCGCTTACAAAAAGAAAAATTAAATCCCGATAAATTATTTGTTTTTATCACAGGAGACTTTAACGATAAACCAGACTCCGTAGCAAGAAAGACTTTTTTAAATCCTTTAGACAATGGATTAAGTTTATTAGATGCTTTATCTAATTTAAAATTAAATAATCAGATGACTTATAACAATTTTACAGACCAAGCTTTTTTGGCTATAGATACTATTTATTATGATAGTAGATTAAATTTACAAAGTGTCAAAGTAATTAATAAAAAATATGATGGAATAATCCCCTCTGACCACTTTCCCGTATTAGGAGAATTTGATTTTTCAAGGTAACCATTCAGCTAAATCATTGATTTTTATCACGGGAGAGTTTAACGATAAACCAGACTCAATAGCAAGAAAGACTTTTGTAAATCCTTTAGACAATGGATTAAGTTTATTAGATGCTTTATCTAATTTAAAATTAAATAATCAGATGACTTATAACAATTTTACCGAAAAATTTTGGTTTAAAGCCTCCCCTTGGATAGGGGATAATAAATAAAAATTTTTATGATTAGTCAATCCTCTTCTTTTCAAGGATAGGTAATTATTAATTATTCATTATTCATTATTCATTGTTGAAAGACCAATCTTTTCTGGCTATAGATACTATTTATTATGATAGTAGATTAAATTTACAAGCTGTCAAAGTAATTAATAAAAAATATCATGGAATAATCCCCTCTGACCACTTTCCCTTATTAGGAGAATTTGATTTTTCAAGGTAAGATTTTGAACGATCAGCAGTCAGCTATAAGCAATTAATTCATTGCCTTTTGAGCAGGAATTAATGCAGATTTTGTCTAATAGATTTAAGAAGAATTAAAATTATTTTATTTGCGAAAAAAACTGACCTTGACTAAGGAAAAGTGTATATTCATTATTTATCAAACAACTAACCGCGAGCTAGCTAAATGCTTATAATAATCTTATTACAAGTAATGATTATATTTTACTCAATAAACATAAATAAATAGCCTTGTTTGACACAAGGCTACTAAAATCAAAAAATTAATTATTAACTATATTAACGAACAGAACTTTGCATAGAAGCAGTTTCAATTGGCTTCATTAAATACAACTTTAAGAATTGCCAACCATTAGATAAATACAAAGGTAACTTCTGGAAAAGCTTCACAAAACTAGGACGATTAGAATTAGCGATCGCTGTCAACTTTTCATTATTCTTCACGCAAACTTCTAATCTTTCATAAAACCCAGGATCTTCCACATCTAAAATCACTGGAAAAACTCGCCCCGAAGTTTCATTAGTCTTCTCAATCACATACTTATCATAATCACGAGCATTCAAACCAATAGAAGCATAAAAATCAGACCTCTGAATGTCATTCAAATACATAGTAGCAAAAACAGAAAGTAAGAAAAATCTACACCATAATTTTGCTTTCCAGTCATTCAAAAATTCCGGATTTGCCCTCATAATAGCATCAAAGAAATCTCCATGACGATTTTCATCCTGACACCAATTTTCAAAGAAACGGAAAATAGGATAAATTCTATCTTCTGGATTAGCTTCTAAATGACGATAAATAGTAATATAACGCCAATAACCAATTTTTTCCGATAGATAAGTAGCGTAGAAAATAAACTTTGGTTTAAAGAAAGTATACTTACGACTTTTAGTCAGAAATCCTAAATCCAAAGACAAATTAAAATCCGACATTGCCTTGTTCAAAAAACCTGCATGACGAGCTTCATCTCGTGACATTAAATTAAAACACTCAGCCAAAACAGGGCTTTTATCTTTGAGACGACGACCTAATTCTTTGTAGAGTAAAAAGCCAGAAAATTCAGCAGTACAAGAACGTTCTAGAAACTCAATAAATAAACTACGAGTATCCCCATCAATATGATCCCAAGATTGTTCAAATTCCTCATCCCTAACAAAATGATGGCGATTATAATCTGCACGGAATTCTTCCAAAATAGCCATCAATTCATCTTCATTCACAGAGATGTCCATTTTAGCCATCTCATCAAAATCTGTTGTATAGAATCGAGGTGTGAGGATAGTTTCTTTAGAGGGGACTTTTACCCCTGGACGCATTTCTTGAAAGTCTGATTTTTTTAGAGTATCTACCATAAGTTTTGTTGTTTTCTGAAGTTATGAATCTATTTCTATTGATAGTGAGCCAGGATGGAGATATTTTTAAAATTGCTCCACTATAAATCAGCTCCATTTCTATAGTCTATAGAGATAATGCTCGAAATGGTACTATATTTTCTATCCCAAACAGTTTATCAAGGTCTAGGGGTATGAAATACACAATTTGTGTTAAGAATTGCAAAGACAGTGTAGTTAGTTTGATGGACAAAAATCCACCCAAATTAATTTTTTGATTTTGATATTCATTTGACACTCGACAAACTAAAATCTTGTGGATTCTGAAAATTATTAGAGTAAGGGGATAAATCCGCTGGTTTGAAATTCTCATCAGTTCCAGGACTGTCATCGACTTCAGCTTTTTAAACTCTTGAAGTTCTTTGCGTAACTTTTGATATTTTAAAATATAGTAGTCACCAGGCCAGTTAGGACATTCTCACTCCTCTCAAATTTAGTCCGTGCTGCGAGTTTAACTTTTGACTTTTAAATTATAAATTATAAATTATAAATTCCGAGCAATGAATAATATAGGGTACAGTTACCTATTCTGGGCAGCTTGCTTACTGGGCTTAAGTGGATGCCATCGGATCTACAATGGTAAAATTTTCACAGGTCTAATTTGGCTGTTTACGTACGGGTTATTTGGAGTTGGCCAATTTATCGACTTGTTGTTAATTCCCAGTATGGTAGAAGAACATAACACCAAAGTTAGAGCTAAATTTGGTATTTCATCTCAAGGAGTACCATTAGATCAATCAAATGGAGCGATCGCTATGAAAGCCTCTGCTCCACAAACCCGTCAACAATTAATGATTGCCTTACTCAAAACAGCTTCTACAAAGGGAGGAAAATTATCTGTTACTCAAGGAGTCATGGCAACAGGAGCTAGCTTTGCAGAAGTAGAAGAAACTCTGAAAGAAATGCTCAAAACTGGCTATGTTAGTGTAGATAACCATCCAGAGACAGGAATTGTAATTTACCATTTCCATGAACTTTAATTTGGCAAACAATTAATCAGTAAAATATATTTAGGGAGTAGATAGTGCCGCTACGCGGAAGTAAAAATTCAAAAGTATTAATTAGTAAGGCTTTGAGGATTTTTTCAGAGGTAATTATCCATTATCCATTATCCATTATCCATTAATGAAAGTCTTCCATAGTTAGTAAAATTAAGATAAGATAGGGATCTGTGTGTAAAATTATTTGTATTTTGTTTAGAGAATAGAATAACTTTTATGGCTGTACCAAAGAAGAGAACCTCAAAATCTAAGAAAAATATGCGGAAGGCTAACTGGAAAAACCAGGCAAAGCTAGAAGCAAAGAAAGCATTATCTCTAGGGAAATCAGTATTAACTCAACGTTCCCATAGTTTTGTATATCCAAGTAATGAGGAGGAAGAGGAAGAAAATTAATTAACTGGGGCTTTAATTTGCAAATGGTTGAACTATTAACATTAGGCCAATTTTTAGGCGTTGATTAACTTTCCTGGCTGTTGTCCCGCGCTCTCCATCCCCCCTAACCCCCCGTGCATAGGGGGGAGGGGGAGCGTCGGGATGAAAGCCTAGGCCAGGATTTGGATACCTTCATAAGCTAAACGTTCATATGCCCAAGACACAAGCTAGGAGCATTTTGTTATTGTAAAAGCCAAAACAGGGGGAGGACATCACCTCTGTCATGCTCCGCGGTCAGGGTTTCCCAGACGCTCAGAATCCCGCGTTGTCCCGTAAGGGCAACGTCGGGAGTATGTCAATTAACGGATAAATATTAAGTGGGGGTGGGACAGGCATCCGGCCTGTTCGTTCCCGTCCCAAAATATGAATAACGGGCAGGATGCCCATTCCACAAATATTAATAACAGGCAAGATGCCCATTCCACTTCCACAAAACTATTAATAACGGGCAAGATGCCCATTCCACTTCCACAAAACTATTAATAACGGGCAAGATGCCCATTCCACAGTGCATTTATGCAACACCAATTTTTAAAGCCCCTGACATATAGAGATATTTCATTTCCAGAGTCAATTTATTGTCACAAGAGAGAAAAAAAGAGAGGATGGCGAGGATGGGAAATACACGAACTCAAAAAATATAGAGTTGTAAATATTCTCTGACGACAAAGAATTAGCTCTGCCCACCAACCCATACCTGCCAAGCTCATTTCCCTGATACGTTTTACCAATGAATAATTGATAATTAATCAATTTGCTTTATTGCTTCTTCTTACCAATGGCGAACTTGATAATTGACAATTGATAATTAGAGATAGTTTTCATTATTCATTAAAAAGATTTCCCGATATTCAATTCTGTTGCCGTTTTAAGCAGAGGTAATTATCCATTATTCATTAAATGAATTTACTCTTATTAAAACACCCCTGCTTTAGATATCAGTTGTGAAAAAATGCCTAATATGTAAAAAAATAATATCTCAAAATATACAGCAATAATATATCAAAATATATAGCGGATTTCATCAAGCATGATGTACAGGTATTCTAGACAAGATACCTGCACTATAGTAGTCTTCTTTAATTAATCCTAGCAGATGGTAGGATCAACATCGCATCACCAAAAGAATAAAATCGGTATTGTTTAGTAACTGCATCCTGGTATAAACTTAAAAGACGTTTTCTACCAATCATTGCACTGACAAGCATTAATAAACTAGAACGTGGCAGATGAAAATTAGTAATTAAACCATCTATCACCCGCCATTTGTAACCAGGATAAATATATATATTTGTATAATCACAAAATGGTTGAATTAAAGAGCGATCGCTGCCATAATTATCATTAGCTTGGGCTGCTCCTTCAATAGCTCTAACTACTGTTGTTCCCACGGCAATAATTCGTCCACCTTTAGCTCTTGTCTGGTGAATTTTGTCTACAGTCAAAGATGATACTTCTACCCATTCAGAGTGTATATTATGGGTAGTAATATCTTCAACTTCGACTGGACGAAATGTACCAAGACCAACGTGCAAAGTTACAAAAGCTTGTCCAATATTCCGTTGTTCTAGTTTCTCAAGTAATTCATCAGTAAAATGTAAACCAGCAGTAGGAGCAGCGATCGCTCCTGCTACTTTGCTATATACAGTTTGATATTGTTCAGTTAGAGCCTGTGAATCTGTAACATAAGGAGGAAAAGGTACATGACCAAATTGGTCTAACAAATTGAGTAAAGAAACTCCTTGGGGCAAATGAAATTGTAAAACACGTCCACCAGTTTCTGGATCTGTTGCTAATACTGTGGCTTGCAACTTATAATCACAAACACAGGATGAATTAGGTTCAAACTCAATTTTTGCCCCAGCGATAAAACGTTTACCAGGTTTTACCAAAGCTAACCAAGAATCACTCGTAATTGGTTTCAATAACAAGATTTCTACCCTAGCACCACTTGTTTTTTGACCATAAAGTCTAGCAGGAATCACACGAGTATTATTCAAAACCAGTAAATCTTCTGGTTGGAGTAAGTCTGGTAAATCTCTGAAAATACAATGACGGTGTGCGAGGGACTCTAGAACCATCAAGCGAGAGCTATCTCTAGGTACAACTGGATTTTGAGCAATTAGCTCTTGAGGAAGTTCATAGTCATAAGCCTCGATGGACCAATCTAAATCAGTCATATTACTAATATATAACTGGTAATAATTGGGTAAAACACCCCATATAAATTAGGGTACTTCTCCCCTAGTAATCTGCCATGTATAAGAGTGAATATATAAGCATAGATTTAATTGGAGAATGTCGCGAAGATACAGCTGTAGTCAAAAATACAACAGATTCTATAGCTGTTTTAGGCTCCTAAACATTGCATAACAAATACCTAATTTGTTGATAGGGAAGCGGCAATACCCGCCCCGCTTCCTATGACTTTTTCCCAGGACTTTTAATTTTTCCTCTGTAGCAGAAAGAAAATCAAATTTAGAGGTTAAACCGGGCGAAAGGTGACAGTTGTAAGCGGTAATAGTTTGATTTATATGGAATACCTTTACTTTTTAGCAAATACTACCCTGTGTCTCAGAGTGGTAGAATACTTAAACACTACCCATCAACTACCACTTCAATTTATGACAGTGATTCATCAAATTGATGGTTGGGTTGTAAAAATCAAAATGAGTCGATATTTGGCTCCTCAACAACATGGAGATTTTAGGGCTTTTATGAATGAATTGGGGATACCTTACGATCCTGATATTCGTGCAAGAATGGCACTATGGGGATTGGAAACTGGACAATCTCCCTTAAGTGTGATGAGACGTTATCAGGTAGCAGTGGTTTCCCATGGACAACCAAATCAAGAGGAAATAGAAGCATTTCGCTCCCAATTTGTCAAGGGTTTGGGATATTGCCCAGAAACCTTGGGTTAATCTTGATTGAAGCTGACTCTGGCTTGTTTGTACCTATACATCTATTATATGGGATATTACTAATATTAGTATGGGTACAACAAGAGTAATATCTACTTAATTAATTCTTCATAATTGTAAGTATTTAGTCCAAATGAATAGTAAAAGCAGAAGAAATATAGTTTTGTAAAATTAGTTGATAACCTGCTAAGTTAACGGAATTTCCAATCTCAACGGTTAATTTAGATAGTTGCTCTTCTCGTGATGTGGCGATCGGGAAGGGAGATTTTTTTTGAGTATAATTGCACCTAACTAAGGCTACATCAAATCTACAGGAATAATCTGCTAATTCTGGGCGATCGCTTAAAAACAGTTCTGCGGTTTGCCAGAGTTTTGTTTGTTTTGACTCTGTAATTGCTAGTAAACCATTTTCGTCCCAGTTACCTCGACTACGGGTTTTTACCTCTACAAATGCTATAATGGAAGAATTTGGCAAATTTTGACTAGAGCTATCCTTCAAGGGAGCAGTTTTCACAGCGATAATATCTAATTCTCCCCAGCGACATTGCCACCGGCGATGGAGTATTTGCCAACCTTGTTGAATTAGCCATTTTGCCACTAAGTTTTCTCCCAAAATACCTTTATCTATTTTTGGGGAAATACAAGCTGATTTATGGGATGAAAAAAGACTCATTTTGGTTTATTCTAAATTATGGACTGTTGAGAGTAAATTAGCCAGAAATAGTATGAATTTCAGACAACAGAAAACTTTCCAAATTTTAATCAGTTTCGTCTTTTCATTAATAGTATATATCACTGGGATTGGGGCAATAACTGCCTTGATATTTACTAACGCGACACCTACTCTAGCTGATGATTATAACGCACAAATCTTGGTAGGTAAGGATTTTTCTGGTAGAGACTTAACTAATGATTCATTTACTAAATCTATTCTGCGTAAAAGTGATTTTACTAATGCAAATTTGAGTGGAGTTAGTTTGTTTGGCGCTCACTTAGAAGGAGCTAATTTAGAGGGAGCAAATCTGAGTTATTCTACTTTGGATAATGCTAGTTTTAACAAAGCAAATTTGACTAATGCTATTTTGGAAGGTGCTTTTGCTTTCCATACTCAATTTCGTGGTGCAATTATTGATGGAGCAGATTTTACTGATGCTTTTTTGCGAGAAGATACTCAAAAAGAGTTATGTGAAATTGCTCAAGGTATAAATCCTATGACGGGTAATGAAACAAGAGATACACTCTTTTGTGATTGATTATAATTCAGTGTTAGGAGAGAGAATTTTGGTGCATCTGATATTTGCAAAAATGTCAGCATTCAACTGTTAGCTATTAGCTATTAGTTTTGGTATGGGATAGAAAGCTTTGTTAATTGAGTTAGAATTCAATCTTACTACAAAAGCGCTTTCCTTTGATATTAGAGTCTATATTTATTTAAACCCCGCTTTTTTAGACGGGGTTTTATTGCTTAAAGGTGACAGCTAATGGCTGAATACTTATGCAAAAATACTTTTTTTCTATTCCTTATTTCCTATTATCCATTTGCTAAAAGTGATAATTTTTTAGCTTTTTTTTTAGAGAGAAATATTGGTAGAGACGCTCGGACGCTGCGAGTCGCTCTTTGGGAAAATAAGGGTCAGATTGCTAGAGGTTTATTTGATGAAATTTTTCAATTTTTAGAGAGAAATATGAGGAGAGGCGATCTTTTGTGGCGAGTCGCTCTTTGGGAAAATAAGCGTCAGATTGCTAGAGGTTTGTTTGATGAAATTTTTCAATTTTTAGAGAGAAAAATTGGTAGAGGTGTTCGGATGTGGCGAGTCGCTCTTTGGGAAAATTTGAGTTAGATTGCTAGAGATTTGTTTGATAAAATTTTTAGATTTTCACAGAGAAATATGAGTAGAGACGCTCGGACGTTGCGAGTCGTTCTTTGGGAAAATAAGTGTCAGATAGCTAGAGGTTTGTCTGATGAAATTTTGAGATTTTCACAGAGAAATATGAGTAGAGACGCTCGGACGTTGCGAGTCGTTCTTTTCTGAAAATAAGCGTCAGATAGCTAAAGGTTTGTCTGATGAAATTTTGAAATTTTCACAGAGAAATATGAGTAGAGACGCTCGGACGTTGCGAGTCGTTCTTTTCTGAAAATAAGCGTCAGATAGCTAAAGGTTTGTCTGATGAAATTTTGAAATTTTCACAGAGAAATATGAGCAGAGACGCTCGGACGTTGCGAGTCGCTCTTTTCTGAAAATAAGCGTCAGATACCTAGAGGTTTGTCTGATGAAATTTTGAAATTTTGACAGAGAAATATGAGCAGAGACGCTCGGACGTTGCGAGTCGCTCTTTTCTGAAAATAAGCGTCAGATACCTAGAGGTTTGTCTGATTAAATTTTGAGATTTTGACAGAGAAATATGAGGAGAGGTGTTCGGACGTTGCGAGTCGCTCTTTT
>NZ_JAAHHT010000045.1:16621-51365 GCF_010672085.1 Okeania sp. SIO3I5
TCGGACGTTGCGAGTCGCTCTTTTCTGAAAATAAGCGTCAGATACCTAGAGGTTTGTCTGATTAAATTTTGAGATTTTGACAGAGAAATATGAGGAGAGGTGTTCGGACGTTGCGAGTCGCTCTTTTCTGAAAATAAGCGTCAGATAACAAAAGGTTTGTCTAATGAAACTTTTCAATTTTTAGAGAGAAATATTGAGAGAAGCGCTCGGACGTTGCGAGTCGCTCTTTTCTGAAAATAAGCGTCAGATAGCTAGAGGTTTGTCTGGTGAAATTTTGAAATTTTCACAGACAAATATTAGTAGGTGTAGTCTCAAGTGCTGAGTCATTTTTTTGAGAAAATATAGTCGGACTTAAAAAAGGTAATAGTGTCAGACTTTTTCTATTACAAAAATATGCTCTCTGACACTCAAATGCTTTCCCTGTTTTTTAAATCTTGTCGATAATCGACAATAAAGCTCGACATTTTTTTGACAAATTCCAAAATCATTGTAGGGCAATATCTTCAGAATTAATTTAGCTAAGATCGAGAACAGGATTTTTAAATCTTGTCGATTTTCGACAACATTAAATTATCAGCATGGTGTAAGATTCAGTTATCAGTTATCAGTTATCAGTTATCAGTTGTGAGTTAACAGTTATTAGTTATCAGTTTAAACTTTCACAGGAGAATCCAATGCTAATTCATTCATCTAAACAAACACGAAAAAACTATCGAGGCCGTTCTTTTAAAAATCAAGATTTGACAGATGCAGATTTTTCTTTTGCTGATATAAGAGGAGCAGATTTTACCGGAGCAAATCTCACGAATGCTAACTTCAATTATGCTTTAGCAGGACTAACAAAATTTCGGATAATTATCATATCTATTGTCGTAGGTATCTTATTTTTAACTGCAGGTATTGCAGCATTTGTTGCTATGTACGTTCCCACACATTTTTTCCCTAGTAAATCAAAGGAAATAAATCATCTTATTGCAGCTATTTTAATACTTCGAGTATTTGTCAATATTGGTTTATTAGTAATTACTATTCGTCAAGGAATTGCAGAAACAACAAAATATTTACTTTATTTATTTTCTGGAATGATACTAACAATTCCCATACTTGGAGCTTTGGCAACAGACGAGGAAAAAATTGATAACTTTTTCGGTTTTTTAGGAATTTCAGAAGCACCAAATTGGGCTATTTGGTTGTTCGGAAAATTAAGAATTTTCAGGAGTAGCAAGATTATCGAAAGTGTCAATTATTTCTTGAATGGCAATGAAGATGCAAATCATATTATAGACATAATTATTACTCTGATAATTTCTATTGTGGCAATATTTGTATTAATTTTAACTCTCAGTTTAGCAGTAGTTTTAGCTGAAATTATCGCTGAAAAATGGTTAGCAAATAGAGCAGTAATAGGAATATTATTATTAATGGCTGGAATACCTATTATTTCAAATTCTTTTAGAAGTAGTCCTTATCCGTTGATTTTTGGTGTCATATATATAGGTTTTCCTTGCACCCTAATACTAATAACCCAACATCTAGCAAAAAAAATATTAGCTGAAGACTCAAAAAATATTTTTCTCCTCCGATTAGCTATTGCCATTGGAACTGTAGGAAGCACCTGTTTTAAAAATGCTAATTTAACCGATGCTGACTTTAGTCACGCCATTCTTAAAAGCACAAATTTTCGATTTTCTAATGCCACTCGCACATTCTGGCGACAAACCAAATATCTGAAATTTGCCAGAGTCGAAAACACTATCTTAGAAGATATAAAAATCAGAGAGTTATTAATAACTGGATGGGGAAAAGACCAAGAATATATAGGAGCAAACTTGAGGGGAGCTAACCTTGCAGTTGCCGATTTGAATAACGCTAATTTCAGACAAGCAAATTTAAGCGAATCTTCCCTAAAAGCTGCTTATTTAAACAATGCAAATTTAACTGAAGCATCAGCAATAGGCACTAATTTTTCCACCGCTCAAATGTCAGGAACTTGTTTGGAAGGTTGGAATATTGACCATACAACTATCCTCGATAATGTTGAGTCAAAATATATCTATTTATTAGAGAAACCACTGCCAGAAACAGACGATAGAGAACGTCGCCCTAGTAGTGGATATTTTCTACCGGGAGACTTTACAAAATTATTTACAGAAGTCTTAAATACTGTAGATTTAATTTTCCGAAATGGAGTAGATGCTAAAGCTTTTATGTCATCTTTTCAACAGGTAAAAGATGAAAACCAAGACGTCCCTATGACAATTCGGGGTATGGAAAATAAAGGTGATGGAGTAGTGGTAATTACTATTGATGTACCGCCAGAAACAGAGAAGGAAAAAATTCATCGACAGTTCCTCAAATTCTATGAGCAAAATCTAGGAGTGCTAGAGGAAAAATATCAGGAAGAATTACAAGAAATTAAACGACAGATAAATCAAAATCTTCAGGAAAGTGAGAGAAAGTATCATATTGAGTTGGCAAAAAGAGAGAAACAAGATGCTCGTTTAGAAGAGCAAAAAAATTACATGATGTCTTTGTTTAATCAGATATTTCAAAAATCAACCTCTGCTAATTATTTGGTAATTATCAATTTTGAAGGGGGAAATTTTGAAACAGGTTTTCCAGTTATTAGAGCTAATATTTGGTCAGACAATCATCCTTTACCAATTTCTTTTACGGGTAACTTACCTGCAAATTCAGAAATTCCTCAGCTCTATCAAAACTGGAGCCAAAAATATGAACAATTAAGAGAATACCATCAAAATTCTGGCTTCCTTCCTAGAATAAAAATGAAGAAACAGCAGACAACAAATTTTTCTAAAAAAGACATATATCAGGAAATTCGGGAATTAGAAAAAGAGTGGCGATCGCTCCTCAATAACTGGTTGAACGAGGCAAGTTTTCACAAAATTGAAAAGGCGCTACGAACGAAATTTAATCCTTCAGATCAAGTCAGATTAATTATTCAATCTGAGGATATTTTAATGCAGCGAATTCCCTGGCACTTATGGAATTTTTTCTCTGATTATCTATTTGCTGAAACTGCTATAGGTTTGCCGGAAGCTAACCGAGTGGAAAAGTTAGATATTGCTAGGGAAAAAATCCGCATCTTGGCAATTTTTGGAAATGACAAAGGGATAAATGTTGAGGCAGATAAAAAATATTTGTCTAGTCTCTCCAGCGAAGCAGAAGTTGTTGATTTAGTGAAACCAAGTCGCCAAGAATTAGATGAAAAATTATGGGATGAAAAAGGTTGGGATATTATTTGTTTTTCTGGTCATAGTGACAGTGAAGCAGATGGCAGTACCGGATATTTTTATTTAGGAAATGAAACTAAAATGACAGTTGAGGAATTAGAAAATTCTCTGGCAAGAACTATTAGGAAAGGTCTACAGTTAGCAATTTTCAATTCTTGCGATGGATTAGGTTTAGCTCGACAATTTGCTCGGTTACATATTCCGGCAATTATTGTTATGCGAGAAGAAGTTCCAGATTTAGTTGCTCGGAAATTTTTTAAGTATTTTCTGGAGTCATTTGCTGGTGGAAAATCTCTATATATTTCTGTGCGAGAAGCGAGGGAAAAATTACAAGTATTGGAAGATAAATTTCCTGGGGCGAGTTGGTTGCCAATTATTTGTCAAAATTCCGCAGAAATACCTCCCTCATTTCAGTTATCAGTTAACAGTTATCAGTTATCAGCTAATAGTTAACAGTTGGCAGTTAACAGTTAATAGTTAAAGGAGAATTTTATCAGTTATCAGTTGGCATTTATTAGTTAATATAATTGCTTTTACCTTTTTTGAAGGTGGTTTTACAAAATTACTATCTCCTATCGAAACTGAAAAGTTTAAACGCCTCACATCAAGGCAAAAAAAACTACTTCAACAGTATTACTCATTGATAAATCTCTCAGAGTTATCAATGAGTAATGAGTAATAAGTAATAAGTAATAAGGGTTGTATTGTTAACTAGGCACATAACAAATATGTGGTTTAAATGCACAACAGCTTACCGAAACAATTAAACAATTAAACAATTAAATAATTAGATAATTCAGGTTTAAAGCCTCCCCAATAAAAATGAGTAATGAGTAATAAGTAATAAGTAATAAGGGTTGTGGGGAAAAAAATCAATTTTTTCCTTTTAGTCAATCCTCTCTCTTTTAGGGAGAGGTAATTATCAATTATCCATTATCCATTATTGAATTCCCTACTTCCCTGTTCAAGAAGGGTGGAGAATTTAGTGCTAAGTTAGCTAAACTTTTTAAAATACTAAGTACATGATACAAATCATTTCCTGGATTGAAGATATCGAATATTCTAGATACAGCATACTGTGATGTTTCTCCTTTTACTAATTTGAGAAATCGAAAGCTATTGCCATTCGTAATTAAGCCATAAGTTGCTTGGTTAGAATTAGGATTAGCTAACATATAGGTTAGTAATTGTGACCTCCCAACTTCTAGAGAAAAAGCTGCTTTTTTAGATTCGATCGCCATTACCCAAATTTGTTCACATACAGCTAATACATCAATTTTTCCTTTGATAATAATTCCTTCGTCTTCTAGAGAAATTTTTATAGTTTTTTCTGACTTGATACGGAAGGGAGGAAGGTAGAGGTTTGCTAAGTCTAATAGTGGAGATAAGACTACCATTTTGACAGTATTTTCTAATATGGGCGGTTCTTCTAATAAATTAGAATAGCTAGTTTGAACCCGATCTAATCTTTGTTTTTCTCCTGCCGATATTTCTGGTAATTCATATTGCCATTCTGGAAAAAATTTATCGTTTTTAACTAACTCTAGGTTGAATTTTTCTCTAAGTTTCTCTAAAGTTATTTCTTGCGCTGATAGAGTTTGAACCATGATTTTTTAATAAGTAGTTGTGCTTTTAGGAATTTTCTAGTTGAGAGAGGGAAATTTCAGTTATCAGTTATCAGTTGTCAAATATGAATTTAGTGCTACTTTTAATCTCATCAACTCTAAAACTGCTGTGATTTTCAATATTGTATAGCAATCCTATTTAAGTTGTAATATTTTGGTGGCAGTTAGGAGTCAGGAGTCAGAATTTTACATTCCCTGAAGCACCCCGACAGAGGTGATGAATGATGGAAATTTCTGACTATTGCGTATAGAGCAACAGTCGATACATTTTCTGAAGCACCCCGCCAGAGGTGATGGATAGTCAAAAATTTCTTCTATTGTGGATAGAGAAACAGTCAATACATTTCCTTAAGCACCCCGCCAGAGGTGATGAGCAGGGAAATTTTCCTTTTATTGCGGATAGAGCAACAGTCAGTACATTTTCTGAAGCCCCCCCAGAGGTGATGAGTAGGGAAATTTTCCTTTTATTGCGGATAGAGCAACAGTCAGTACATTTTCTGAAGCAACCCCGCCAGAGGTGATGGATAGTCAAAAATTTCTTCTATTGCGTATAGAGCAACAGTCGATACATTTTCTGAAGCACCCCGCCAGAGGTGATGGATAGTCAAAAATTTCTTCTATTGCGTATAGAGCAACAGTCAATACATTTCCTTAAGCACCCAACCAGAGGTGATGAGTAGGGAAATTTTCCTTTTATTGCGGATAGAGCAACAGTCGATACATTTTATGAAGCACCCAACCAGAGGTGATGAGTAGGGAAATTTTCCTTTTATTGCGTATGGAGCAACAGTCGATACATTTTCTGAAGCACCCAGCTAGAGGTGATGGATAGTCAAAAATTTCTTCTATTGCGTATAGAGGAACAGTCATTACATTTCCTTAAGCACCCAGCTAGAGGTGATGAGTAGGGAAATTTTCCTTTTATTGCGTATGGAGCAACAGTCGATACATTTTCTGAAGCACCCCGCTAGAGGTGATGGATAGTAAAAAAAATCTTCTATTGCGTATAGAGAAACAGTCAGTACATTTTCTGAAGACCCAACCAGAGATGATGAGTAGGGAAATTTTCCTCCTAGAGCGACTAAATTCTAAATTATACTATAATTCTCCTAAAGGTACTTGAATTAAATCCTGAATAGTCGTAAGTCTTAACCTTTCCAATTCCTGAATCCATTCTGATTCCGAATAAAATTTTTCTTGATACTTTTTAGCTAATTCAGACTCAACAGATAAATCTGTTTTTTGCCACATATTTAAAATAGCACTACGACGTTTTATCGACATAATTAATTCTATAGTTGCCACTGTCGAACGAATTTCTAAAGGCGCTCTGAGCAGATTTTTTTTTATCTTTTCATCTAAATGAAAAAGATGCTCTAAATTAGCAAGTTTCTCTGGAGTTTCCAAACAACTATCCTGTAATTTTGAAATTAAATCATCTGATTCATTAGTTTGATTTTCTGAGAGATTTTCCACAGAAATAATTTGCTGCCATAAAAATCTATTGTGAGAGAAACTAAATTGTAAATCTCTTGCTTCCATTGCATCTTTCACATCTTGACGATAGTTCGGACAATGTAAATAAATACGCAGCAATAAAGATTCTGCTTCTGCCAATAAACTCCTTTCTATAGGTGGAGATAAAACCCCTGGTGAATTATTTTTTTTAGCCTTAGTAAAGTTTCTATTATTTTGAAGATTAGATTTTAATTGTTTCGCTACGAGTAAAGGCGGTGATAAAAATTCATCTTCAGCTAAGAGCTTTTTCCAATTAATGAAAATTTGAGTTAATAAATTTTCAGAAATTAATGAAACTCTCCGAGGGTCTCCCTGACTCAAAATTTCGGCACAATATTGCAGATAATAAGTAAGCTGATTATCATTAGTTATCTTGGTTAAAGTTTTAACTATTTCTTGATTTGCTTGAGCATATTCATCTGCCAAGCTGAGATTTTTACTTCCTACTATATTTTGAATTTGCCAATCAATCCATAATGCCGAATTTACCAATAATTCTTGATATTTTTCAGCAGAATAAGTTTTCAAATATTCATCTGCATCTTTTCCATCAGGAATATTCAAAACCCTCAGTTGAACTTCCCCACTATAAGCAAGTTTTTCTATTTCTCCAATTGCTCGATCAGTAGCTTGAACACCTGCTCTATCAGCATCAAAATTTAAGATAATTTGTTTAGATTCTGTATAACGTAGAAGTTGTCTAATTTGAGTTGAACTTAACGCCGTACCAAGAGAAGCAACAACATTATTAATTCCCGCAGCATGAAGAGCGATCGCGTCAAAATATCCCTCTACAACCACAGCTTTATCTTGTTTAGCAATAGCAGTTTTTGCCTTATCCAAAGCAAATAAAGTTTTACCCTTATCAAATAATTCTGTCTCAGGAGAATTCAAATATTTAGGTTGTTCATCAGTCAAAGTTCTACCACCAAAACCAATAACTCTACCTTGAACATCATTAATAGGAATTATCAAGCGATCGCGAAATCTATCGTAATAACCAGTACCAGATTTTCTAGGCAAAATTAATCCTGCTTTTTCTACTAATTCGACAGAAAAACCTTTTTGTTCTACGAGATAACCATAAATAGTTTCCCAACCATTAGGAGCATAACCGAGTTGAAATTTTTGAATAGTTTCTTCTGAAATTTGACGTGAATTTTTTAAATACTCCAAAGCAATTTTTCCCTGGGGTTGTCTTAAGGCGTGTTGATAAAAACTATTCGCCATTGCCAAGATTTCATAAAGTTGTTCCCGCAGAGAAATTTGCCGTTGAAATTCTTGTCTATTTTCTGGTGATTCTGTTTTAATTTGTATTTGATAACGTCTAGCTAAATCTAAAACTACATCACTAAAAGAAGACTTACCAATTTCCATCAAAAACTTCAAAGAATTACCACCTGCACCACAACCAAAACAGTAGTACATTTGTTTCGTGGTACTAACAGTAAAGCTCGGAGTTTTTTCTTCATGGAAAGGGCATAATCCTACATAATCTTTCCCTCGTTTCTTTAAGACGATATGTTCTGAAATAACATCATAAATATCTGCTCTTTGCTTAACTTCTGCAATAGTATCTTGATGAAAACGGAAATTATTCATAATTAGGAAGTAGGTTCATTAATGGATAATTTATAATGGATAATTGATAATTACCTCTCCCTTTTAGCTATGCTTTATAAACATCTTTATTAACATAAAATTTGACAAAATAAACAAGTTATACCAAGGGTGAAAAAAGAATGTTACAAATAATAAGGGCGATAAAAAAACTTGCTTATGAGATGTTTTTTTGACGAATTCAATAAGTTATGAACTAATAATGGCTAAGAAGCTATTCCCATTTTACTCCTTACTCCTTACCGAAATAATTAATAATTAAACAATTAAACAATTAGATCATTCAGGTTTAAAGTCTCCCCAATAAAGGGGAAAAAAGCGGTTGAGGGATGGATAGGTAACCTAACCATATCCAATCAACCAAGAGAAATAAATTTTTTCCTTTTAGTCAATCCTCTCCCTTTTAGGGAGAGGTAATTATTCATTATCCATTATCCATTATCCATTATCCATTAATGAATCCTTACTACTTAAAAAAACGAGATATTTGTAGAAAACATTTATCAAATTGGTATTATGTATAAGCTTCTCAAAAGCTTTTTCGGGAGAAAAGTGTAAAGCATTGATATATAAATGCTTTGAGGTTTAATCAGCAAGTCCTAAATAATTGTCAAAACAATTCAAAATTATTAATTAAAAATTCAAAATAACCTCTGTTAAATTTTCTGCATTTTCCCTGATTGCCAGGAGGGAAAATCCCTTGGAATGAGCAAAAATTTAGTATTTTTTTGTACTTTTCAAAATTTTCCGGTGCAGTGTCGAGTTATACCAATTCCCATGCATTAATGCTATACTAGGGCAATACTCCAGTTATCAATTAATTAGTATATATCAAATCATTTTTTTGCTAGTTTTAGCTGATTTAATATTAATTATTGTTATTTTTACTTCTCCCGTACGGACGTTGCATAAGGACGTCCCTACTACTACCCTACTCCCCTGCTCAACAAAATGTAGAAAAGTTTTTGAGAAATGGTATTAGGCCACTTTTCTGTACATGGCGTATGCAATCTAGTACCTCATTTTTGGTGTATTTTAGCTAAAAATCCGGCACAATTTCTGATTTAAAATCCCTTAAATCTTTGTTGTGTAAGGTTTTTATATTTAATAAGCAAGCCCTAGTTAAAGTGAAGCCTTAGTTATAAAATATAATAGATAAATTCTATTTTCGGCTGGAGTATAAAAATATCTAGCCAGTTATGAGGAAGTGGGTAATCGGTGTTCAAACGTATAAGGCAGGACTTCAAAAATGACCTAATCGCTGGTCTATTGGTAGTGATACCATTGGCTACTACAATTTGGCTTACTATAACTATTGCTCGATGGGTAATTGATTTTCTCACCAAGATTCCAAAGCAAATTAATCCCTTCGATGGTTTACATCCAATTTTGGTAGGTTTACTAAACTTCTTAGTAGGACTAGCAGTACCATTGCTAAGTATTCTATTAATAGGACTGATGGCCAGAAATATTGCTGGAAAATGGCTGTTAGATTTAGGTGAGAAAATATTACAAGCAATTCCATTTGCTGGCTCAGTTTATGGCACTCTCAAGCAAATATTAGAAACTCTGCTCAGGGATTCTAACGAGAAATTTCGCCGTGTGGTACTGGTAGAATACCCACGTCAAGGAGTCTGGACTATAGCTTTTGTTACTGGTACTATAAGCGATGAAATTGAATCTCATCTGGGAGATTCAATGTTAAGTCTGTTTATTCCCACAACTCCAAATCCTACATCTGGTTGGTATGCCATAGTACCAGAAAAGGATGTGATTAGTGTTTCTTTGTCAGTTGAAGATGCTTTTAAAGTTTTAATATCTGGTGGAATAGTAAATCCCAATTCATCAACAGGAATTAGTCAAGAAAAAATATTCAAAAATCAACTTAAACCAGTAATTCCAGATAGAGAACAATATCAGTAATAGGGAGTATGGATTCAACAATTAATAATTAATAATTACCTCTTCTTAGAGATTGTTTGCAAAGCAAATATACAAAGGAGATAGGGAATAGGGAAAAGAGAATAGGAAATAAGCAGGAATAAATCAAGACGCTTTTAACAACTATTTGTCACTGAAAAATCTAGGAATATATGTAGTGAATACCTTTCTCTATCACAGATTTCAATCCCTGAAACTACTACTAATTTTAGATTTTAGTTACTCAAAAACTCTTTTAATACTTACTTGAGAAACAGTCTTTTATAAATGAAGATGATTGGCTAAAAGCAATTTTTTTTCTTCATAAATGGAGAGACTTTATACTTGAATTTTTTGGTAGGGGAAAATAATTGACGTATCTAGTGGGATAATTAATTTTATTTTTTATTATTTGGAGATATCTATTATGAAAAAAGCTCCCCGTTCTACAGCTCGTGAATTAGCTCTCCTTGGTTTAAGTCAATTACCAACAAATCCAGGGAGTTTAGAAAAAAAGCAACTTCAAGAAGTTGTATTAGCAGCAGTTCGGACTTTAAGAACGGAGGCCCAAGATATTTTAGAAACTGCAGCAGCAGAAATACAAAGAGGGAGCGATCGCCTTCTGAGTAGTCAGATCGGCACTACTGATATTGAAAGTGCCAGAGGAATGCTCCATGAAGCTATGGAGTTAGGCCAAACAGCAATTAATCGTATTGGTACTGCTGTTGAATTACCAGAAATTCTTCAACTTACTAATCAAGTAGAAGTTCGCAGCTATACTATGGAAATTCTGACAAAAGTGAATCGTAATAAGGAAGAAATTGATAAATTATTGAGAGAATCAATAGTAGATTGGCAAATAGAACGTTTACCCAGAATTGATTTGGATATACTCAGAATTGCAGTAGCAGAAATGATGTTTATTGGGATTCAAGAACAAGTTGCTATTAGTCAAGCAGTAGAATTAGCTAAACGTTATAGTGCCGAAGATGGGCATAAGTTTATTAATGGGGTATTACGAAGAGTTCTCAACAAAATTCAAAATTAATGTCATCTAAGGAATCATATCAAATCCGGTTAAATAGTTATAGAAGTCATATTGATATCTTTGCCCGCGTCAAAATTTTTAAGTTACAAGTCGAGAGTAGAATAGAGGTAATACAAGAAAAAGATTGAAAAATGCTTCCTTAAGATTAAAAGTCAGATTTTTCTCATAGTCAAATCTTTCTATCTATACCAACCTCAATGGAAAATTACCAACATTTTCATTTTCTGAAGCTTCTGAAAAAAAATTCGGCGTGTCAAAAAATTTTCTGTTGTCTCCTGAGAATTTTTGTGATACTATAAATTTTAAATGGGGTCGTTCGCCCCTACGCATGACTTTTTATTCAACCAAATTTTCTGCCTAATAGACAATTAAATGTTCAGGAATTTTTCCTAGGAACAATATCAGATTTTCATTTTCTCAAACAGGATTGGGTCGCGCCAACCCGCTAGTATCGGCGAAATGTTTTTGGAGGCTTGCTCAAATCCCCGTTACATGGGTCAACTTCTGTACGTCGCCAATCTGACGGCTCTCCTATCTAACTTCTGACTTCTGATTTCTGACTTCGTTAAGGAACTTTTCCCATAAATGGTTGTTTTTCCCTCGTCAAATCTTTCCATCCATACCTTTCTCAGTGCAAAATTACAAAGGTTTTCATTTTCTGAAGCTTCTGAAAAAAATTGGGCGTGTCAAAGAATTTTCCGTTGTATCCTGAGAATTTTTGTGATACTATAAATTTTAAATGGGGTCGTTCGCCCCTACGCATGACTTTTTATTCAACCAAATTTTCTGCTTAATAGACAATTAAATGTTCAGGAATTTTTCCTAGGAGCTTCTCATAAATAAATGGTTGTTTTTCCCTAGTCAAATCTTTCCATCTCTACCTCCTAGCGTGGAAAATTACCAACATTTTCATTTTCTGAAGCTTCTGAAAAAAATGAAGGATTTTCCGTTGTCTCCTGAGAATTTTTGTGATACTATAAAGTTTAGATGGGGTCACTCGCCCCTACACATGACTTTTTATTCAACCAAATTTTCTGCCTAATAGACAATTAAATGTTCAGGAATTTTTCCTAGGAGCTTCTCATAAATAAATGGTTGTTTTTCCCTAGTCAAATCTTTCCATCTCTACCTCCTAGCGTGGAAAATTACCAACATTTTCATTTTCTGAAGCTTCTGAAAAAAATGAAGGATTTTCCGTTGTCTCCTGAGAATTTTTGTGATACTATAAAGTTTAGATGGTGTTACTCGCCCCTACGCATGACTATTTATTCAACCAAATAAATACTTAAGTTTCAAGGGCAATAGAACTCCGTAGACCTCTCCGAAAAAGAGGGAGTAGGGAGTAGGGAACCCACCCCTAACCCCTCCCAGGAGGGGAAGAATTGATGATTTATACACGATAATTGATTGGATTTTTGATTATCGGAGATGTCTATTCTAAAATAGAGTATTTAAAACAGTAATTTCTAAAATAAATATGGTTTTTAATTGGTTCCGTCGTCAGTTTAATGAAAAATCAGACCAAACTGCAAAAGAAAAACCTGAACCTAAGGAAGAAAAGGTAGAAGCAGTAGTTGAGTCACAAGAAAAATCAACACAGGATTCTACACAAAGTACAGAGGATTATTTAAGTTGGGCAAAAGCAGCTTATAAAAATATTCAGGAACAGAAAAAAGATCCAGTAGTATCTCAAACCTCTACAGATACTGTTGAAATAGAGGAAAAGCTAGAAACTCAAACACCTGAAACAACAGCAAAAGTTGAGCCAAATATTCCAGAGCAGCTCAAAACTGAAGAACAAGAAGATATTGTAGTAGAAAAAATGGAATCTACTATATCAGATACTCAGGCCGAACCAATTCCAATTGTAGAGGAAACTACCCCTAAAGAAATAAAATCTCCAGAATTAGAAATTCCGGTAGAGTCAGATTCAGTAACAGAGGAAACTACTCCAGTAACTCAAGCATCTGAAGAGTTACCTTTCTGGGCAAAAACTCAAGCAGAAAGACAAGCAAGACTAGAACGTCTTAAAGAAACTGCCATAGAAGAACCAGAACCAGAAACTCCCCAACAAACAACAGTAGATTCTGAAATAGAAGAAATAGACCCCATAATTCTTGATGAAGCATTTCTTTGGTCCGCAGAAGTTTTAGCGGCTCAAGGCCGTCGCCCAGATCAAGTTTCTGCTGAAGAAATTTCTTGGCTAAAGAAATTACGACAAGGCTTAGATAGAACTCGACGTAACCTGCTCAACCAATTGAGGGCAATTGTCGGCCAAGGACCTCTGAATCAAGATGCAGTAATGGAAATAGAGTCCATTTTACTACAAGCTGATGTGGGAGTAGAGGCAACCGATTATATCATAGAAACACTACAAAATAAATTGCGCGAAGAAGCTTTACCTCCAAAAGAGGCGATCGCTTATTTGAAAAAAATCTTACGGGATATTCTGGATGAGCCATTCAAAGATTCGGAAATAGCTAGTCCGGCATATAATTTAACTTTTGTCCCAGAGAAGGATACTTTAAATATTTGGCTCTTGAATGGTGTAAATGGAGCTGGTAAGACTACAACTGTTGGTAAAATTGCTCATTTAGCAACCAAGTCAGACTACAAATGTTTAATTGCAGCAGCAGATACATTTCGAGCTGCGGCAGTAGAACAATTGAAAATCTGGGGACAACGGAGTGACGTAGAGGTAATTGCTAATCCTGGTAAAAATACTGATCCAGCAGCTATAGTTTTTGATGCTATAGTAGCAGCTCAAACCAGAAATACGGACTTATTACTGGTAGATACAGCGGGAAGACTGCAAAACAAGAAAAATTTAATGGACGAACTGAGTAAAGTTCATCGCATAGTAGAGAAAAAAGCGCCAGATGCGGTGGTAGAATCCCTACTGGTGTTAGATGCTACACTTGGTCAAAATGGTTTACGGCAAGCAGAAGTATTTGCCGAAGCTGCTAAACTAAGTGGGGTAATATTGACAAAACTTGATGGAACTGCTAGAGGTGGTGTTGCACTTGCTGTTGTAAAGCAATTGGGTTTGCCTATTCGCTTTATTGGTGTGGGAGAAAGTATAGAAGACCTCCGTCCATTTTCTAGTTATGAGTTTGTTGAAGCTCTTCTAAGTGGTTAAAGATTTATTGTTTTTACCATTAGACTTCTCCAAAAATTAAAAATGAAATCAATTCAAGAGATGAAATCAACAATTTAATTCCCTATTCCCTATTCCCCATTCCCTATTGCCTGACTTATGCAAGAAGTATATTGAGAATGAGCAAGTGTGTTTAAACAATTGTGAAAAAAAACTATGTTTTTGTGGGTTTAAGTATTTAGGTTGGTTAGCATCAGAGTATTTTCAGATTCCTGGAGAAGTTAAGAATTTTTTGCTTGGTGAGCAGACTAAGCAATTAAGGTATTTGTAATCATTTTTGAAGCTGTAGGAAAGAGAGTTAATTAAGCCAAATATTGATATTAGTTTCAATAGCTATATCTTTATAGATTTGGATAAGTAAATTAGCTATGTTTTATAGATTTAAGCATTTTTGTGCTGGAATGCGTAGCTTATAGCTAGTCTCCTGCGAAAAAACTGCGTACTTCAACTCAAGTCAAAACTCTTGGTTGATTTGGGTTTCAAATTTATCAATGTCCTAACACTTTTTTGTATCTAGGTAAGTATTTAGCTATGAGTTATTAACTGATTATGACACTCTCTGAAGGAATTAGTCAGGTAAGAAAATTAAAAGTTATGAATAAAAAGATACTCTTTAGCTAACCGAAGTCAAGTTATTACCTTTAAAATTTGTTAGCTACGCATTCCGCAGGAAAAGCTGAATGCGAGCTAGCTGAATTATTACGTATCTAGGATGGAATGTCGATAAAATTTATTCTAGGAAGACTCCTGAAGATTCCATCTGGTGAAATCTCTATTAATTTGATTAGCTAAAATCATCTAGATAGTGTGATTCTAATTCTATAAATATTCAATTGGGATGATTTGATATTATCTGGTAATTTAATTCTAATTACTATTTTGGTTTGAACTTAAATTTTATAGGTAAATAGAGTTGAGGAAAATTACAATATTGGATAAAAATTTGCACGAGATGCCTAGAGGAAAATCCTAGACATGAGAGTAAGCTAAATCAAAATTAAATAGATTTTAACTTTGAAAAAAATCGAATCCAACTGGAAAAACACTCTTGCTAAAAAAGTCAGAAGATATTAAGTTAATTGCTGTAATTCTTAGAGGTCAAACAAACTTAAATATTCAAACTGTCATTATAGATTTATTTGGCGATCTTAGGTGTCAAATATTCTGAGTAACTGCATAGATTAAAATTAATCAATATACTTAAGACAAATATTCTTTAAAATACCAAATAAAAAAACTAAAGAATAATACTTAGTCATAAATTATGACCTTCAAACTATATTTAATCTTGTAGTAATTTACAAAAATGATTGCTATAGCAGCCATGCTAGATGAACTTATAAGCAAGCAAAATTGTAATTAAGACTAATTGAATAACTGAAAAATAGTTCCATTCAAAATTATCAACTAAGTAGCAATCAGAAAAACCAATAATTACAATGATTTCCAACAATGAAAGAACAAAAACTATCAAATATTAATAAACTTTAACCTATCAACAAAAAAATCTATGAAAGTAGTGCCTGTGTATCGAAACTCCCCTGAACCAACTGAGCATACCAGCAGTGCCAATTCCTCACAAATAACCTCAGTATATACTCTTAAAGAAATGGTTGCCCGTTTACATAGGGAACAACAAAATGTTAATGATTTATTAAGCTCTCTAGGTTTTGCCTTACGTAGCTTTAATAATCTAAATCAGTTCCTAGAATTAATCCCACTCATGGGGTGTCGAGTAACCGATGCAGATGGTGGGGCATTAGTATTATTTAAACCCAATGGACAAGTTAGATTCCAACAACTACACTGCCAAGAAGGTCGGGAATGTCAGGATATCCGACAAGCATTGGAAATAGCAACCAGTGAATTAATTGCAGAAACAACTTTGCCTGCCGAATTACAGGAAGTCCCTATTCAAACTGCTAGTCTAGACTATCAAGTTAGCAACTATCTAGGAAATGATGTTCAATTATTTGGGACATCAATTATAGTGAAAAACTCAGAACGAGGTCGTCTATATGTATTTAGTCATGACCCAGAATATGTTTGGACACCAGCAAGACAAAAATTAATTCGCCTAGTAGCAGACCAGACCGCAGTAGCGATCGCTAACGACGAGTTAGCTACTTCTTTACGAGAAAAGGAACGTTTGGACCGAGAGTTAGAAATAGGGGCAGAAATTCAACTGCGACTATTACCGCCAGAATGTCCAGAAATTCCTGGTATTGCTCTTGCAGCTCGTTGTCAAACGGCAAATCGAGTAGGAGGAGACTATTATGACTTTATTCCCTCTAACTATGACCAGGTAAATTCCAAGCATAAAAAACAGGAACCCTGTAAATGGAGTATTGTAATTGGAGATGTCATGGGTAAGGGGGTACCTGCTGGTTTAATTATGACAATGACTAGAGGAATGTTAAGAGCGGAGGTATTAAACCGCCACTCACCAGCACGAGTGCTACAACACTTGAACCAAGTTATGTACGCTGATCTGGAAAATTCCCATAGATTTGTAACTTTGTTTTATTCAGAGTATGATCCAGACACTGGAATTTTGTCCTATAGTAATGCTGCTCACCATCCTCCAATGCTATGGCAAGCTGCTAGTAATTCGATTGTGAATTTGGATACTGTTGGAATGTTAATCGGTTTGGAAGTAGATTCTGAATATAATGAAGCACAAATACAACTTTATCCAGGAGATACTATTATTTATTACACAGATGGGTTTACAGATGCAGCGAATAAACATGGCGATCGTTTTGACGATATTAAGTTAAGTCAAGGCTTTAAATTTGCGTGTCAAAATTATCAAGAACCACAAGAAATATTAGATTATTTATTTGATCGAGTTAAAGAATTTGTGGGAGAAGGAAATCATAATCCAGATGATATGACTTTAGTGGTAATGAGGGTAAAAGTTAATTAATAATTAATAATTAATAATTAATAATTATTAATTGGGGTTTTCTGAAAAAATTCGAGTTTGGGTAGTGCCGGAAGGGTGGGAAGATAGAATCTTGTCTGCCCAAAATACTAACTTTTTGCAGCTTGCACTTATCTGACAAGCACGTACTTTTTTCAACTCCAAAAAGGCTTTAGTTTTTATAGATTATTAGTGGTTTTATATTTCATTTCATCGGCAGAGCAATAATTCAATTTCCATAAAATACTTTATTAATGGATAATTGATAATTAGGGTTTGCTGAAAAAAGTAAAGTGTGGGGAGTGTAGGAAGGGTGGGGAGATCGAATCTTGTCTGCCCAAAATACTAACTTTTTGCAGATTGTGTTTAGCGGAAAACCAGCTACTTTTTTTAATCCAAAAAAGGCTTGAGTATTTATATATTATCAGTGCTTTGATATTTAATCAGCAGAGCAATAATTCAATTTCCATAAAATACTTTATTAATGGATAATGGATAATTGATAATGGATAATTGATAATTAGGGTTTGCTGAAAAAAGTAGAGTGTGGGGAGTGTAAGAAGGGTGAGGATATCGAATCTTGTCTGCCCAAAATACTAAACTTTTTGCAGCTTGCGCTTAACTGAAAACTAGGTACTTTTTTCAACCTAAAAAAAGTTTTAGTCTTTATATATTATCAGTGGTTTGATATTTAATCGGCAGAGCAATAATTCAATTTTCATAAAAACTTTTATTAGAGAAAATAATTCTAGATGCTAGAACATATAATTACTACAGAATTAGACTTAAATCTAATTAATAACTACAGTGATTTTTTAAATTTGTTAGAAGTGAAAGTATTGTATAGTTGGCAAATTTTTGCTCAACAACTTGATGTAGACTTATGGGCAGATGTACAAGAAGCTTGGAGCAACTTTATAGAATGTGGTCAGGTATGGGCACTATTAGTTGGTCTAATCATTGGTTGGATGGTTAAAAGTATGTTCCCATAATTACCAATGGATAATGGATAATTGATAATGGATAATTGATAATTGATAATTAATCTATTCGGTTTAAAGACTCTGTTTTTAAAGATAAAAAAAGAAATAAAATTGTCAGCATTCAGCTATTAATTTAGCCATCACCTTTTGAAGTAGTCAAGCAACAACTAAGGTGAGCTGAGAGAACTATTTTATTCATCAATTTTCATTTTTATTACATACTAATTCCTCCTTTCAAAATAATGAGTTAATAACTCATAGGTGATAGCTGAAGGCTGAATGCTTACATAAAATTTCCTGAACTTCAATCTGATGGTTTTAACGAGAGGTAATTATTCATTATTAATTAATTAGTCACCAACCATGAAAATTTTAATAAACAGAAAAAAATCTGCAAAATGACCAAAAATAAGGTCTCAAATTTCCCCTTGACTGTGCCACGAGATGTGACTTGACAAGGGTATGAAAAAAAGTATTCCAAGCCTCTAGCTTTAGCCAGAGTAACTGATAACTGATAACTGATAACTGATAACTGATAACTGATAACTGAAATGACGCAAGGTAAACAAACCTGGAGCCAAAGATTTGAAAAGGCGTTGCATCCTACTATAGCTAGATTTAATGCTAGTATTGGCTTTGATATTGAATTAATTGAACATGATATTAATGGTTCAGTAGCTCATACAAAAATGTTAGCTAAAACAGGCATTATTTCTCAAGACGAAGGGAAAAAATTATTGACTGGTTTAGAACAAATTCGTCAAGAATATAGAGAGGGAAAATTTCATATAGTTGAAGATGCTGAAGATGTTCACTTTGCTGTGGAAAAAAGACTTACAGAAATTACTGGAGATGTAGGGAAAAAATTACATACAGCTAGGTCAAGAAATGACCAAGTTGGAACTGATACTAGACTTTATCTCCGAGAACAAATCGAGCAAATTCAGATTTTATTGAGAAATTTTCAAAAGGTTCTGTTGGAATTAGCTGAGTCTAATATTGAAACTTTAATTCCTGGTTATACTCACTTACAAAGAGCGCAACCTTTGAGTTTAGCTCATTATCTTTTGGCATATTTTCATAAAGCGGAAAGAGACTGGGAAAGGTTGGGAGATGTTTATCGTCGGGTGAATATTTCTCCTCTTGGTTGTGGTGCTTTAGCTGGTACAACTTTTCCTATTGATAGACATTATACTGCTGAATTATTAGGATTTGAAAAACCTTATGCTAATAGTTTAGATGGGGTAAGTGACAGAGATTTTGCTATTGAATTTCTCTGTGCAGCTAGTATAATTATGGTGCATTTAAGTCGTTTGGCAGAAGAAATAATTTTATGGTCTTCTGAAGAGTTTAGGTTTGTTACTTTAACTGATGTTTGTGCCACAGGTTCGAGTATTATGCCACAAAAGAAAAATCCTGATGTCCCAGAATTAGTTAGGGGAAAAACAGGCAGAGTTTTTGGGCATTTACAGGGTATGTTAGTGGTAATGAAGGGTTTGCCACTAGCATATAATAAAGATTTACAAGAAGATAAAGAAGGTTTATTTGATACTATTAAAACTGTTAAAAGTTGTCTAGAAGCAATGACAATTTTATTGCAGGAAGGTCTGGAATTTAATAGTGATCGCCTCACAAAAGCAGTAGCAGAAGATTTTTCTAATGCTACAGACGTGGCAGATTATTTAGCAGCTCGTGGTGTACCTTTTCGAGAAGCTTATAATTTAGTAGGTAAGGTTGTAAAAACTTGTATTTCTGGTGGTAAATTACTCAAAGATTTAACCTTAGGAGAATGGAAAGAATTACATCCTGCATTTGAAGTAGATATTTATGAAGCGATCGCTCCTTACCAAGTAGTATATGCAAGGAATAGTTATGGTGGAACAGGTTTTGAACAAGTAAAAGCAGAAATTGCTATTGCCAAGCAGAAATTTACAGTTTAATCTAATGATTAAAACCTAGATTTGATTCTCTAATTTTCAAATCTAGATTTTGTAATTCAAAATTCCTAGCTAGGAATTTTGAATTAACATTAATGAAATATAGTTATTCTTCTACAGCACCAGCACTCTCTTCTGATTGATCGTTACCATTTTGATTATTATCAGATGCAAACTTAGATGAATATCGCTTCGAGAAAAAACCTGTATTCTTCTTTTTACGAAACCTGCGTGCGTAAGCTTGATTACGTTGTGCTTTTTCTTTTTTTGGATTGCGGCGTTTAGCCATTATAACCTCACTAATAGACGGGGAGCAGTTTTCCAAAAGCTTGAGTTTTGACGGAAGATTGGTAAACCTCAAATCGGCAGAATTTCTGTTTTATCGCACCTGCCTTCCAAAATTTACTCTCTTCAGGTCTTATGGCCGTTCTACAGTATCTTGCCCATAAGTAGGCAATATGACGTCCCCTATACAGCTCTCCTGGACACTGCTAAATTAGCAGTCCAAATATCTTATTACTATATCATTTACTTTCTTAGGAAGCAAGAGTTTTTTCCAAATCTCCAAGGTCATACCATTTATCAAAAACTTTTCTATACTTTCTTGAGTAGGGGAGTAAGGGAGTGGGTAGGAACCTCCGCATTTTTGTTATGCAACGTCCGTAGGGGAGAAGTAAACATAATAATAATTAACATTAACTGGCTAACAATTAGGGAAGATGTTATTTTCCCTACATTAATTATTTGATATTTGAGAAATGAAGTGTCACCTAAGTATAGCATCAATGCATGGGAATTGGTATTACACAGAATATGTACCTAATTTTAGCACTTTTTAGATTTGGAGTTTAGAGATTATTTATAAAATAAGTATTTATTAAGAGATTTGTGGAGCAACTAAATCTTCAAGATGGAATCAAATTAGAGATGGAAATTAGTCTACAAATGCAGAGGTATTAGTATCCATACTCATAAAGTAAAAGTTATATAGCAATCAGGAATGATTTATAAGATGTTTAAGAACAATTAAAATCAATCAAAATCCTTTTATATTCTGACTCCTGTATGGGTGATTTCCTAGGTCATGCTTCGCAAACGCGAATCGCCCCTACCACTAAAAGATTAGAACTGAAATATGATTGCTATAGTGAAAAATAAGCGAGAAAAAATTGTGTTTTCACCTATTCCCTAAAAAAGAAAAATAGGTGAAAAAAAATTGTGTCTTCACCTATTCCCTATTCCCTAAAAATGCAAAATAACCCTTATAGTTGGATAGAGTCATCCCTATCAACAATACATAAAGCAAATTGGTATCGTTCAGTTAAAACTGTCGAAAGTCTTCCCGGTGCAATAATTAAATTAGAAGGAAAACGACTAATAAATTTTGCAAGTAATGATTATTTAGGATTAGCAGGAGATGAACGTCTAATTGCAGCAGCTATCGAAGCAACAAAAGAATTTGGTACTGGTAGTACAGGTTCTCGTTTATTAACAGGTCATCGAGAAATACATCAAGAATTAGAACAAGAAATAGCTAAATTAAAACAAACGGAAGCAGCATTAGTATTTAGTTCAGGATATTTAGCAAATATTGGTGTAATTTCCTCAGTGATTAATCAACGTGACTTAATTTTATCAGATGAATATAATCATTCTAGTTTGAAAAATGGAGCTATTCTTAGTGGTGGAAAAATTGTCGAATATAGTCACAATAATATTGAATATTTAAAAAATAAATTAGAACAAGAACGAGAAAATTATCGTCGTAGTTTAATAATTACAGATAGTGTTTTTAGTATGGATGGTGACTTATGTAAATTGCCATTATTATTAGATTTAGCAGAAAAATATAATAGTATGCTCTTAGTAGATGAAGCTCATGCAACAGGAGTATTGGGAATTAATGGAGGAGGTTGTGTTGAACATTTTAACTGTACAGGAAAACAATTAATTCAAATTGGTACTTTGAGCAAAGCATTAGGAAGTTTAGGTGGTTATGTTGCTGGTTCAAAAAATTTAATTGAGTTTTTCAGAAATAGAACACCTACTTGGATATATACAACAGGTTTAACCCCTGCTGATACTGCTGCAGCTTTAACAGCTATAAAAATTATTAAAAAAGAGCCAGAACGTCGTTTAAAATTATGGCAAAATGTAGAGATTATCAGAAATTTATTAGAAACAGAAGATAGACTTTTTGATAGAGGGAAAAAAATCTCGAATTATGAATCACCAATTATTTGTTTCCCCCTTAAAAATTCAGCAGAAGCGTTAAAAGTAGGAGAAAAGTTAAAACAAGCAGGAATATTTGCTCCTGCCATTCGCCCACCTACTGTTAATACCAGTCGCATTCGTATTTCCTTAATGTCTACCCATGAAAAAAGTCATTTTCAGCAGTTAATAGCTGCATTAATTAATGGATAGTTGATAATTGATAATGGATAATTGATAACGGATAATTTAATATATCCCACTATTCTAAAAATGCTTATTTATATCATGTTCAGATAATCAGTTATAAATAAAATTTCAGCTCTGACACTAGGGAAAATATATTACACTTCTACTTTTATCCTGACTCCTTTCTCCAGCAATTATGACTCCTTGGTAATTATTTATAAGTATTTAACCGAACATGATATTACTTAAGTAAAATTTTTATAAAAAGCTAGATTTTTCGTTTTTATCTTTAAGAATATTTGGGCTTTTCAGCAAAAATATTATTAGTGGGATAGGTTCATAATTGATAACAGATAATTGATAATTAGGGTTGGCTAAAAAAGTCTTTTGGTAAGGTAGGAGTTACTTCAGTTATCAGTTATCAGTTATCAGTTATCAGTTATTAGTATAGACAACTGAAGCATCTTTTCATATATGTGAACCACCGAAACTATCGCTTTTCATCCACTATCTAAATTGAGGCTATCCATCTAATTCTTTTGTCAGGCAAAATTGGGAATTATACAGAAGATAATTAGAAGAATTGCCACTTGATTTTTATGCAATTATTTTTGCAAAAAATGCTAACTTTTTGCCGCCCTAGGAAGAGAAAACCTGGCATTTTTTCGACAGAAAAAATGCTTTCGTTAATTGATAATGAATAATGGATAATTACCTCTGCTTAAAACCGCACTTGATTGAATATCAGGAAATCTTATTTCTTTTCTCAAGGGAAGATTGGATATGGCTTTTTCGGCACGAAATAAAAAGCGGAGCAGCTCTCCATTCTTCGAGAAAACTCGCTATCTATCCACCACTTTTTCTCCTTAAGAGGAAAGGGTTTAAACCGAATTGATTAATTATCAATTATCAATTATCTATTGGTAATATCTATCTGTTTGTCTGATTGTAGTTTTTCCTCACACTTCCAACTTGTCCCCCTCTCCTCAAACTCCCTACCTGACAAGGGTATGTTTTTAACAAATAGGCAAGTAATCACTTTTATTCAGTATAAAATCTACAAAATAGTATGCTTTTTTATATAGTAAATGGCTCTAAACTTCTCCCGAAACTCCCCACACCTCCCACACTTCCCACACTTCCCACTTCTCCCACACCCAATGGCATAATTCTAAAAAATATACCCTTGTAAGAGACTCCCTACTCCCTTAAGTCAAAAAATCCATAATTTTTTCTATTACTATATCTGGCATTTGTTCAGGCAAATTATCCTCGCCAGAATTAATTAAATTAAGTTTAGCCATCGGCAATATATCAGCATAATATTTACTCATATTAAGAGCAAGATTTGTATCTTTATAACCTTGCAAAATCAACGTTATTACTTTTAAAGTAACCAAATTTTCTGCTAATAATTCAGCTTTTATTTCTGCCCATCTTCGCCGGAATAAAATTTTATTTCCTGTTGGATTAAGTAGCAATTTTTCTCTAATTTGTAGTAGTTTTTTTACCTTTCTATGAATACCTAGTAGTCTAGCAAAAGGATATATTAATCGCAAAATAAAATACAAAAAAGAAATTCTTGGAGTTAACCAAACACACCACTGCCAACGTACTTTTACATCATCAATATCAATTCCTTCAGGAGATAATAAAATCAAACCCAATAATTTATCTGGATATTTTAGAGCATAGCTAGCAGCTATCCAACCTCCTAAAGAGTGACCAACTAAATAAACCTTTTCTAATTTCAAGGCAGCTATATATTCAGCCAAAGATTCTACCATTTGACTAATTGAGTAATTAGTAGAAGAAAATTGAGACTCACTAAATCCTGGTAAATCTGGCGCAAAACAATGGTAATTTAAACTCAATTCTTTCATAATTGATAACCACTGACTACTGTCATACCAAGTTCCATGTAGAAAAACTATATTATTTGAACTACGGCCAATTTCACGCCAAAATAATAGCCCACCAGACAACTGAACACGAGAATTAAGCCATAAAAATTGCATAAATATTCAATTGGAAAATTTCATAAATATTTCACCTAATACCAAATATTATTCATGGCTAGCTACATATCCTTAACAAAAGTTTTAGGTGGTAGGTTTGAGATGTTAAGGATTGGGAAAAAATACTCAAGTATCAAAAAGTCTTAGAGAAATAGTAAGCATTCAGCTATTACTAATCAGCTCTCAGCTTTTTTATTTATGAATTAAGTAAGGATTTGTTGAAGAACACTTATATTAACTAAGTACCTCTTATTTATATTAGAAATTATCTGAAATCTTATATCAATAACAACTTCTTCGCATCAAGACAAGACGAGCTTCAATAATTAATAATTAATAATTAATAATTACCTATTCTTAAAAACGGATAGGATTGGTTAAAATAAAATTTTTTTCTTTTTTCTCCTTGAAAGGAGAAGCTTTTAACCTTTATTTTTCGGTAATTATAATTTAACTGAAAGCTAAAAACTGACGGTTGAATGCTTAGGAGAAATATTTAAGCCAATATTGTCAAACCACTCAAATAATCCTTTAATTGTCGATCGTAGTCATAACTAAGATCCTGTGGTAAAGATGTCAGTTCAAAAGCTTGAACATCACTAATCTCTAAGTCATCTTTAACATCCATATTTCCCCTAACATCAGCTTCTACCAAAATATTAATAGAATGTACTCTTGGGTCTCGATCCGGTGCAGAATATACCCCAACCAATCGACGAATTTTTACCAATTCTAACCCTGTTTCTTCAAATAACTCCCTTTTCACAGTAGTCGAAATATCCTCGCCCCATTCCACCATACCTCCTGGTAGAGCATATTGATTATTGTCACGACGACGAACTAAAACTATCCGGCCATCAGGTAAAATAGGTACTACACTGGCACCAGTTAGAGGATGGCGGAATATTAAGCCTAGTACAGTTTGTCCAAATTGCCATAATCTTCGCATAAACTGAGATATCAAAATAAAAATAGAAACTAATTTTAGTAATTATTTTGAGATTTATAGCCAACAACAAATTTATTTATCAACTTAAGTTAAATTCAAAATTAATTATCTTTCAAACAGAACTAAGTATAGTCTTGTTTGACTTTGCTTGACATTAAATCTCTTAATAGATGATATTTTTTTTCAGAGTATCATATCTAGTTCAATTTAGATTAGATCGAGTTTCTCTTTAAAATCAAAAAAATAGCCGAAGTTTTTTTGTAGATAAGTTATTGCAATAATTAATAATTAACAATTAATAATTAATAATTACCTCTTCTGTAATAAAAGGATTTTTTTTCTTCTCAAGGGGAGATTGGATCTGGTTAGATAACCCATCTATCCCTCGACCGCTTTTTTCTCCTTGAAACTCCTTGAAAAGAGAAGGTTTCAACCTTTATTATTCGGTAAAACATACTTTATAAGTACATATTTAAAACATAAAAACAAGTAAAAATCAGATTTTTATTGACAATTAATGTCTCAAAAATCATCATCAAAAGCTTAGTATAATATCAAAAATAAGAGCTAATTGCTTAACTTAATTGAACTAGAGAAGGCCGTTATTTCAGTTATCAGTTATCAGTTATCAGTTATCAGTACCTCTGACACTAACCATTGGGATTGAAATAAGGAAATTGATTTTCTCTAGGGGAGATTAGATATGGCTACGTAATCCATCCATCCCTTGACCACTTTTAGTAGAGGCAATAAAGCCGAATTGATTAATTATCAATTATCCATTATCCATTGGTAAGTAGTCAAACCTAAGTCTAACCAGCATAATATTTACTTTATAAATAAGCTCTAAGACATAAGACATATTATTATATTCTGATAAGTCATTCGTAGTTAATCAATTTGTATATTGCCATTAAAGGAAAATATAAATAAATGCTCAACGGTCTCATCTTAGTGCCACTAATTGGTGCGGGTATTATTAGTTTTTGGCCAAGCACTCTCTCGCCGAAATTAGCCCGTCAACTAGCTTTAATAGTAGCTCTTATCAGTTTCTTGTGGTCCTTGGTACTAATGACCCAATTTAATCCACAAGATCCAAATCAACAATTCGTTGTTCTAGTTCCCTGGATAGACTCCCTAGGTTTAAGCTACTCTTTAGGAATAGACGGTTTATCTCTACCATTAGTAGTATTAAACGGTCTGTTAACCAGTATTGCCATCTATGCTACAGACGAATCAATCAAAAGACCTCGTTTTTATTACTCCTTAATATTATTGTTGGCACTCAGTGTATTTGGAGCCTTTCTAGCTCAAGATTTACTGCTGTTTTTCCTATTCTACGAACTAGAACTAATTCCCTTGTATCTATTAATAGGAATTTGGGGAGGGCCAAAACGCGGTTACGCATCCACCAAATTTCTCATCTATACAGCAATTTCTGGAATTTTAGTCCTAGCTGGATTTCTGGGAGTAGTGTGGTTAAGTGGTTCCTCCAATTTTGCTTACGATCAAGCAGTTGCCCATACCCTACCTTTAGCAACTCAACTATTATTATTAGGAGCAATAGTCATTGGGTTTGGAATTAAAATTCCCCTAGTTCCCTTCCATACATGGTTGCCAGATGCTCACGTTGAAGCCTCCACTCCAATTTCTGTACTCTTAGCAGGAGTGTTATTAAAACTAGGAACTTATGGTTTGCTCAGATTTGGATTAAATATGTTTCCTGAAGCTTGGGTGTATATTTCTCCCTGGTTAGCAATATGGGCAGTAGTCAGCGTGCTTTATGCTTCATTTAATGCGATCGCGCAAAAAGACATGAAAAAAATGGTAGCTTACAGTTCAGTTGGCCACATGGGTTACATTTTGTTGGCTAGTGCAGCAGCAACTCCCCTGAGTATTTTGGGAACAGTGTTTCAAATGATTAGCCATGGTTTAATTTCTGCTTTACTGTTTTTATTAGTGGGAGTAGTTTACAAAAAAGCAGGTACACGGGATATAGATGTATTGCGGGGTTTGTTGAACCCAGAACAAGGTTTACCAATGATTGGTAGTCTAATGATTTTGGGAGTAATGGCAAGTGCTGGTATTCCGGGAATGGCTGGATTTATTTCCGAATTTTTAGTATTTAGAGGCAGTTTTAATGTTTTTACAGTTCCGACTCTATTGTGTATGATTGGAACAGGATTAACATCAGCCTATTTCTTGCTTTTAATTAACCGAGTATTTTTTGGCAGGTTATCTGAAATAGTGATGAATCTCGATCCATTGCAATGGTCAGATAGAATACCAGCAATTATTTTAGCAGTTTTGATTGTTGTTTTAGGAATACAGCCTAATTGGGTAGTGCGTTGGAGTGAAACTGAAGCAAATACTATTCAGTCATCAGTTATCAGTTATCAGTTATCAGTATCTCTACCTGAAGCTAAAGGCTTAAAATATTAGACCTCTCCGGAAAAGAGGGAGTAGGGAGTAGGGAGTAGGCGGAAAGAATTGATTATTTCTGTACGATAATTGATTTGATTTTTGATTATCGGAGAGAGCTATTGAATCGAATATTTTGGCATTGCATAATTGCGGGATGATTTTATTGATTGAGGATCGACTATAATCCCCGTGTCTCGGTGTCTCCGTCTCCCCGTGTCAGCCTCAATCATCCTAGTATTCAGCAACGCCAATATTTTTATCCCCTTGAGAAGTATGGAGAGCAAAAATAACCTCTAAGAAAAATTTTATGAAGCAGTTCTCTAGTAAGAATTCTTTCTCTTTTTTTACTTATAGCGCTTTTCAGATTGATGACCTCACGTCAGAACCAAAACCCCGTAGGGACTAAGCATGGTTAGTCCCTACTCTGGTCTACTCAAATGAAAACTGCTGTAATACCAAGACTTTGTTGCATGAAAGTAGCCATAGAATTCCATTCGGCAGCTATATCGCTCTTTTTCGCGATTATTGATGTTCTATTTTACAGCGCTTTTCAGATTGATAAACAACATTTTTACAACCAAAACCCTGTAGGGGCGATTCGCATTTGCGCAGCATTCCGCAGGAAATCGCCCCTACTGTGCCGAAATGAAAACTGCTTTAAAAAAAGAATTTTACGAATAGTTTGGTAAACAAAAATGGTTAAAATCAGATGTAGATTTGGCAGAATCGAATTCTTTCAGGGTCAAAAATGATCATAAAAGCTCTTTTTACTGTACGGGCGATTTCCTAGGTCATGCTCCGTAAACCAGAATCGCCCCTACTGTACGGGTGATTCGCTTGCTCACCCCTACGACTACTAGAAACAGTTCCAGTATTTGTAGAAAACATTTATCAAACTGGTATAATATCAACCACAACAAAAAATTTTAATTTAGGAAAATTAAGTTTATGACAAACACCATTTTAAAATGTCCTACTCATCCACTTTCAGCTTATATTAACCGCTTAAAATCTGGTCAAGCTCTGCTTAAAGATAACCCAGAAAATGTCTTAGAAGTTGTTGGAATTTTAAAAAGTTACGGCATTGTATTAGATGCTTATTCCAAAAATCTTATCTACATTGCCGAACATCAATTTTTAGAAATGTTTCCCTTTTTCAAATACTTCAACGGTACAATTTCACTAGGTAAATTACTCAAATTTTGGTGGCATGACAGAATTAATTATGAATATGCAGAATATTGCATGAGAGGAATGTTGTGGCACGGAGGTGGAGGTCTCGATAAATATTTAGATTCAGCCCAATTTCAACAGCTAACAAAAACAGCAATAGATGCCAAAATTACAGGAAATTTGATGTTAATGCCACTCAATCAATTATTTCCAGAATTTTTACCAGACATGGTACGTCAACAAGCTTATTACAGTGGTTTAGGTCAATTTTGGCGAGTAATGAGTGATATATTTATGACCCTATCTGATAAATATGACCAAGGCAAAATGACATCTATTCCTCAAGTAGTAAATCATATTTTATCAGGGTTAGTAGCAGCAGCAAATTTACCAATTACCTTTGCTGTAAATATCAAAGGTAAACATTATGAAATAATTCCTGAATCAGTAGGTTTAACATTTTTAATGGATACAGCAGTTCCCTATGTAGAAGCAATTTTCTTTAGAGGAACACCATTTTTAGGAACAGTTTCATATAACGCTCAAGCTCAACAAATTGACCCCGATCAAAGTCAATTTACTTATGGTGCTTTATACGCCGATCCTTTACCTATTGGTGGTGCCGGAATTCCACCAACATTATTAATGCAAGATATGCGACATTTTTTACCAGATTATCTTCTAGAAGTCTATGAAAAAACTAACCGAGGTACAGATAATTTACGAGTGCAAATTTGTCAGACTTTTCAGAAGTCAATGTTTTGTGTAACAACAGCAGCAGTTTTGGGTTTGGCACCTCATCCTTTAGATACAGAAAATCCAGAGGAAGAAGCAGAAAATCAAGTTTATTTAGAAGGTTGGATGGATAGATTTTTAACATCAAGATTACAAGTTGTTAATAATTAGACTTCTTGCAGAAGTCAGGGAATAGGGAATAGGGAATAGGGAATAGGGAATGAAATTGTTGATTTCATTTTTTATTTTTGGAGATGTCTATTAGCATTATCTTTGATATGGCAATTCCCAAAAAATGTGAGGTACGCGCATTCGTAATTTTTAGTCGGAGGTAGGGATGTTGTATGCAGCAGGAGTACGAAATAGGGAGTAGAAAATAATAAAAACAACTGTACCTCATGCTTCTTGAGAAAGACTATACCAGGCATGATAAATGTTTTCTATAAATACTTATGGTGTCGCTAGGAGTCATTAGGATCAAGTGAGAAGGAATAGTCTTTAATCATTTACAGTTTTAAGCATTTCCGTGGTATAATTCTCTACAAGTAGCTATCAACTAGGCTCCTGACGTAGGAACTGCGGAGTTCAGCTCAAGTCAAAACTATTGGTTAATTTGTATTTCAATTTTATTAATCTCCTAACACTTTTTTGTAGTGCTATGTTTCGGTAAATTTATCTTTGTTAGTCAAAGAGATATCTATGAAAAAGTTATAAATATTGAAATTTTTTTTTACTATTTGTTTTTTTCAAAAAAGGCATTGGTGAAATAAGGTATAAAATTCTGATCGGAGTTAAGATTCATAGTAAGGAAAAAAGCTGTTTTAACTACTTAGACATTTTCAAAAATCAAAAATAAAATCAATTCTTATCCATAAATTATCAATTATTCTTCCCTGTTCCCAGTTAAGTGTTCCCAGTTAAGTGTTCCCTGTTCCCTCTTTTCTGGAGATGTCTACTGACTACTGACTACTGACTACTGACTACTGACTAAAGACATGATGAAGATGAGAAAAGTAAAATCTAGATTAGCTACCTTCTGCCGTCCGATTATTAATCTTATGTCTGAGTTATTAGGATTACCAAGTATTGACTATTTAGAAGCTCAACTACAACAAAAAACTCAGGAACTAGAGCAAATATCTGCACAACAGAGGGCAATATACCGAGTCATCAGTAAGATTAGAGCATCTCTTGACATAGAAACAATATTTCGCACAACTACAAAAGAAACTTGTAGACTCTTAGGTGTAGAACGAGTCTTAGTATATCGTTTTTCTGAAGACTGGGGCGGTCAGTTTGTTGGAGATTTTGAATTTACTGAAACTGGTTGGGATGATTTTCGCAAACTAAGTAAAAACACTATCTGGAATGACTCCTATCTTCAGGAACATCAAGGTGGTAGATATCGCTATAACGAAACATTTGTAGTAGAAAATATTTATAGAGCAGGGTTGTCTCAATGCCATGTTGAAATATTGGAACAATTTGATATCCGAGCTTTTGCAACTGCTCCCATTTTTGTCAAACAAAAATTGTGGGGCATTCTAGCTGCCTATCAACATTCCCAACCCCATAATTGGCAAACTTCCGAAGTTAAATTTTTGACTCAAGTTGCAGCTCAACTAGGTATTGCCCTACAGCAAGCAGAACAACTAGCGGAAGTAGAGCAAAAAGCTAAAGATTTGCAAGAAACTGGGCAGCAACAAAAGATTTTATTCAACTTAATTTCTGAAATTCGTGAATCTCTCGACTTTGATACGTTATTTAAAACTACTGCCAAAGAAGTTAGAAAAGCTTTGGAGTGCGATCGCGTCGGGTTATTCCGCTTTGATCCAGATAGTAAGTACTGCTTTGGTGAGTTTGTTGCTGAAAGCGTTTTACCAGTTTATAGCTCTGTGCGTTTGAAAAAAGTCAGGGATAATTGTTTTGGCGAACAGTATGCCATCTATTATCAACAGGGAAGTACGCAAGTGCTAACCGATATTTACAATGCTGATTTAAAAGATTGTCATATTCAAATGTTAGAGCAATTTGAAATTAAAGCACAAATAATCGTACCTTTAATGCTTGGTTCAACATTGTGGGGATTATTATGTATTCATCAGTGCGAAAATCCTCGTGAATGGACTGACAAGGAAATTCGATTTGTTAAACAACTAGCAGCTCAGTTTAGTGTCGCTTTGGAACATTCCAATTTATTAGCTCAAACTCGTTCTCAAGCAGAGGAATTATCCCAAACTCTTGATGCACTTCAAGAGGCAAATCTTAAATTAGAAAATTTGGCTCGAATTGATGGTTTAACTCAAATTCCTAACCGCCGTTACTTTGATGAATTTTTAGAGCAGGAATGGAGACGACTGGTAAGAGAAAAGCAATTTTTATCTCTAATTATGTTTGATGTCGATCATTTCAAATTATACAATGATTTTTATGGTCATCAAGCTGGAGACCAATGCTTGTTTAAAATAGCTCAGACTGCTCAAAAGATTGTGAAACGCCCCGCAGATTTGCTAGCTCGCTATGGAGGCGAAGAGTTTGCGGTGATTTTGCCCAATACGGACAAAGAAGGAACTTCTATGGTAGCAGCAGAGATTCAATCAGCAGTTAAGGATTTAGGTATTCCTCATACAGAAGTTGAAAAACAAATAATTACTATAAGTTTGGGTGTTGCGACTATGATGCCATCAATCGATCAAACACTCCAGGAATTGATACTTGAAGCAGATAAAGCTTTATATAGGGCTAAACAACAGGGGCGAGATTGCAGTATACACTTTAGCATTATTGAACAGGAAGGAAGCATTTAGTATTAGTCTATCCAGCATGAAAACTGCTATAAGCTTATGTACTTCATACTTCTACCACTATTGTCCAATAAATAAATCTATGTTTTCTTTCTTGAAAAAAAGGCTAAAACTTATACCAGTAAAGGCTTTGAATCATTTATCTATTGGCCAATAAATGAATAAAGCATCAATGTATAGAAATAGGGTGATATAGCTGCTTTGTTGCTAGACAAGCATATAGCTACCGCACAAGATCCTTGATCCTTGTACTTGATACTTCTACCACTATTGTCCAATAAATAAATCAAACATCAAAGATTGATAAAAAAAGGCTGAAACTTATACCAGTAAAGGCTTTGATTAATTTATCTATTGGCCAATAAATGAATAAAGCATCAATAACCGAGATATGGTGATATAGCTGCCACTAGGTTCACTTTTCATGTCGGCTCTGGCAACCGAAAAGCGGACCAGATTTTCTATGGCTATTACAACAAAGCCCAATATATCTGGAATAACTAATAATCATTAAGTAAAGTAAGTTATATAATAGTATGTGCTACTTTTAACCTCATCAAAACGCTTAAATATTTTTAAAGCGCTCCAGTAGGTATGGCATCACTCTATGACAATAGAATCATTGACAACAGTGAAGGCAGTAGCCTGCAAAGCTCTCAACATTATGTTGCGAGCGCCATTAATATCCCGTGCAATTACATGACCGCATTGAGGACATTTATAAATCTTAGAACCACCCAACTTCTTATGAACGTGACCGCAGTTTGTACAAGTTTTAGAAGTATAAGCTTCATTACAACGAACTACTAAAACACATGAGCGAGCTGCCTTATGTTCAAGATCACAAGCAAACTTTCCATGACTCCAGGAGAGCATATTTCTGACAGATTTGCGGTTAATTTTTCTGGTTGACTTCAGAACCATTTGAGAGGTTTCATAAGTAGGCAGAAAAATTAATTTATAGCTATTGACTAAGAAAGAAGCTACCTTGTTATGCAAATCCTTTACCAGATATTGAATGCGAGTTCTCATTCTAGTTGCTGCCTTGCGCATTTGAGCGCGTTGCCGTTTGTTTTTTGATAGTGCGACACGACTTAATAAATTATCAAGGTGCGAGCATAAACGGTTAATTCGCCCGATGTCTCCCTTGCCAATTTCTAAAACGTTTTCACCATCATAGCCAGTTAAAAATGCTCTATTTCCCGGGTCTAATGCAATAACTTTATCGGAACCAGTAGTCCTTGGCTCAATGTATTGAGGAAAGCAAGCAAACCATTGTCCTCGTTGATAAACCAGCTCAGTTCCATAATCACAATTACGAGGTACTTGATATCCAATCGCAGTACAAAAAAGCATACCTTTTACTTTTTTAGGAAACCAAGTTCCATTCCGATAAGCATCGTTTTTAAATTGAATTACTTGGGATTTATTTCGACAAGAACGATAACGCAATTGACAGTTTAGACCCTGATTAGCAGCCAAGGCTTGTTTGTATGCCTGTTCTGCTTCACAAACAGCCTCTTGTCTGGTTTTTCCTAAACATCTAGTCCATTCATTTTCAGGTTGAGATTGTCTGCTTTGAATTACTTGGTCTAAGGATTTCCCTTTTGGCAAAGTTCTTTGATGATTAAAAAACTCAACGCATTGATTGTAAACCCAACGATAAGCAGCTAACCATTCCTTCCAGATTTTATGTAGTTCAATGCTAGGCCAGACAGGAACTTTGACAACACTATTTGGCCTCAGTTTTTGACTCTTTTTGTATGGGTTTTTCCCGTACTTTTTCGGCGATTTCTTTTTTGTATCTTCGCAACCCATAAAGCCGCGAACTGAAACAGTGGATGATGGACAACATATCCTGAACGAGTTCTTGTTCTGGAGATTGTTTCGTGTCATTGAGAACCAAGAGTTCGCACTCGTTACGTTCGCATAGCCATTTAACCAATTCCCATCCAAATCTAACGAGTCTGTCTGGGTGGGCAACGACAAGGCGTTTGATATCACCTGTGCAAATTCTGTCCAAAATGGAGAGGAATCGTTTCCGCTTAAAATTAAGTCCGCTGCCAATTTCTGATACGATTTCCGCTTCTGGGAATCTTGAGAGCAATAGTTCAATCTGTCCCTCAATATCGTCTCGTTGGGAATGGCTCGACACCCTTGCATAACAAACAGTGGTAATTGCCCTGGGCCAACCTGCTGCTTGTTCGATTTCTTCGATTGAGTACCGCCTGTGCCCTGACGGGGTTTTGATTA
>NZ_JAAHHT010000450.1 GCF_010672085.1 Okeania sp. SIO3I5
AATCGGACCATCTCCCCCAACAATACACTCTTGTATTCAACCGGATTTGATATTACTCCTTACTCCTTACTCCTTACTCCTTACTCATTACTCATTACTCATTACTCCTCAGTAATACGATAACTAATTACCCGGATTCTATATAACCCCTCCTGGGAGGGGAGTAATTGATAATTTATAGATAAGAATTGATTTTATTTTGCATTTTTGGAGCTGTCTAATAGTTCAGAGATTTTTTCGGCTTTTTTCCATGAAAGTAGCCATAGAAAATCCGTTCCGCTTTTCGGTTCTCCCCGACATGAAAGGTGAACCTAGTGGCAGCTATATCACCCTATGTAGATTATTGATGTTTGATTCATTTATTGGACAACAACTAAAGCCATAACAGCCTCTACAGGTAAAAGCTTCAGCTTTTTTATATCAAAGATTGATGTTTGATTTATTTATTGGACAATAGTTGTAGAAGTATGAAGTATATATGCTAGGCTATTGTGCGGTAGCTATATGCTTGTCTAGCAACAAAGCCGATTTTTTCACTAGAATACTGGTTTCAGTCGTTCTCCTACAGCGCTTTTCTTTCTTGATGAACCACATAGTCACAACCGAAATGCTGTAGGGGCGATTTCCTGCGGAATGCTGTGCAAACGCGAATCGCCCCTACAGTGGTCGACTGAAATTAAAACCGCTGTAAAAACTATCCGGACTCTTATTTATCAAGAAGACTGTGGGATTCGTTTAGTGCCTGAACTGATACAAGTCCTTAGCTAACAGTCAAATCAATTCAAAATTAGGCATTGGTGAAATAAGGTATGATATCAAATCCGGTAGTATCGATATAAAAAAAGCAGAGAAACCGGGGAAAGTATCAAACGCCCTATAATACTAACATAGACCTCCCACAAACCCAATTTCTTATAATAGACTTCTTGCAGAAGTCAGGGAATAGGGAATAGGGAATAAAATTGTTGATTTTAGATATTGAATTGATTTCATTTTTGATTTCTGGAGATGTCTAATACTTCCATGACCAGGGTATTTGATATGAAATTCCATCGGAGTAAGATTGATAGTCAGGAAAAAACCTGTTTTAACTACTGACTACTGACTACTAACTACTGACTATTGAAATTAAGTTAGAACCAAAATTTTTGAATTTTGAATTTTGAATTAAAAAAATGGTCAATCTATGTTAATTTGGCGAGTGCAGTTAAAAGCACCTAAAAAAATGACCGAAAAATTTTGGTTTAAAGCCTCCTCTTTCAAGAGGATAAAAAGCGGTCGTTTTGCTACGCATAACTACGTTAACGCTGCGCGACATGAAAAGCGGAGCTTGCCGAAGGGTGGGATGGCGTTAGCGTTAGCGCAGCTCCTCTGTAAGAGGAAGCGGCTCTGCATTCTTCGGCTTTCCTTCCCTCCGGGACGCTACGCGTTACATGTCGCGGAGCGTTAACGTTTGCGGAGCATTCCCTATATGAAAGTTTTGCGTTAGCTAAACGCCATATCCCATCGACCAAGAGAAAAGTTCCATTCCGTATTTTCATACCTCCTGGTTTAGCAGGAGGTACTAATAACTGATAACTGATAACTGATAACTGATAACTGAAATGACTACTACATCTCTCAGTGAAACTCAGAGTAGCGTCAAGCTCTCTGTTTTGGCAAAAAATTCGGCAACCATTCTGTTGTTGCAAGCCGCAGGAACAATCTTGAGTTACCTCACCCAAGTTTGCCTTGCACAATGGATGGGGAAAACTGAGTATGGAATTTATGAATATGTCATCTCTTGGTCTTTAGTCCTGGCTATTCCAGCAAGTTTGGGATTGCCTCGCGCCGTATTGCGTTTCATCTCAGAATACCGCGTTCGACAGGAATGGGCAGAATTATGGGGATTACTCTTAAGCAGTTGGCAGTTTACCGTCGGAATAGGTTTGCTGCTCTGTTTAGGGGCTACAGAAATAATTTCTTTCCTCGATCGCCACCATAGTTTTTCTTATGCTTCTGTCTTCCTGGTGGGAATTTGGCTAGTGCCACTGCAAGCTTTAATCCAGTTACAAGAAGATATGGTTCGCGGGGTAGATAACATTCCTTTGGCTTATGCACCATCGAAAATACTCTGGCCTCTTTTTGTGCTAGGAAGTGGTCTTTTCCTGTTTCAGCAAAACCACTGTCTGACTGGCATCCAGATGACTCGAATGGCACTGGTGACTCTATTAATAGTAGTTGTCTTTCAGGTTGGTTGTCTCTGGTTCAAATTAAAGGAGGAAATCGGTGAAATCAAGCCAGTTTACAAACCTCGCCAATGGTTGTTGGTGGCACTTCCCTTGTTTTTAAACCGGACTTTTGAAATCCTATTAACACAAACCGATATTATTATGGTGGGAGTCTTGATTGGGGCTGGAGCTGTTGGCATTTACAGTGCAGCGGCAAAAACAGCATTGTGGACTGCTTTTTTCTTGCATAGTATTAATCTCGCGACTACACCTGCTTATGCCATTCTTTATGCTCAAGGCGATCGCGAAGAATTACAAAAAGTGGTGGCTAAAGTAACTTTGTGGATTTTTGTTCCATCTGTAGCGATCGCAATAATTTTGGCGATTTTTGCCCAACCCATTCTCAGGATTTTCGGTCCGGAATTTTTGGTATCTCATTGGTCTTTGAAAATTCTGATTATTGGTTACTTGGTGGATTTCTTGTGCGGACCAGTTGGCAATCTAATGGTGATGACTGGTAATCAAAATCAAGCTGTTGTCGTTTCAGGTTTTTGTGCATTTATGAATGTCGGATTAAATGCCATTTTAATTCCTCAGTTTGGGGTAGAAGGAGCCGCGATCGCCACAACTTTGACTTTAGTGACTTGGAATGTTTGGCAATGTATTCTAGTCATCAAAAATGTTGAGATAAATCCATCAATTTTTTACTATTTACAAATAGGTAAAAAATCTACATAGTCTAGGAAATTTTTTAAAAGAAAACAAGATGACCATTTTTTGAATTCAAAATTCAAAATTCAAAATTTAAAGTTCAAAAATTTTGGTTCTAATATCATGTCCGCTGGTATCGTTGGTGTAAACTCAAGGGTGAATTTTACCGGAAATTTAAGTTTTTTTCTGGCTCTTAAGTATTCCTGCCAGTTAAGTGTTCCCTCCTTCCTCCTCCCTCCTCCCTCCTCCCTCCTCCCTGTTCCCT
>NZ_JAAHHT010000451.1 GCF_010672085.1 Okeania sp. SIO3I5
TCCACATAGACTCAGTAACTTTTCTGAATCTAATGCCAGATTTAAAACTGTCGGGGTATGAAGAATTTTGGCTTTACAAAAGTCAGGGTTATTAGCATCAAAAAATTTATTAAATCCATCTTTATATTCTCTAGCAATTAAGTTTTCTACTTCTGTATTAGTAAATAAACCTAAGTCAATTAAACCCTGAATTTCGGAGCGAGAAATATTCCATTCTCGATTCATTTTACCGAAAGGCAAACGTTCCAATAATAATACTTTATATCCGAGTTTTGCCATGATGGCTGCATGAATACTTCCCAGAGCGCCACCAACATAAATCAAGTCATATTCAACTGAATTATTATTTGTACTAGATTCTTTTTTCCAAAGTACCTGTTTTGGTTTTTGAGGATTTTTAACTGCTTCACGCCAACGTTTTTCCCACCAATATAAACGGTTGAGGTCATACTCTCCTCGAGGCATTTTTTGAAAGTATTTGACTGTGAGAGGGTAATGAGATGCTAAAGCTGTAAAAATTGACTGATTTGATAGATCGATTGTGGGAGGTTCTGGATAATTTAGAGGAAATTCTTTTCGTAAATTAGTAGTTAAATTTGAGGTGAATTTTTGTTGTATTGAAGATATATTTCCTTGGGCAAATACTTTCAGATAGGTAGTTCGTTGTAATGACCATACAAATACAGAAATTTCCTGAGTAGGAGCTTCAGGAAATTTGATAATAAAGCCATCTGGAGTGATAATTTTTTGGCCGAAACCAGGTTGAAATTGAGATTGTAACCATTGACAAACAGATTTTGTATCTGGTGTAGGTACTTCTAGGTAGAGGATTTGTTTCATCTAGTTTTTCCAGGGAGTTAACTTTTAAGTTGAAATTGATAAATATCAAAAATACTATTTTAACAGTTTATGGCAAAAACTTCTAAGTTATAGCTTAGTCTACTCAACTGCTTTCCACAAAAATATGACAATTCAAATAGGATTTCTATAGAAACCATTTGTGATGTTTTGATAAAAAGGTCTATAGTTAAGCATAAGTAGCGATATAATTCTGTTCCGCTTGGCGATAAAAGTAGCTTTTGCTATGGGAGAAAAGTACGTTTCGCTTGCCGATAAAACTTGATTTTCCTACGGAATAAAACTAGATTTTCTGGTAAAATAAAACTGGATTTTGCTATAGGATAAAACTAGGTTTTCTGGCAAGATAAAACTGGATTTTGCTATAGGATAAAACTAGGTTTTTCGGCAAGATAAAACTGGATTTTGCTATAGGATAAAACTAGATTTTCCGGCAAGATAAAACTGGATTTTGCTATAGGATAAAACTAGATTTTCCGGCAAGATAAAACTGGATTTTGCTACGCGATCGGCAATTATAATCAACAAGACTTTGTAAATCAATTTTTTTTGTTTTTCCTTCATTTAAACATTATGAATAACGGTCCAAACCCTAATCTTAAATATCCAATGCCTAATCAAACCCGATTAGTTTATTTAAAAAATATTATTAACAATCCCAACATTATTGTGGGAGACTATACCTATTATGATGATTTTGATAATCCAGATAATTTTGAGCGGAATGTTCTCTATCATTTTGACTTTATTGGAGATAAATTAATTATTGGTAAATTCTGTTCTATTGCCTCTGATGTAAAATTCATTATGAATGGTGGAAATCATCGGACTGATTGGTTTACAAATTATCCATTTCCTGTATTTGAAAATGGTTGGGAAAAAGCCATGCCTGACTCTTGGCCAGATAAAGGAAATACTGTTATTGGTAATGATGTTTGGATTGGTTATGGAGCAACAATTATGCCTGGTATTCAAGTAGGAAATGGAGCAATTATTGCGACAAATTCTGTAGTTACAAGGAATGTTGAAGCATACAGTATTGTAGGAGGAAATCCTGCCAAGGAAATTCGGAAAAGATTTGAGGAAGAGATTATTAAAGAGTTGTTTGAAATTAAATGGTGGGATTGGGAAATTGAGAAAATAACTCGAAATTTAGAGGCAATTTGTGGTTCGGATATTAATGCTTTGCGAAAAGCTATTTGAGTTTTATTGTAAGCATTCAGCAGTCAACTATTAGCTATTAACTATGAGTTATTAATTCATTATTTTGGAGTAGGAATTAATTTGAAAGGAGAATTAAAAATTATCATAAGCCAGGAAAAATTGAGAACTGACTGCTAATAGCTATTTGCAGAGCATTCCGCAGGAAATACTTACGTTTTATTTGATAATTCTCTGTTTCATATTTAATTTGCTATACTGAGAAAAATTTAGAATAAAGCTGAAAATATGTTATCTATTAATCCTCCTCTTACTAAAGAATATTTTATTAACTCTGGCTGGGAAGATATAGTTAATGTTAGTGAAATGAGAGAGTGTGAAATGTACACCACAGGTTTCTTTTAAAAAGCACGGGAAGCAAAAAAAAAGGAAATATTCATCAACAAACTGTATTTAGAATATTAGGCAAAGTAACTCTATACAATGTAACAATAACAGAGGAGTATTTTACTCACATCTTCAGGAAATGTGATTTGCTGATAGATGAGGAGTTAAACTTTTTAACTGAAATTACTCCTGAAATATCAGACCCAGAACTTTAAGCAAGAATAGCAGATATTTTATGGAGTATAAGACATAATAAAAGCTATTTTCAAATGACTCAACTTGCCATTAATGCTTATATAAAGTCTGCTATAAACTTAGAAAACTCTATAAATTTAGAAAATTATATAAATTTAGTAGAACATCCTAGAAATTCGAGTTCCTTATCTATCAGAATACAAAGAGCTTTTCGACTAGCAAAAACAATTAAATATAAAGTCGAAAAAGTGGTGGAACATATAGAAAAAGTTCTAGATTACTACCAAGGAGAAGACCCTCTTTGGTTATCAACAGAACTGATGAAACTTTTACAAAACAATAAGCTTGGTAATCCCCAAAAATATGCTGCTCTAGCTGAAAAAGCAGCTCTTTTAGCAGAGTCATCTAATGAATGAAGAAGAGCAAGAGATTATTGGGAAATCAAAGCAAAATGGCATCGTATAGAAAAAGATGGAGAAAATAAAAGTGCAGCTTCAATGCTTGCTGCGGAAACATATTTGAAGGAAGCTGAATACACTCTAAAAAATTCTTCTCGTGCTTATTTTGCAG
>NZ_JAAHHT010000452.1 GCF_010672085.1 Okeania sp. SIO3I5
AAATCTGCACTAAGATAAGTACCTGCCATTGATTGTTTGCCTCCTTTAAATGGAATAGGGAATGGGGGAGTAGGGGAGTAGGGGAGTAGGAAAGATTGAACACTTAACTATAGAGTATAGATAGAATTATATACATATTTATGTACACATATTATAAATTCTGGCGTTGGTAATTTGAGGTATGATATCATGTCGAGATAAGAGCGCAAGAGAACTCCGTGACCTTTACGCAACCAAAAAACTTTCTCCTTCTATTCCTCTTTCTTCTTCTTTCTTCCCTCCTGACTCCTGACTCCTGACTCCTAAGTAATTAAGATTAATATCATACACGAATTTACCAACGCCTAAATTCTTACCTCCTGACTCCTGACTCCTGACTCCTGACTCCTAAGAAAAGCTCTATTGCTGGTATTAAATACTGAGTCAAGGTAAAAGCATCTACTCCTAATTCTGTTCGTTCTTTTGCTGCTAATATGGCGGCTTGAGCGTGCCACAAAACTGCTGTTTTTACAGCTTCAAATGGAGTGATTTTAGTTGAAGTAATAGCTAATAAACCTCCGACTAATCCTGTAAGTACATCTCCACTTCCCCCTCTTGCTAATGCCGGAGTGCTTTCTGGATTAATTGATATTTTTTGACTATTAGCAATAATTGTTTTTGCTCCTTTGAAAACTACGATAAGGTTACTATTTTCAGCAGATTTTTGAGCTGTTAATATCCGATTATTGAGTTGATTTGTTAGATGGGGAAATAAACGTTTAAATTCTCCTAAGTGGGGAGTAATAATTGTTGGTGCTTGACGTTGATTTACTAAAGAGTTGTCTGCCAAATTTCCACAAATATTTAAAGCATCAGCATCTAAAACTAAAGGAGAATTTACAGATAATATTTTTTCTATTATAGATGTAGGTTCTGTTGTTAAACCCGGTCCGCAGGCAATGGTTTCAAATTTACTTAAATCTATATTTTCTGGTAATTGTTTAATTGCTCCGGTTTCTGTTTCAGGACAACCAATAATTAGTGCTTCTGGTAAGTGACTATTTAGTATATTTTTAATTGATTCTGGTACGGCAATTGATAACATTCCTACACCTGTTGCTCTAGCAGCTAATCCTGTTAAAATTGCTGCTCCAGTATAAGGATGGGAACCTGTAATTAATAATAAATTACCGTTTTTATATTTATAGGTTGTTGGGGGAAAGGGTAAGGGTAAATTTTCCCTAACAGATGTTTTTGTAATTCTCTCAATTGTGGGAAATTCTCCTAAAATTGCTGTAATATCTGCCAGGGGAATATCAAAGTCAATTAGTTCAGATGTACCAATATATTCTAGAGCTTGGTCTTGTAAAAATGCTTGTTTCCATAGACCTAAACAAAATGTGTGAGTAGCACAAATAGCAATTCCTAAAACTGCTCCTGTATCTGTATGAATTCCAGAAGGTAAATCAATGCTAAATATCTGTTTTTGCCAACTATTAATTTGATTGATACTTTCAGCTAAATCTCCAGAAATTTCCCGTTCTAAACCAAAGCCAAATAAACCATCTATAAGTAAATCGCAATTTTTGAACGGGGAAATATTTTCGATAAAATTAACCCCCAGAGATTGGAGATATTTAGCATGATAATTTGTTAGTTCTTTCAGTTTAGTAATAGGGCAGTAGACTATTATTTCATAACCTTGAAAATATAATTCTCTAGCTATGACTAAAGCATCACCGCCATTATGACCAGGACCTACTAATACACCTATTTTATTAATATTAGGATTTAATAATTCTTCGATTTTTCGTGTTACTAATCCTGCAACTTTTTCCATTAATGCTGCTACCGGCATTCCCGCAATAAATATGCGTTCTTCTATTTGTCGCATTTGGGCAGCAGTAACTACAAATTTAGGGAGTAGGGAGTAGGGAGTAGGGAGTAGGGAATAAGGAGTAGATAAATTAAGCATAATCTAGGGAGTAGTGAACAATGAGTAGGGAAATTAAGCATAATCTATTCTTCGCTGTTTGCCTAGAATAGAATTGTTAAAAACATTACCAAATAATTAAGGTTTAAAACCTCTACTTTAAAGAAGAAGCAAGAAAAAATTTTCCTTTGAGTCAATCCTATCAGTTTCAAGGATAGGTAATTATTAATTGTTGAATGAACCTTACTAATTAGTTAATAACTGAAGTCTTGAGGAAGTATAGAATTTCAAAGGAATAGGGAGTAGAAACGTTGCATGCAACGTCTCTACCATTTGTAATCAACATTTACTAAAGTTAGTATAGTTTATGATTTGGGTTTTGGAGACCAAACCCCTACATTTTTTCTTCTTTATAACTAACTATCAGCTTTGAGCAACTCTGGGTTAAAATCCCCATTCTCAACTTTTAAAAAATCATCTTGCTGATTGCTGAGTGCTGACCGCTTGTCATCAACATTTACTAAAGTTAGTAGAATTTATGATTTGGGTTTTGGAGACCAAACCCCTACATTTTTTCTTCCTTAATAACTAACTATCAGCTTTTAGCAACTCTGGGTTAAAATCTCCATTCTCAACTTTTAAAAAATCATCTTGCTGATTGCTGAGTGCTGACCGCTTGTCATCAAAATTTACTAAAGTTGGTACAATTTATGATTGAGGGAAAGGAGACCAAACCCCTACATTTTTTCTTCTTTAATAACTAACTATTAGCTTTTAGCAACTCTGGGTTAAAATCCCCATTCTCAACTTTCAAAAAAATCATCTTGCTAATTGCTGAGTGCTCACCCCTTGTCATCAACATTTACTAAAGTTAGTAGAATTTATGATTGGGGTTTTGGAGGCCAAACCCCTACATTTTTTCCTCTTTATAACTAACTATCAGCTTTTAAAAAAAAATCATCTTGCTAATTGCTGAGTGCTGACCGCTTGTCATCAACATTTACTAAAGTTGGTACAATTTATGATTGGGGTTTTGGAGACCAAACCCCTACATTTTTTCTTCCTTAATAACTAACTATCAGCTTTTAGCAACTCTGGGTTAAAATCCCCATTTTAAATTTTCAAAAAAATCATCTTGCTAATTGCTGAGTGCTGACCGCTTGTCATCAACATTTACTAAAGTTGGTACAATTTATGATTGGGGTTTTGGAGACCAAGGAAGAGCGTGCGGTAGATCGCCTAGGCAGATTA
>NZ_JAAHHT010000453.1 GCF_010672085.1 Okeania sp. SIO3I5
AATGATTTGTCAAAAAAAATGTAGGGGTTTGGTCTCCAAACCTAACTAAATTTTGCCGAAATGAAAAATCTTCTTGCCTAACTCATTTAGATAATGATTTGTCAAAAAAAATGTAGGGGTTTGGTCTCCAAACCTAACTAAATTTTGCCGAAATGAAAAATCTTCTTGCCTAACTCATTTAGATAATGATTTGTCAAAAAAAATGTAGGGGTTTGGTCTGCCAACCCCACCAAATTTTTGTAGAAATGAAAAATCTTCTTGCCTAACTTATTTAGATAATGATTTGTCAAAAAAAATGTAGGGGTTTGGAAACCAAACCCCTACGATAAAATCTTACTATCCATTGCTTGTTAATATGACTAAAAAATTCAATCGACGTTCATTTATTGGCTACATTTTAGCCAGTTCAGCAACTATTTTTTTACTAAAAGCTTGTGCTAGTTCTCCCTCTACAATGATTCTCACAGAAAATCCTGATAATGATTCTACAGATTCTAGTGGTAGTTCTAAAACTTTTAAAATTGCTATTGCTTTGCCTGGAGTTATTACCGATGGAGGATGGAATCAATCTGGTTATGAAGGAGTAAAAAAAGCAGCCGAAAAACTTAATGCTGAGATGATTTATGTAGAGAATGTTGCTCAACCAGACCAAACAGAAACTCTGTCAGATTTTGCTAGGAAAGGTTATGATTTAGTTGTTGGTCATGGCGGACAATTTGATGCTGCTATTCAACAAGTAGCTAGTCAATTTCCAGAGACATTTTTTTTGGGAGTTAATGGTAATATTGCCGGGGAAAATTATGCTTCTGTAACAACAAATTATTTCCAAGTTGGTTATCTTGCTGGTGTGGTTGCTGGTTTGATGACTAAAACTAATAAAGTTGCTTATATTACGGGTTTATCTTTTAAGGGAACTAATTTACAAGGTAGGGCATTTGAGTTAGGAGCTAAGTCGGTAAATTCTAGTGTTGAAGTTGTGATTAGTTACACTGGAGATTTTAATGATATTGCTAAAGGAAAAGAAGCAGCTTTGGCTTTAATTTCTACAGGAGTTGATGTTATTTATCACTTATTAGATAATGCTGCTCCGGCAGTTTTACAAACGGCACAAGAAAAAGGAATTTATGCAGTGGGGAATACAACAGATCAGTTAGAACTTGCTCCAAAAGCAGTATTGACGAGTGCAGTTCAGGATGTGGGAGGAGCGATCGCCTACGTTGCTAATTTGGTGAAAAATGATCGAGTTAAAGGAGAAAAATATGTTTTAGGAATTGAAAATCCAGAAATTACTAAATTGGGTCGTTTTAATGATGTTTTGCCAGAGAAAGTTAAGCAAAAAGTAGAAGCAACTCAACAGCAAATGTTGGCAGGAGAATTGCTGTTTGAAGATTGTTCAGAAGGTAGTCAAGAGAAAGTTTGTATTAAATAAACGGAGAAGGAATAATATCAAATCCGGTAGTATCGGTAGAATTCAAGACCGTAGGGGTTTGGTCACCAAACCCTTACAAACTAGGAGCTTTTGCCAAGACTGATGGTAGAACCTTATTCTCCAAAGCAAGCGAATTTGATGTAATCAGGACTTACGTAGGTGAACCCAGAAACCCGGTTTCTCGTAGATGTTTATTGTCAAAAACAATGATTTACCGTAGAAACCGGGTTTCTTTGCGTAAGTCCTAATAATATAGAATTCAGATAATTGCTATAGCCAAGTTATTGCGACTTACACTCCTGGGAAGGAAGCAATCTCAGGGGTGCGCGGAGATTGCTTCGTCTCGTTGCAATGACGACTTTTCAGCCCGATATACAGCGGATTGCACTAGGCGTGAGGTACACCAATCGCGGGCAAGATGCCCGCACTAATAGGATTTAACTGCTAATTTCTATACTTCATATACTTGGAATATGCTGTAACTTCTGACTTCTAATCACTCCCAACACCATCACACAAACGCTTATCGCTTTCACTGACATTAGGGTTATTTTCTAGGTAGTCGCGCATCCAGTTGCAACCCCACTCATAGTGGCTAAACTTCCAATCATTCCACAACTTCACTGTATTGTCACCACTGGCAGTTGCAATAGTCTCTCCATCCGGACTAAATGCTACAGCGTAGACCCAATTCTTATGGTTTTTGAGGATTTGCAATAATTTCCCCTCTTGGTTCCACAACTTTACTATCTTGTCACCACTGGCAGTTGCAATCATCTGACCATCAGGACTAAATGCTACACCATTGACTGAACTCTCATGGCCGGTGAGAGTCTGCAATAATTGACCTTGACGGTTCCACAACTTCACTGTTTTGTCACCACTGGCAGTTGCAATAGTCTCTCCATCAGGACTAAATGCTACATCATTGACTAAACTCTTATGCTCCTTCAGACTCCGCAGTAATTTTCCCTCTTGGTTCCACAACTTGACTGTCTTGTCACCACTGGCAGTTGCAATCATCTGACCATCAGGACTAAATGCTACACCATTGACTGAACTCTCATGGCCGGTGAGAGTTTGCAATAATTGACCCTGACGGTTCCACAACTTCACTTTCTTGTCACCACTGGCAGTTGCAATAGTCTCTCCATCCGGACTAAATGCTACACCATTGACCCAACTCTTATGGCCGGTGATAATCTGCAATAATTTTCCTTGAGGGTTCCACAACTTCACTGTTTGATCATCACTGGCAGTTGCAATCATCTGACCATCAGGACTAAACGCTACACCATAGACTGAACTCTCATGGCCGGTGAGAGTCTGCAATAATTGACCCTGACGGTTCCACAACTTCACTGTTTTGTCATCACTGGCAGTTGCAATCATCTGACCATCAGGACTAAATGCTACACCATTGACCCAACTCTTATGGCCGGTGATAATCTGCAATAATTTCCCCTGACGGTTCCACAACTTGACTGTATTGTCACCACTGGCAGTTGCAATCATCTGACCATCAGGACTAAGTGCTACACCATTGACCGACTCCTCATGGCCTTTGAGAGTCTGCAACTCCTTCCCCTGTGGTTCCACAACTTGACTGTATTGTCGCCACTGGCAGTTGCAATCATCTGACCATCAGGACTAAGTGCTACACCATTGACCGTCTCCTCATGGCCTTTGAGAGTCTGCAACTCCTTCCCCTGTTGGTTCCACA
>NZ_JAAHHT010000454.1 GCF_010672085.1 Okeania sp. SIO3I5
TAGAAATTTCCTCCTAGAAATTTTCTCCCTTTTACCTAAATTTTTTCAGGCCGACCACAGGAGTAGGAAGTGAAAATTTTTTCTCGAAGGAAGTCGAATATTTCTATCTAAAGAAAATGCTCTATTAGTTTCCTCCTAGAAATTTCCTCCTAGAAATTTTCTCCCTTTTACCTAAATTTTTTCAGGCCGACCACAGGAGTAGGAAGTGAAAATTTTTTCTCGAAGGAAGTCGAATATTTCTATCTAAAGAAAATGCTCTATTATTTTCCCCCTAAAAATTTCCTCCTAGAAATTTTCTCCGTTTTACCTAAATTTTGTCAGGTCAACTACAGGAGGGGAAAGTAAAACTTTTGTCTCGAAGGGAGTCGAATATTTCTATCTAGAAGAAATGCTCTATTAGTTTCCTCCTAGAAATTTTCCTCTTTTACCTAAATTTTGTCAGGTGAACCACAGGAGTGGGAAGTGCAACTTTTTTCTGGAAGGGAGTCGAATATTTCTATCTAGAGCAAATGTTCTATTAGTTTCCCCCTAGAAATTTATTCCTAGAAATTTTCCCCTTTTACCTAAATTTTGTCAGGTGAACCACAGGAGTGGGAAGTGCAACTTTTTTCTGAAAGGAAGTCGAATATTTCTATCTAAAGAAAATGTTTTATTAGTTTTCTCCTAGAAATTTTCTCCCTTGACCTAAATTTTGTCAGGTCAACTAAAGGAGCGGTAAGTAAAAATTTTTTCTGGAAGGGAGTCGAATATTTCTATCTAGAGGAAATATTCTATTAGTTTCCTCCTAGAAATTTCCTCCTAGAAATTTTCTTCCTTTTACCTAAATTTTGTCAGGTAAACCACGGGAGGAGAAAGTAAAACTTTTTTCTGGAAGGAAGTCGAATATTTCCATCTAAAGAAAATTCTCTATTAGTTTCCCCATAGAAATTTTTTCTCTGTAACTTTTTCCCTGTACCTTCTTACTTAATTTAATAATAATGAAGCAAATACTCAAAAACAAATTTATTATTTCGGTCTGGCAAATTTTTATCCTAGGCTTAATTTTTGGAATTTCCTATACCCAATATCCCCTATATACCTCAAATCAACATACTAAATTTTTACAAGGATTATCCAAAGCTAATTTAGGTGATTTAAACAAAGATTGGTTAGCTAATACATTAGATCCTCTACCTGCTTTTACTTTTTTGGTTAAAATCACTTATGCTTACCTCAATGAAAATTTTTTCTATTTTTATTACATCCTAATTTTTGGCATCTATGTTTATAGTATTCTTGGCATTGCCTCAGTAATTTTTAAAATTAATAGTTCCCGACTGAAGCTGCTAATTTACTTTCTCCTTATCCTGACTATCCACTGTCTACAAATCAGAATTTTTGAATTGAAAACTCATGTACATCTCCACTATGGTTTAGCAGAGCAATATATTCTCGGTGGATATTTTCAACCCTGTACATTTGGAGTATTAATTCTCTTTTCCATCTATGCTTTTCTGATAAAAAAACCTTTTTTAGCAGTCTTAGCTTTAGGGATAGCTGCAACTTTTCATCCCACATATCTGCCTAGTGCTGCTTTACTAACTTTAGCCTATATGATTGTCACCTATAAAAATGAAAATAATCTCCAAAAATTATTATTAATAGGTACATTTTCATTCATCTTAGTTTTGCCAGTAGTCAGTTATATGACTATTACTTTTAAACCCACATCTCCCGAACTTTTTCAAATATCTGAAAGTTTACTTGTCAATAGAATTCCTCATCATTCCTTTCCCGATATTTGGTTAACCGAACCTGCCGCTCCAATTCAGATTTTAGTAGTAGCGATCGCTCTCTATCTTCTGCGCAAAACCAAACTATTTTTTATCTTGTTTTTTCCTTTTGCCACAGCAATTATTCTGACAATAGTTCAATTTTTTTCTAGCAGCAATACTTTAGCATTTCTGACTCCGTGGCGAGTCTCTGCTTTTTTGGTTCCTATTTCTACTTGTATGATATTGGCTTATATTTTGGCTGTTGTTTTTGACAGGTATTATCTTTGGATTAGGCAATACAAAAAACCGATAGAAATTTTCTGTGTTGTAGCAATATATCTGTTCATTCTTTCGGGAGTGGGAATGCAATTAGAGAAACTAACTATTAATCGGGAAGATACACCAATTATTATGGAATATGTCAAAGAAAATAAACAACCAGGCGATACTTATTTAGTTCCTTATGCTTCTGGAAAATTTGTTGATTTTAGAATTGCCACAGGTGCGCCGATTTTAATTAATCTCAAGTCTCATCCCTACAAAGATATAGAAGTTATTGAATGGCACGACAGATTATTAATGGCACAACAATTTTATGATAATTCTGGTGTAGATAAATGTGAGGCTTTGCAGAATTTAATTGATAAATATAGGATAACTCATGTGATTGTTGAAAATGATAATTTTGTTAACTGTCTAGGAGTAGAAAAAATTTATATGGATAATTTATATCAGATTTATAAAGTAAAAGATATTTCAACTCCTCGTCAACAATCAACTTGAGAAAGTAGGTGATTTTTCCCATAGCTTTTCAAACTTATAACTAACTGGGAGCTAGCTGAATGTTTAGACAAATTTAAACTGTGAATATAGACGTTAATTTTCCAAAGTATATGACAAACGATTTCCCTTTTCCTTAATTCCAATTATCCGTGCATCCGTGGCAAAAATCCGTGTCTTGCCATTTTAAAGGTTTAGAAAGAGATTTCAACTCTGACTCAACAATCAACTTATGAAAGTAGGTGATTTTTCCCCTAGCTTTTCAAACTTATAACTAACTGCAAGCTAGCTGAATGTTTAGACAAATTTGAACTGTGAATATAGACGTTAATTTTCCAAAGTATATGACAAACGATTTCCCTTTTGCCTAATTCCAATTATCCGTGTATCCGTGGCAAAAATCCGTGTCTTGCCCTGCCTTCCTTATTATTTTAAATTAGAAAGATATTTCAACTCTGACTCAACAATTCTACTTATGAAAGTAGGTGATTTTTCCCCTAGCTTTTCAAACTTATAACTAACTGCAAGCTAGCTGAATGTTTAGACAAATTTGAACTGTGAATATAGACGTTAATTTTCCAAAGTATATGACAAACGA
>NZ_JAAHHT010000455.1 GCF_010672085.1 Okeania sp. SIO3I5
AAAGGCTAAAAAATTTGCACTTTTTTCGCTCTATAAGTGCCTTAAACCTTGATATATCAGTGCTTTTAGATTATATTGGCCAGGCATACTAGGGCGTTTCCTACACTTTATTGATGCACAACCGAAACCCGGTTTCTTGTATAAACCGGGTTTTTGAATTTTTCAATTGCAGCAATGTATGAATCTAGTAATTTACTTACCTCTTCTTCATTCTGACTCCTGTCTCCTGACTCCTTATTTAATGTCTATTGCAACCAATTTTCTACGATCAAACCTTCAACTCTTAACATATCAGAATCATTAGAAACTAATACCAGATTATGATAAATTGCGGTAGCTGCAATCAGAATATCGGGAACTTGTATTGGTGTTCCTTTTCGCCTTAAATTTGCATAAATATTAGAGGCGATATTAACTATCTCTATCTTGTCTAAAAACAAAATATTTATATTATTTTTACACAAATTTTCCAAAATAGCTAACTTTTTCTGGGAATTCACTGCTAATAAACCTCCCTTACTTTCAAAATAGTTAATACAACTAATAAAAAGATTCTCTCGTCTATAATTAGCATTATTGAGCCGATAAAGTAGTCGAGAATCTTCTTTAATAAGAGCAGAGAGAATATTTGTATCTAATAAATATTCCATTACCACATTTTCCTCATATCTCGAACTGCTGCATCAAACTCTTCCATTTCTTCAGGTGTAAAATCGCTTATTAATCCATATAATACCTGTCCTCCTAATATACGTCTGATTCGATCGCTAAGTATTTCCTCAGCCATTTCTTGTAACTCTTCTGGAGAACAATTTCTGAGAAAAGTATCGAATATAACTTCAACCATTTCATCTCTTTCTAAATCTTCAAACAAACCCTCAGTAGCGAGGAAATTCTCTATAATTGGAACTGCTCGCTGATGAAAAATATCTTTCATTGTCATAGAAACTTTAGCCATATTTTTCTCCTATTTATTATTTTCCATTTCTAAGTTTAGCAAATATTTGTTTTTTCAGTTATCAGTAGTCAGGAGACAGGAGACAGGAGATAGGAGTTGAGTATTTAATGTTCATGTCGATAAATTTCTTGAGAAATAAGGAGTGTAAAATAAGAATAGCAACTTTACCTTATTAGCTTGAGACATGACAAAATCTAATACTATTGACAAAATTCCAACTCAGGTTAAACCAGAAAAATCAGAAAAATCAGAGGAAAAAGTAGAATCCCAGAATTTATACCTGCGCCTATTTAGCTATGGTTTGCCACATAAAAAACCATTTTTAATAGGTATATTATTAACAATTTTTGCTTCATTTATTACTTTCTTTGTTCCTCAAGTTAATCGGTATGTTATTGATGTAATTATTCCTGAAAAACAATTTAATATGTTGCCTTGGGTAGCAGCACTTATTCTGTTGGTAAGTTTCGTGGGAGGTGTACTGTCTTTTTTGCAATTGTATGCCATAAAAATTTTTGGAGAAAACACAGTTAAAAGCATTCGCGTACAGTTATATCAACATCTTCAATTTTTATCTATTAGTTATTTTGAAAATAAACGGACTGGGGAATTAATATTAAGATTGGGAAGAGATGTAGAAATTGTTGGGCAATTACTTAATTCTAATTTAATCGCGATTTTAATTGATAGCTTTGCTTTTATTGTCGTATTTATTTATTTTTTATTCAGTAATTGGGTTCTAGCAGTAGCGATCGCTCTGACTTGGCCGTTGATTATTTATCTTTTAAAATTTACTCAAAAAAGACTCAAAAAAATCTTTCAAGAAACTAACCGAGCAAGGGAGATAATTAGTAATCATTTACAAGACACTATATCAAATATTACGGTTATCAAATCTTTTGGTAATGAACAGTATGAAATTGATAGATTTAGTGAATTTAGTCATAATTATAAGGAGAAAAATCTGGAGGCAACTCGGTTTTTGGCTATCTCTACACCTTTAATTAATACTCTAAATCAATTAGGTAATGTAATTACTTTAGTTTTTGGTGCTTGGGGAGTAATGTTTGGTCGTTTGAGTATTGGGGAATTAACTGCTCTTTTGACTTATGCTACTCTTTTGAATAAACCAATTAATCGCTTTAATGGATTAATGAGTATGGTTCAAAAAGCAGGAGTATCTGCTCAAAATATTTTTTCAGTTTTAGATACTAAACTGGCAGTTAGTGACAAGGAAGATGCGATTAATTTAAGTTCTGTTCGAGGTAATATTAAGTTTGAAGAAGTGGGGTTTGGTTATCAAGATAATGGATTAGTTATTGACAATTTTAATTTAGATATTAAACCAGGAATGTCGGTTGCTTTGGTGGGATCTTCTGGTGCGGGAAAAAGCACTATCGCTAAACTTGCAGCACGGTTTTACGATCCACAAAAGGGGAAAGTTTTAATTGACGATCAGGATATAAAAGATGTGAGTTTAAATTCGTTGCGATCGCATATTGGTATTGTGCCTCAAGAAACTTTACTGCTCTACGGTACGGTACGAGATAATATTATTTACGGTAAGTTAGATGCAACAGATGAGGAAATTATAGCAGCAGCAAAAGCGGCGAATGCTCACGATTTTATTATGAATTTTCCTGATGGTTATAACTCTATTATTGGGGAGCAAGGAGTTAAATTATCAGGGGGACAAAGACAAAGAATAGCGATCGCCAGAGTTTTGTTAAAAAATCCGCAAATTGTTATTTTAGATGAAGCAACTTCAGCTTTAGATTCTGAGTCAGAAAAATTGATTCAAGAGTCTGTAAAACAACTTTTTCAAGGACGTACTAGCATAGTTGTTGCTCATCGGTTATCAACTATTTATCATGTCGATTTAATTGTAGTTCTGGAAAAAGGTAAAATAGTAGAAATGGGAAATCATGCAGAGTTAATTGCTCAAGAAGGAAGGTATGCTTATCTGTATCAATTACAATTTTCTCTACTTTCTTTGGAAGAGGGAAAATTATAAATTCAAAAGTGAAAATTCAAAAGTGAAAAGTAATCTCTGATAACTGAAAACTCAAAGAAGGGATATCTGCTTATCTCGCTCAATTACAATTTTCTCTACTTTCTTTGGAAGAGGGAAAGTTATCAATTCAAAAGTGAAA
>NZ_JAAHHT010000456.1 GCF_010672085.1 Okeania sp. SIO3I5
TTTGATATTACTCCTTACTCCTTACTCCTTACTCCTTACTCATTACTCATTACTCATTACTCCTCAGTAATACGATAACTAATTACCCGGATTCTATATTACAGCGCTTTTCAGATTGATGAACCACATCGGCACAACAAAAACCTTGTAGGGACGTTCCATGGAACGTCCCTACTGTGGTCTACCGTGCAGGAAAACTGCTGTAAAAAGAAGAGGGTTGGTTAAAAAGGAAGCGATCGCTCCTTTGTTAAAAACCTACCCCTGTAAACTCCCTCACTCCCCTACTTATGCAACCTCAAGCTGGAACTTTAACCACCTCATTTCCAGACAAACCAAAAGCTTTGTGAATAGCTTGCAACGCTTTCACGCCATCCTCCTCTTCTACTACACAACTAATTTTAATTTCCGAAGTGGCAATCATCAAAATATTGATTTGACTCGCTGCCAATGCTTCAAACATCTGTGCTGCCACCCCTGGATGTGCAATCATGCCACAACCGACTACACTCACCTTGGCAATACCACTCTCTAACACCACTTCTCCCCAACCAAACTCTAATGCTGCATTTGCCAAAATTTGATATGCAGTTTCCCCATCCGGTTCAGCAACAGTAAAAGCAATATCGCGAGTCAAAACCCCATCCACATTATAACAACGTTGGGATTGAATAATCATATCCACACTAATATTCTCCCGCGCCAATAAACCAAATATTTTGGCTGCCATTCCTGGGCGATCGCTAATTTTACGCACTGCTAATCTTGCTTGCTTGATATCTAAAGCAACTGCTCGCACTGGTGGGATAATTTCTTCCGACTCACAACTACCACAGCTACTGGAAGTATCTGCAACATCCACATCAAATGCTTCACACAAAGAATTAACTGCTTTTTCACAGTCTTCCGCATCGACTACACAACTGACTTTCACTTCCGAAGTCGAAATCATTACTATATTTACTCCTGCTGCTGCCAAAGTTTCAAACATTTTAGCTGCTACTTCTGGTCTTCCGATCATTCCCGCACCCACAAGACTGACTTTGGCAATAGGACGCTCTTCTGTTTTGACTTCCGGTTCTCCCAAACTAGGATCAGAATTTTTTCCTAAAGCAGGTAGTATGGCATCCGCTACTGCTGCCGCTTGTTTCAAAGCATCTTTCCCGACAGTAAAGGCAATATCATTAGTATTGCCTTCGTGAATAGATTGAATAATCAAATCTACATCTATATTTTGTACGGCAATACCAGAAAATAATTTGGCTGCCACACCAGGGCGATCGGGAACGTGCAACATAGAAATTGCCGCTTGGTTGGTGTCATATTCTACGGCGTCTACAGGTTTAGTTAATTCCAAATCTTGCAAAGCGCGACGTTTGGGTATTGCCGAAACTACGCGAGTACCCGGTGCATCGCTCCAACTCGATAAGACTACTAATGGCATTCCATAATTTCGAGCAATTTCGACTGCCCTCGGATGCAGCACTTTTGCTCCCAGACTTGCCAACTCCAACATTTCATCACAGGTAATTTCTGACATTAACTGCGCTTCGGGTACTATCCGGGGATCGGTTGTGAGAATTCCAGGTACATCTGTATATATTTCACACCTTTCTGCTTGGAGTGCTGCTGCTAAAGCGACTGCGGAAGTATCGGAACCGCCTCTACCTAATGTTGTGATTTCCTGGTGGCGAGTCTGACTAATACCTTGGAAACCTGCAACGACTACTACTTCTCCTAGTTGCAGATGTTCTTCTATGCGTTGGGTTTTAATCTGTAAAATGCGGGCGCGGGAATGTTCAGCTTCTGTGACTATTCCTACCTGCGCTCCAGTCAGGGAAATAGCAGGTACTCCCAATTCTTGTAAGGCGATACTCATTAGAGCGATGGTAACTTGTTCGCCTGTGGATAGTAGCATATCCATTTCTCGACGACTGGGGTTGGAGGAAATTTCGTTGGCAAGTTTGACTAAACCATCTGTGGTTTTTCCCATCGCCGAAACGACTACTACTACCGAGCGATCGCTGGCAGTTTTAGCTATATGTTGGGCCACTGCTTTAATTCTTTCCACAGACCCGACTGATGTACCACCGTATTTTTGGACTATTAGCATATTGACTTGAGAATTAGACTATTAACGTATTGATTTTAAATTCTTTGGTTGAAAGTTGTTAACCAGATTGATTAAAATGTTGTATAATTTAATATTTAAAAAATAATATTTAAAAAATCATCAATTTAGGTCAAATACTGAGGATTTATCTAATGCCGGAACTTAATTGGATGACAATTTTAGAATCACAACAAGATGAATTTATTATCAAACTAAAACACAGGATGCCTGCTTTTACATGGAAAAAAAATGTTGCAAAGCTACTCTCTCACTGACTAGAAAAATGAGCGAGGAGCTAAAAAAGATCGCCAACGTTACTGGTATCTCTGAAACCCCCAAATTTCCAGGGACTCTCCCAGAAAAACTCACCGATCCAAATACCAAAAACACCACTGTCAACAACATTGCTGAATGGCATCAATATCACTTCGATATGCTAGATGAGTTAGTCGGACAATTTCCTATAGACTTTGAAATAGAAGGCGAGGACGCCTGTCCCGACAACATCGCAGAAGCGCTAGCAGAAATATACGGCATGACATTAGACGTCAAAGTTGACGTTTATGAAAATAAAATGGCGATCGCTCGTTCCTTAGTCGAAATTGGACTAGCACGACTAGCTATCGGCAGGATATTTAGAAATATAGAGGCAGTTATCGAACACCTTGATTTTGAAAGGGAAGAGGTAGAAGAGGAAATCGACATGACATTCAATCCTCTAGCATACGAGGATAAAGACAAGGACGGTGACATTGACGAGGATAGCATCGAAGATTTCCTGACTCCGAGCAAACAGTCAATCAAATACTATAAGGTTCCCCGTGCCTCCAAAGAATCCCTTCGACAAACACTTTCATTGCTACAGGAAGCAGCACAAATCACCAAATCCTTGCACTGGCACAAAATTCCGCGAGACCCTATTGCTGCAAAAGGATATTTAAAAGATTTAATCAACTTAGGAGCAGATGTAGCAGC
>NZ_JAAHHT010000457.1 GCF_010672085.1 Okeania sp. SIO3I5
TTCCCAGAAACATAATATGTTTGTTTTTCCCATCATCAAATTTTTCCATCCATCACTCCTAAGTGGAAAACCAGCAACATTTTCATTTTCTGAAGCTCCCGAAAAAAAATCGCGCGTCAAAGGATTTTCCGTTGCATCCTCGCCCAAATTTTGATATCATAAAGATTAAATGGGGTTGTTCGCCTATACGCATGATTTTTTATTCAACCAAATTTCCTGGCTCAGAGATAATCCCTGATGTGCAGAAATTTTTCCCAATAACAATACCAGCAATATTTTCATCTTCTGAAGCTTCTATCTTTTCATCCATCACTCCTAGCGTGGAAAACCACCAACATTTTCATTCTCTGAAGCTCCAAAAAAAATCGCGCGTCAAAGGATTTTCCGTTGCATCCTCGCCCAAATTTTGATATCATAAAGATTAAATGGGGTTGTTCGCCTATACGCATGATTTTTTATTCAACCAAATTTCCTGGCTCAGAGATAATCCCTGATGTGCAGAAATTTTTCCCAATAACAATACCAGCAATATTTTCATCTTGTGAAGCTTCTAGAGATGCTCGCTTTTTCCTCATCCAATCTTTTCATCCATCGCTCCTGAGTGGAAAACCACCAACATTGTCATTCTCTGAGAGCTACCTGAAAAAAAATCGCGCGTGAAAGAATTTTCAGTTGCATTCTCGCCCAAATTTTGATATTATAAAGATTAACTGGGTTAACTCGCCTATACTCATGATTTTTTATTCAACCAAGTTCAAAAGCTGAATCCTCATAGCTGAAAGCTTAAATACTAACTAACAAAACTGGTTAATATTCCCAAAATCTTCGGTAAATTATAGACAGAATATTCCTCTAAATCTATAGTTATCGTTTGAGCTTCTAACTCTAGAAATTGCCAAGCAGTACCAGTAGTAACAACTCCATAAATCTTGGAAATTTCCTTACCTTTGTCTTGATTAAAAATCTGAGCAGCAACCATTTCTGCCATACATTGAGCTAAACCATTTCTCAGATTATCATTTTTAGCTTCTACCAAAATTATTACTGGTGCTTTGAGAACTATTTGCTGCGTTGACAAACTAATAATAAAATCACAAAAACCATTTAATCCTAACTCTGGATTAACATTAAACTCAATGCCAGAAAATAAACTTATCTGGTTATTAGATATTTTTTTTACTTCTGCTAATATCGGTGCAATAATAAACTCCGAACGAGCTTTTTCCGAAGCGATCGCTACTCCTAATGGTAGATAATATTCTAGAGCTTCTTGAATAAATTTACTCGGAGAAACTTCTGGTAACTGATTAAATTTACCCAAATTTTCCACCACGTTGAGATTAAAATTTGTCAGAACTTCCTCTAAAGTAAATTTACTGTAAGACATGAATTTTACTAGAAGTAAAAGTAAATTTTTCTAGTTAAAGCTAATATAGCAATGCTAAATAGGTATTAACATTTTATAGTAGAGGTTTGGAGACCAAACCCCTACAGTTTTTTTCACGAAAATTTTACTAGAAGTAAAAGTAAATATTTACTAATTGAGACCGATTCTATCTCAACTAACATCTACCAGTTGATAATTGATAATTGATAATTAATTTCCACAGGTTTAAAGCCTTTTTATAATAATGAATAATTGATAATTGCACTCAAAAATAATTATCAATTATTCATTATCCATTATCAATTAATGAACCACCCTAATTTTTTTGACTATCTTCCAGCACCGTGAAAAATAATTATTAATTCAGTTTTCTTGTCGGTAATACCAACCAAATAAATTAGCACCAACAACCAATTTAATTATTTCTAATAACCAGTAACCGCCGTGCATTTGATTCATTGCCACAGGAACTTCATTAACTGACTCAAACAAATTTAGATTAATACCCAAAGCAGTCATTTGAGGAGTTAAACCATAAGTATCAATTAGAGCGATCGCCAATAATACTATAGAAAAAATCATTGCTGTTTTACCATTTTTAATAAAATGATTTGGCGTAGCGCTCAAAACTAATAAACCTGTTAAACCCAAGCTTGCACAAAATAACTCAACTCGGTTAAATACAGAAAACATTACTGAACCTGCTAGTGTAAAATCTGGGGTATTCATCATCCCAGAAACATACATACTAGGCATAATTACTAGGTCTAAAATTATGCAGGAACTCAACCAGAAACCTAAAGTTAAACAAACTATTGTTTGCCAACGTTGTTGATTGGACTCCAAATTTGGAGAAATAATTGCCATTACCTTATATATATCTAGCGACTTACCTAGAGCTTAACAAAAATTCGACTCAATTAGCATTAAGTTAGTGTTAAGTATTTTTACAATTTGCTTTTCATCAGGAATAGGCAATAGGGAGTAGGGAGTAGTAATTCGGCAAATAGGGAATAGGAAAGGAAAGGAAAAAGAGGAGCATTGCGTCAGCGATCGCCTGCATATTTTTAGGATTTTTAAAACCTACTAAAAACTACCTATCAAATTCAAAAGGATTAAATAAAGTATCGTTCAATAATGGATAATGGATAATGGATAATTACCTCTCCCTAAAAGGGAGAGGATTGACTAAAAGGAAAAAATTTATTTTCTTCCCCTTGAAAAATGAAAAATTTCATCCCTCTATTCCCTATTTCCTATTTCCTGACTTCCGATAGTTAATTATTTACCTCTGTATATCAATCCTCAATGATTAGTAAAAAAAATGTCAGAGTTTGTTGTGCCAACCCAAGGAAAAATCTGACAACCTATCCACATATTGCTCAAGACATCTTCCCAAATTTTCAATCAAATCAACAAAATATGAAATGAAAAATTTCATCCCTCTATTACCTATTTCCTATTTCCTGACTTCCGATAGTTAATTATTTACCTCTGTATATCAATCCTCAATGATTAGTCAAAAAAATGTCAGAGTTTGTTGTGCCAACTCAAGGAAAAATCTGACAACCTATCCACATATTGCTCAAGACATCA
>NZ_JAAHHT010000458.1 GCF_010672085.1 Okeania sp. SIO3I5
TCTGGCATAATTAAAGCATAACCATTATTATAGCGTTCTAAACCCAGAGGTTGAACAATAGCTGGGTGTTGCAGATGACAAGTGATGATGTATTGGTTGCGAAATTGGACTAATTCATTGAAACTAGGGTAATGGTTCCGTAGAACTTTAACGATAACAGACTGCCCAGTGCTGTTTTGAATAGATTTATAGACTAGGGTTCGTTTTCCGTCATATATTTGGTTTGTTTCTTGATATCCAGGTAAGTTGAGCATGATTGTCACCAGAAAAATTCCCAAAAGATAATTGGTTTTATTTTATACCAATTTCATCAACTTGAGCTACTTGGGTTGGGAGTAGTCAGGAGGTAAGGTGAGTCGCCTTACTTTTTGAATTTGGTATTACTACATTTTATCATTTTCTAGAAGTAACTTGACGATTAGATGTCTCCCAAAATTACTGATTAAATCAATTCTTATTTATAAATTATCAATTAAAGTTCCTTGGAGATAAAAATTGAAAATGTTCAAAAGTTTACTATATAATGCCTATTTTATAAATCTTTGCTACAAATATTTGGATTTTTTCTAGTAGTGGTGATTCGCAAATCACCCGTACAGTAGGGGCGAAAAGCGTTTGCGGAGCATGACAAACGGAAATCCCCCATACAGTAGAAGTAGTTTTTATTATCATTTTTGGCTATGAAACAATCTATTCTAGTAAATTTGCATGACTACTTAAAATACTTTAGTTGACTAAGCTATTTGTAACATTCTTTGGGAAAATTGCTAGTATAAGAGTTTCAGGATTTTATATCATGTCCGGTTGAATATTGACAATGCTTGAGGAGGTAATATCAAATCCGGTTAAACAGTTATAGATTGCTTAACTCAGGAGGAGTCAGGAGGTAGAGACGTTGCATAAGGGCGTCCGTAGGTCCTCAGGAGGAGAAATAATCATAAAGATGAGCGTAGTTACAGAAGATAGGAGATTTTTTTTATGTCCAATTAAACGGATTTGATATTACTCATTACTCATTACTCATATCATGTCCGGTAGCAAAGGTAGGGAACAGGGAACACTTAACTGGGAACAGGGAGGAGGGAGGAGGGAACACTTAACTGGCAGGAATACTTAAGAGCCAGAAAAAAACTTAAATTTCCGGTAAAATTCACCCTTGAGTTTACACCAACGATACCAGCGGACATGATATCATTACTCCTAACTCATTACTCATTACTCATTACTCCTAACTCCTAACTCATTACTCCTAACTCATTACTCATTACTCATTACTCCTAACTCCTAACTCATTACTCCTAACTCATTACTCATTACTCATTACTCCTAACTCATTACTCCTAACTCATTATTCCTAACTCATTACTCCTAACTCATTACTCCTAACTCATTACTCCTAACTCATTACTCCTAACTCATTACTCCTAACTCATTACTCCTAACTCATTACTCCTAACTCATTACTCATTACTCCTACCTCATTACTCATTACTCATTACTCCTACCTCATTACTCATTACTCATTACTCATTACTCCTAACTCATTACTCATTACTCCTAACTCATTACTCATTACTCCTAACTCATTACTCATTACTCCTAACTCATTACTCCTTGTAGCGGTAGTAGTTAAATAGGAATATCTATAATGAATTTAGTACCTTTTTCCGGTTGAGAAATACACTGCAATTCCCCTCCATGTTGCTCGGTAACTATCTGATAACTAATAAACAAACCCAGTCCAGTACCTTTACCAACTGGTTTGGTAGTAAAGAAGGGATCAAAAATACGTTGCTGAACAGTCTCACTCATTCCTGCCCCATTGTCAGCAATGGAAATCCTGATACTCTCCTGGTTCTGCATTTGAGTAGCGATCCTAATGTCCGGACAATCTGGCGCTAGTGAAGTAGTTAAAGCATCAATGGCGTTAGTGATAATCTGTAGAAACACTTGATTGAGTTGACTAGCGTAACAGTTGACAGGGGGTACTTCCCCGTAGTCTTTCACTATAGCAATATCTGGGCGATCGCCATTACCTTTGAGACGATGCTGTAAAATCAGCAGGGTATTTTCTAATCCTTCATGGATATCTACCCGCTTCATTCCTTGTTCGTCAAGGCGGGAGAAATTGCGTAAACCCAGAACAATTTGGCGAATGCGATCGCTTCCTGTTTGCATAGAATCAAATACTTTTTCTAAATCCTTACAGATAAATTCTAGATCTATCTCTTCTAATTTCTCTTGTACAGTCACACTGGGAACAGATAAACTTTCCTGGTAAGAGTTGAGCAACTCTAGTAAATCCTGGACATATTCGCGAGCGTAAGTAATATTACCTGAAATAAAACTAATAGGATTATTGATTTCATGGGCAATTCCAGCTACCATTTGACCTAAAGAAGACATTTTTTCGGTCTGGATCAGTTGAGATTGGGTTTGCTGCAATTTTTGCAGGGTTTCTTGTAAGTGTTGATTGTTTTCTTGGAGTTGTTGGGTTCTGTGTTCAACTTGAACTTCTAGGTTATGGCTATAGTTTTCTAGATGTTGGTAAAGTCTGGCGTTTTCGATGGATATTGCTGCTTGGGCAGTCAACAGGTTGAGCAGTTCGATCCGCTCTGCAGTAAATGCTTCAGTAGTGAGATTGTTTTCTAGGTAGAGAATGCCAATGAGTTTTCCTTGATAAACTATGGGCGTGCAAAAGAGACTTTTGGGTGGTTGTTTGAGCAAATAAGGATCGGCATTAAAGGTATTGTTTTGTTCAAGGTTGTTGAGTAGCAGAGTCTCTTGAGTCCGTTTGACTGTGTTAATGATGCTGCTAGGAACGGTTTCGGTTTCCGCTAAAGGAGTAGTGGATAGATCGCAAGTGTCATTATTGCACTCAGCGACAATTTCCCAATTTTCGGAGTTGTTCAATAATAAGACGGCTTTGTTAGCTCCAGCATTCTCAATTAAGAGTTGCATTAATTTA
>NZ_JAAHHT010000459.1 GCF_010672085.1 Okeania sp. SIO3I5
TGACAAATTCATCTATAGAAGTTGGTAGGTATTAGCTGTTCGGTGTCAGGTGTTATAGTAATTTATGTCTAAAAATGTCCTTACTAATAATTAGTCTTAATGGGTGCATCTCAATCCAAGAAGAAAGCCAAAAATTTATTGCTTTTAGGGAACAGGGAACTCTTAACTGGGAATAGGGAATAGGGAACAGGGAATAGGGAATAGGAAAAAAGTATTTTGGCAAATATGAGATGCACCCGTCTTAATCTTATTGTACTGATGATTGTTAGATTTTATTTAGTTGAGCTTAATAATCAATCCTACAATAATAAATATAATAAAAAAAGTCAAAAAATATAAATATAAATATAAATAGCTACCAAAATAAATACTAAAATATCGTTAAATATCGAATTTAAAATGGATTTTTTAGCATTAGTAAAATTATAATTTTTCCTGTTATTTATTATTTCAGAGGAATTATACCATTTTGATAAATATTTGCTACAAATAATTGGGGGATTTTTTAGTAGTCAGGAGTCAGGAGTTAGGAGTCTTATGGGAATTGCTTCAATACCACTTTTTAGGTCGTAAATCATCTTTTTTGTCAAATAGATGTCTCCTGAAAATTATTTTTATTGCTCTTACTATTCGTAACATTCTTTTTGCAAAATGGTATTATAATTACCTAAATTACTTAAGCTGACAACAGTTTCCCTTATTGATAAGATAAAAATTTTTATTACTCTAGGGAACAGGCAACAAGTAACAGCGAAAGTAAATTAATATTAAACTGTAATTCACAACCATCACAATTGCTGTAATAGTTACGCAGTTGGTGAATGATTGTATTATTTTTAGTAGTGAAAACAGCTTTTTTACTCACTATTAATCTTAGTCCTATAGAAATTTTAGATCTTATTTCATCAATGCCATAGTTACAAATTTTCATAAACAACAATCAAGTTTATCAAAATTAAATCTAATTAATTTTGATTTTTTATTTCCAACTTAGTAACTGTATATGAACTATATAGATCAAATAAATCATTTTCTTAAACCATCTCTGAATCAGACTAATTTAGTTATCGATCTATTTGCCGGATGTGGTGGTTTATCTCTAGGTTTTGAAGCACAAGGTTTTGCAACTCATGGTTTTGAAATGGATGCCGATTGTTGTACAAGTTATAATCAAAATTTAAAGGGTAATTGCACTCAAATTACTCTGACTTTAGAAACAGAATTACCTCTTGGAAAGGTAATAATTGGTGGTCCTCCTTGTCAACCTTTTAGTGTAGGTGGAAAGCAAAAAGGTTTACAAGATTCGCGAGATGGTTTTCCTATTTTTATTAATGCAGTGGCAAAATTAAAGCCGGAAATTTGGTTATTTGAAAATGTACGGGGGTTGCTTTATCGGAATAAATGGTATTTGGATGAAATTACTCAGGCACTTCAATCTTTGGGTTATATTATTGAGGTTAAATTGTTAAATGCTGTTGATTTTGGTGTGCCTCAAAATCGTCAACGAGTAATAGTTGTTGGGCATAAAGGTGACTTTAAATTTCCTCAAGTTTTAGATCAAAAAGTAACTGTTGGAGAAGCATTGGGAGAAATGGCATTTCACGCGCCTCCGGAGTCAAAATTTTTGACTCCAAGCATGGATAAATATGTAGAAAAATATGAAAAAGCTTCTAGTTGTAAACAACCACGCGATTTATATTTAGACAAACCTGCTAGAACTTTAACTTGTCGAAATATTTCAGCTCCTACTGGTGATATGCACCGGATAAAATTGCCGGATGGGAGAAGAAGACGTTTATTGTTAAGAGAGGCAGCAAGATTACAAAGTTTTCCTGACTGGTTTGAATTTGTAGGAAAGGAAACAAGTTGTTTTAATCAGATTGGAAATGCAGTTCCTCCTTTATTTGCTTTTCATTTAGCGGGGAGTATTAGGAGTTATTTAGAATCTGGGAAAAGATTCTCACCAGAGGAAATTTCACAAAAAATTATTCCTGTACAATTGTCATTACCTTTTTAAGAGATAAAAATGTCTGAAATTCCCCAGTATCTTACTAAGTCGGATAAGTCTAAACAGTTTCAAAAGTTAATTAATGAAGCTTTGTATAATGAATAATGAATAATGAATTTAGAGCATTATTAGAGCATTAGAGGGTTAGAGAGAAAATTAGAGATTTAAAAAACTATTTCATTATTAATAATTAATTATTAATTATCTAAAGAGCATATAATTCATTTTGATGGTGAAAAATTTTTGAGTCCTTATTCTCAAATAACTAATACTTGAAAGAGAATGATGAATGAAATTAACTGGCAATTATTCTGGATATTAATGATTTTGCATTGTGTTATTGGTACTGCTGCTGCTTTTGTGGCAAAAAGCAGAGGTAGGAATTTTAATCTTTGGTTGGGTTGGGGTTTATTGGGAGGTACTATTGCTTTAATAACTGCATTTTTGCTACCTGCTAAAAATCTAGATTAAAAAGGAAATTAATTAGCAAACAATTAGATGAATTTATCTTAGGAAAGTATCAAGATATTACTCTTGGATTTCCTAGAAAAATTTGTCTGGTTTGCAAGAACTTTAATACTTTTATAGATGAAATAAGTAGGAGAAATCAGAAAGCAATTTGCTGAGGTAACAGTGTAGCGATCGCTTAACTTCAGAAAATATCTACTTATCTCTAGGTAGAGCAAATATTCTGGGAAAAATCTCTGACAAATTTTCGAGTATCTACATTAAAAGTGCAATTTTCATTTCTTCAGAAAACGGGCAAAAAGTTGCCGGGAGGCAAGAGGCAGTTGCTCAACTTCAGAAAATATCTACTTATCTTTAGGTAGAGTAAATATTCTGGAAAAGTTTCTGACAAATTTTCGAGTATCTACATTAAAAGTGAAATTTTCATTTCTTCAGAAAACGGGCAAAAAGTTGCGGGGAGGCAAGAGGCAGTTGCTCAACTTCAGAAAATAT
>NZ_JAAHHT010000046.1 GCF_010672085.1 Okeania sp. SIO3I5
ACAAGAGGTTTAATGAACAAAATTGAAAGTCTCAGAGCAGCAGTCTACATTGTAGGAGCAGGTCCTGGAGACCCAGACTTATTAACGGTGAAAGCTGACAAAATCTTAGCTACAGCAGATGTAATTTTATATGCAGATTCTTTGATACCCAAGCAAATGTTACGGAATGTGCGTCCTGATGCTGAGGTTATTGGAACAGCTAATAAAACTTTAGAAGAAATCTTACCTGTAATGATTGAGCGAGTGAGAAAAGGTCTTTCTGTGGTGCGCCTTCATTCTGGAGATCCTAGTTTGTATGGGGCGGTTTATGAGCAAATGCAACTTTTGGCTGAGGCGGGAATTGATTTTGAAATTGTGCCGGGAATTAGTGCATTTCAGGATGCAGCAGCTAAGTTAAAAGTGGAATTGACTGTACCTGGGTTGGTACAGACCATTATTTTAACGAGAATTAGTGGGAAAGCAACGGGGGTTCCTTCAGAAGAAGAGTTAAGTAGTTTAGCAGCTCATAGAGCAAGTTTATGTTTGTATTTGAGCGCTCGTCATGTGTGGGAAGCACAAGAAAAGTTGATGGAACATTATTCTGCTCAGATACCTGTGGCGATATGTTATCGGTTGGGATGGCCTGATGAAGAAATTTGGGTTGTACCTTTGGAAAAAATGGCTGTGGTGACTGAGGAGAAACAGTTAGTTAGAACAACGCTTTATGTGATTAGTCCTGCTTTGGAGAAGGTCGAAAAAGTAGGGCGTTCTGGTCTTTATAATCCCGAACATAGTCATTTATTTCGAGGGAAATATAACAGAAGTCAGGAGTTATAGAAGCTTGTAATATCATGTCCGGATAATTAGTGATAAAAAACTTTCTCTTCTTTATAGCTTAAAATTCCCTCCTCTTCCCTCATTTCTCCTGACTCCTGACTCCTGACTCCTCCATTTTTATTTATAACTATTCAACCGGACATGATATAATTGCCTGAAACTGTTGTGAGTGTCAAAGTTTTTAGCCTATCAAATCTGGCATTCTAAATTCTAAATTCAGTTACCAATTCACTTTAAGAATGTCACAAATAGTTTCAAACTTTAAACGTCAAATAATTGCCGGAAACTGTTGTGAGTGTCAAAATTTTTAGCCTATCAAATCTGGCATTCTAAATTCTAAATTCAGTTACCAATTCACTTTAAGGATGTCACAAATAGTTTCAAACTTTAAACGTCAAATAATTGCCGGAAACTGTTGTGAGTGTCAAAATTTTTAGCCTATCAAATCTGGCATTCTGAATTCTAAATTCTAAATTCTGAATTCAGTTAATGGTTTTGACTTTGGGTAAACTCTATCAGGAAGGAAAAATTTCATCTGGGGTTGGTTCGGAAATTTTAGGATGCGATCGCGCTTGAGTTCTATCGTCTGATTAACGAACAAGGTTTTGCTGTTATTGACTATACAGAAGTTGAGTTTGAGGAAGAGGCCGAAACCAGTCGGCATTTAGGTGAGAAATTGGCTGGTTTATCAAGTCAGAGTTGGACAAATTTGAGGAGGGGCGTTCATTAATGGATAATGGATAATGGATAATTACCTCTCCCTTTTACGGAGAGGATTGACTCAAAGGAAAAGATTTATTTTCTTCCCCTATCCAAGGGGAGGCTTTAAACCTGAATTATCTAATTATTTAATTGTCTAATTATTAATTATTTCGGTAAGCTGGGATAAGTAAAAATAATTTAATTTGAACTTTATTAAAATAGAGATGTTAAAGACGTTTTGGGGTACAGTTAAACAAGGCAAAATCGAATTGCTAGATCCATCAGAGTTAGTAGAAGGAACCCAGGTGCTAGTAACTCTGATTCCAAATGATGAAAGTGACAGGGAGGAAGATAAGTCCCTCAAAAATATTCCACATCAGCAAGATTTTATTGATCAGTTAAAAGCTAATCCTATGAGAGTTAGAAATTGGCTGAAGTTAAATAGGGAAGAACTGCACGATCGCTCTGGATGAATAATACAAATAAACTGGTTTTTATTGATTCTAATATCTGGCTTTATTGTTTTCTAAGTGGGCAATATCAAGACCCAGAAGAAGATGCTAGAAAAAGAATAGTTGCTAATAGTATTACTGATGTGGAAGGGATTGTGATTAGCAGCCAGGTGATTAATGAAGTTTGTTCGATTCTGAAGCGAAAGGTGGGTTTTAATGAGGAAGAAATATTTAATTTAATTGAGTCTTTTGAGAGTCGTTATCAAATAGTATCAGTTGATTTGTTAGTTGTTAAAAATGCTTCTAGGTTGCGACAGCAATACAGCTTTTCATTTTGGGATAGTTTAATAATAGCCAGTGCCTTAGAGGCTCGAATTACTACTCTTTATTCCAAAGATATGCAAGATGGACTACTGATACCAGGTACTCTGGAAATTATGAATCCATTTAAGGAAAACTAAATTGAATGACTAAATTAGTAGTTTTAATTACAGGAGTTTTGGGCGGTATTGGCAAGGCAACTGCCCAATTATTTCACCGGGAAGGTTGGTATGTGGTAGGTGTCGATAAAGGCAATATGCCCGATCCTACGGTGGAAATAGATAGGTTTTTTCAAGCTGATGTAGGGGACGTTTCTGCCTGGGAGGAGATAGCCCAGAAGTTGACAGGAGAGGTGGCCAGGGTTGATGCCTTGGTGAATAATGCTGCTATCCAAGTTTGTAAACCTTTGGTGGAAACTACTCCCCAGGAGTGGGATGGGGTGATGGCCGTGAATTTACGTTCTGTTTATTTGGCGGTGCGCTACCTTTATCCTTTGATGCAGGGTGGTGGGGGTGCGGTGGTGAATGTTAGTTCGGTTCATGCTGTGGCGACTTCTGCTAATATTGCTGCTTATGCTGCGAGTAAGGGAGGGATGTTGGCTTTGACGAGGGCCTTGGCTATTGAGTTGGCCAGGGAGCAGATTCGGGTTAATGCGGTTTTGCCTGGTGCGGTGGAGACGACTATGTTGTATGCTGGTTTGAGTCGCGGACATTTGCAGGGGGAGGGTGTGGCTGAGTTGGTGGAACAGTTGGGAACTAAGCACGTTATGGGTAGGGTTGGCCAGCCTGGGGAGATTGCTGAGGCCATTTATTTTTTGGCTGATGGGGAGCGATCGGCTTTTATGACTGGTCAGAGTTTGGTTGTTGATGGGGGGGCGACGGCTAAGTTGAGTACGGAGTAATGAGTAGCTAATCACTACAACCATTTGAGTCTTAATTTATTCAACTCATTGAAAATCTTGAGTATATGAAAGTAGTTATTCTAGCGGGTGGTATTGGCACCCGTCTTAAAGAAGAAACTGAATAAGGTAATTATCAATTATTAATTTATTAATTATTAATTATCCATTATCAAAAGGAGTATTAAGATGCTTATTTCAGAAGAAAAACAGGAGATTAAGTTAATAACTTTAGAAGAGTTTTGGGACTGGTATCCTGATGGTTATGGTCGGTTTGAATTACATAATGGGGAGATTATTAAAGTGCAACCTACTGGAACTGACGAACAAGTAGCTGGTTTTCTAGCATCAAAACTATCAGTTTACATTGAACGTCTGAACTTGCCATTTTTTATTCCTAGACAGGGACTAATTAAAGCCATAGATTCGGAGCAATCAGCTTATATTCCTGATGTAATGGTATTAGATTCTAATGCTATTAAAGCGGAAAATCCCCCCCAACCCCCCTTTCAAAGGGGGGAGGTTAACGAACCACTGTGGAAAAAGCGATCGACTATTACTAAAGGTACAAGTATTAAATTAGCCATAGAAGTAGTAAGTACAAATTGGCAAGATGATTATTTAATGAAGTTGGGAGAATATGAAAAATTAGGCATAAACGAGTATTGGATAGTTGATTATTTAGGGTTAGGAGGAAGGCGCTATATTGGCTCCCCAAAACAACCAACTATTTCGGTTTATCATTTAGTTGAAGATGAATATATACTAAATTTATTTACAGGTAAAGATGTGTTGGGTTCCCCTACTTTTTCTGAACTAAATTTGACTGCAGAACAAATATTTCAAGTCGGACAGTAATTTTCAGTTATCAGTTGGAAAAGGGAAATTTGTTACCTTTTTTTTCTTACTTTTGACTTTCTTTGGTAAAGAACTTTTATTCAGCATGATTAAAACTATTGAACTTTCTACTGCTTCTCAACCTTTGGCAGATTATACGAAAGATTTTAGTGAAAAAACGGTGATTTTAACTTTAAATCGTCGAGTAGTCGCTGCTGTTGTTTCGGTGCAAGATATTGATTTAGAGTCTTTTTCTTTAAGCGAAAATTCTGAGTTTATAGAGATTATAGAGCGTGCAAGGGAGGAGTTTAAAACTGGTAAGCGTGTTTCTTTGGCTGAGATGAAAGGGGAATTTTTGGGGTAAAATACTATTTTTGAATAGATTTATATTTGAGTTTTTATGGGTAATGAGGGTATGAGTGCTGGCCAGTTCTTGAAGCAGGCTAATAAGTTGAAGAGAGAAGGGAGGTTGGATGAAGTGATACATCGTTCCCCTTGTTTAGTTATTTTCTTATTGATTAGTTAACCAGTTTTCTAAGTCTGCTATTGTTGCTAAATCAAAAATTTCTTCACCTAAAATATCTAGTTTTTCCAGAGATAACTCCTCTATTTGAGTCTGAACTTCTGGAGGTATTTCTCCAAACAGGCGACGAATTTGACGCAAGATTTGTTTAACTACTTGTTCCCGTCCAATTTCTATTCCTTGATTTATCGCGAAACTAATTTGCCCTTTCTTATCTCTAATCGACTTTTCCTCTTGCTCTAATTCCTCTAATTCTGCATTGCTTAAATTTGCCCTATTCGCTATCTTTAATGCTGCTTCTATTTCTGATACTGATTCCAATGATTCTGGTATTACTTCTAAATTTGGTGCCGATTTAAGAAAATATATCCATTTATCACTCAGGGTTTCTAAAGCTGACAATTCTTTTGTAAATTTGGGTAATTCTACAAACATTAATGTTAATTCATCTTGATAATTAAACAACTCTGTTTCTTCTTTAAATCTGAATTTAGTAATCATTTTATCAAGACCCTTAAATAAAACAAAGTCGGCGATGGTTAAAGCTATAAAAGGTTGCAACATCATATAACCTTGCCAAACATTACGATCTAATTGATTTCCATAAGCTTTAGCTAAGTTATAAATTACTCGTTTTTCCAAATCTTCTACGTTCAATATTTGCATTTCAATGACCACGGTAGAACCATTATCTAAAACTGCTTTGACATCAAAATAAATTGTTTTTGCCGTGTTAGTAACTCCAGGGTTATAGGGGTTAATTATTTTCAGAGATTGAATAATATTTTGATTGTTATAAACTATGGCATTGAGAAAGCTAATGAGAATATTTTGACTGTGAATAGAACCAAAGATTTTTTTAAAGGCAAAGTCGGTTTTAGGGCTGATAAATTTCATGTTCATGGTTATATATCTTGCTGAAGGGGAATTTTTGGGATAAAATGATATTTTTGAATAGATTTATATTTGAGTTTTTATGGGTAATGAGGGTATGAGTGCTGGCAAGTTATGGAAGCAGGCTAATAGGTTGAAGAGAGAAGGGAGGTTGGATGAAGTGATACATCGTTCCCCTTGTTTAGTTATTTTCTTATTGATTAGTTAACCAGTTTTCTAAGTCTGCTATTGTTGCTAAATCAAAAATTTTTTCACCTAAAATATCTAATTTTTCCAAAGATAATTGCTCTATCTGAGCAAGATATTGATTGAGAATCTTTATTTCCCTACACCTCCCACACTCTCTACCTCCTGGCTGACTCTTGATAATGGTTCTAAGGGGGAAATAACGGGATCGAAGCGACAATAACACAGGATTATTGCTTTTTTCGAGCTATCGTCCCCATTAGGAAGGTACTCTTCTAGTCTGGTGATTACCCAGTCTGCTGTACAATACCTACACAATTCCGGCAAAAACAGGACAAACCTGGTAATGTCAGTTTTGCGGCTTGCTTCCTGCTTCAACCTGGGGAGTCGGCCCCTACCAGTTCACAGGCGTAAATTCGGGTGCAGCCCACCCTAGTAAATTGATTCACTTCCCCATACTGAGATAGCACAATCGCTGCATTCAAATCGCGGTCTATGGTCGTTCCACAATGAGGACAGTTAAAAGTGCGGTCGCTTAACGTTAATTCTTTATGAATATGACCGCAATTATGGCAAGTTTTAGATGATGGAAACCACAGTTCAGCTAATACAACAGTTCCGCCGTTGGCAACAATTTTGGTTGTCAATTGTTGTCTAAATTCATAAAATCCAAGCCTTGCTATAGATGCTGCTAACTTACCATTTTGCATCATCCCTTTGACGTTTAGATTTTCTAAACAAATGTGCTTATATTTACTTGCTAATTCAGTAGTAATTTTCTCGATAAAATCTTTACGTATGTTAGCAATACGAGCATGGTACTTGGCAAGTTTTTTGTAGTATTTAATCGCATTTTTTGAAGGTGTTTTGCCTTTACCAGCTAGTTGCTTCTTGCGATTGCGCCATTGAAACTTAGCCTGCTTTAACTGTTTAAATTTGATTGATTCAGGAATAGCAATAGTGCTGTTTTCTTCTGATGACCCTATTGTAGCAAACTGTTTAATACCAACATCAATACCCCTAAACTCTTGGGGACGTTCATCTAATAATGGATGAACCGGTAATTGTTCAGCTTCAATACTAAAGCTAACAAACCATTTTTCTCCTGTTCTACTAATAGTAAAAGTCTGACTTGCTGTCGTTAATGGTACTTGCTCGCATAACCGAAAAGTCCCTAATGTTGGTATTTTAATTTTGTGGCCAGCTTGAACCGTGGCTTTTCCATTGCCATCATAAACAGTAAAAGATTGCTTGTCTTTTTTACGCTTAAATCGAGGGTATTTGCTAGTCCCTTCTTTAGATCGTTTAAATGCTTCACCTAAATGTTTAAAAGCACTCTGATAAATACGAGAAGAATAGTTATTTGTCCAGGCATATTCTGGCTGGTTCTTTACATAATTAGTAAAGACTTTCTTGGCTTCATTTATGCGCTGGCTATAACTAAAATTAACCTCTTTACCACGCTGATTTACTTTGGTCATGTGCTTGGTTCCATTGACCATATTAAGGCCATAATTATACACAAAGCGGGCATAACCCGCACACTTAGCCATCAATGACCGCTCTTTATTATTGAGCTTTAGTTCTAGCTTAATTGAATACAAAGGACATCACCTCCAACCCTCATTATAAACTACGGTTATAAAAATATGCAGTCTAGCCCCATCAAGTTGTCTTCTATTGCAAGAAATTGCCAGGGATATTAACACTAGCAATTAGCTCCTTCTCTAACGTGGGTGGAACTTCCAGGGAATTTGGGGTCGATGAATTCTTCTACTTGCAAAAATTGTCTGAGGCGATTGCCTATTTTAGGTTTTGCCCCTGTGCTGGTGTAGTCCCACTGTTCATCTAAAATGTCTGTTAAGCCACCCATTGGTAGTTTGCGATTTTCCCATCCAGGTTGCTCTGGTTCGGCTATAAAAATTATCCATGTTTCGCTCATTTTTATTTTTCCTCGATGAAATTAGTAAATCCCAAAATTCAGTGGTTGGTACTGATAACTGATAACTGATAACTGATAACTGAAATGGCGGTTTTCCTCTTTTTTAGTCATGTATAGAGCTAACTTTTTTATATTAAATTTCTATCATATAGCATTTTCAAATTTTAGTAAATTAAAAATAATGGAATTTAAAGACTATGCTGCTATTCCCAAGGGTGATTTTAACTTTAAATGGTCGAGTAGTCGCTGCTGTTGTTTCCGTGCAAGATATTGATTTAGAGTCTTTTTCTTTAAGCGAAAATTCTGAGTTTATAGAGATTATAGAGCGTGCAAGGGAGGAGTTTAAAACTGGTAAGCGAGTTTCTTTGGCTGAGATGAAAGGGGAATTTTTGGGGTAAAATAATATTTTTGAATAGATTTATGTTTGAGTTTTTATGGGTAATGAGGGTATGAGTGCTGGACAGTTGTTGAAGCAGGCTAATAGGTTGAAGAAAGCGGGGAGGTTGGATGAGGCCAATATCCCTTTTTTTATGTTTTGGGAGCAAGTGGGTTTTTGGTGCGTCTGTTGTGGTAATCTTTCAAAACTGCAACCCCTGGGATTTTAGAAAAAAATAAAAATGAAAGTAGTTATTCTAGCGGGTGGTATTGGCACCCGCTTGAGAGAGGAAACTGAATATCGTCCTAAACCATTAGTGGAAGTGGGAGGACATCCGATTATTTGGCACATAATGAAGCTTTATGCCCATTATGGTTTTTTGGATTTTATTGTTTGTCTGGGTTATAAGGGCAATTTGATTAAGGAGTATTTTCTTAATTATGAGGCCATGAATAATGACTTTACGATTAATTTAGGTCGTTCCCACGAAATTGCTTATCATAACCTCCATAAAGAGCAAGACTTTCGCGTGACTCTCGTCAATACTGGTTTGGAAACTATGACGGGGGGGCGAGTGGCTAAAGTTAAACAATATATAGATGAAGATTTATTTATGGTGAGTTATGGAGATGGTCTGGCGGATGTTAATATTAAGGATTTGGTGGAGTTTCACAAGAGTCATGGAAAATTGGCTACGGTGACTACGGTACAACCCCTTTCTCGTTACGGGGTTTTGGATATTGACAAGGAAGCTAGGGTTTTAAAGTTTGGGGAGAAGATTAAAGATGACAAAATGGTGAGCGCTGGTTTCTTTGTTTTTGACCGTCGGGTTTTTGATTATTTATCGGGGGATAATTGTATTCTGGAAAGAGACCCACTAGAAAGGTTGGCGACAGAAGGTCAATTAATGAGTTATTATCATTCTGGTTTCTTTTACGCTATGGATACTTTTAAGGAGTATCAGCAGTTGAATAAGATGTGGAAGTTGGGTCAAGCGCCTTGGAGAATTTGGGAGTAGAATATGCTGGTAAATGGTTTTTGGGGCGATCGCTCTGTCTTTATGACAGGTTGTACTGGTTTACTGGGTAGTTGGATGGTGGCTGAGTTGGTGGAGCGGGGGGCCAAAGTGACTGGTTTGGTGCGGGACTTGGTGCCGAAATCTCGCCTTTATACTGATGATTGGGCGGATAAAATTAATATTGTCCGAGGTGGTGTTGAGGATTTGGACGTTATTGAGAGGGCGATCGCTGAATATGAAGTAGATACGGTTTTTCATCTGGCGGCCCAAACTATCGTAGGAGTGGCGAATAAAAATCCTTTGGGGACTTTTGAGGCTAATATTAAGGGAACTTGGAATGTATTGGAAGCTTGTCGTCGCGTGGGGGGTGTGAGTCGCATTGTGATTGCCTCCAGCGATAAAGCTTATGGAGACCAGGAGGTTTTGCCCTACAATGAAACTACCCCGTTACAGGGGGAACATCCCTACGATGTATCTAAAAGTTGCGCGGATTTAATTAGTCGTACTTATTATGTTTCTTATGGGTTGCCTGTCTGTATTACCCGATGTGGTAATTTTTATGGTGGGGGAGATTTGAATTTTAATCGGATTGTGCCGGATACTATTAGGTCTGCTTTGCGGGATAAACCTGTGACTATCCGCAGCGATGGTAGTTACATCCGGGATTATTTTTATGTTAAAGATGGGGTTTTGGCTTATTTGCATTTGGCGGAACAAATGGATAGAAAAGAAATTTTAGGGGAGGGTTTTAATTTTAGTAATGAGTTACAAATTACGGTTTTAGAATTGGTGCGTAAAATCTTGGTGTTAATGAATAAAACTGATTTAGAACCTGTTATTTTAAATCAGGCAACTAATGAGATTAAACATCAATATTTATCTGCAGAAAAGGCTCGTAAATTGCTAAACTGGCATCCAGAATATACTTTGGAAAAAGGTTTAGAAGAGACGATTCAATGGTATGAGGATTTTTTAAAGTTAGCTTAGGGATAATTTTATGACAATATCAAGCCCCCAATTAACAGAAATAGACTTGCGCCAAAGGGTTTTGGATGCAGTTTTGGAATACTACCAGTACAAGTTTCAGGAGAGGGAATTTATTCCTGGCAAAACATATATTCCTGTTTCGGGTAAAGTATTTGATGCTGACGAGTTGCAAAAATTGGTGGATTCTTCCCTGGATTTTTGGTTAACTACTGGTAGTTATGCTAAGGAATTTGAACAAAAGTTTGCCGAGTGGATGGGGGTTAAGCATTGTCTGTTAGTTAATTCTGGTTCCTCGGCAAATTTATTAGCACTTAGTGCTTTGACTTCCCCAAAATTGGGAGATAAGCGACTTAAACCAGGGGATGAAGTGATTACGGTTGCTGCTGGTTTTCCGACGACGGTTAATCCGATTTTTCAAAATCAGTTGGTGCCTGTGTTTTTAGATGTTAGGTTGCCTACTTATGATATTGATACTTCCCAGTTAGAAGCTGCTCTATCTCCTCGCACTAGGGCAATTATGATAGCTCACACTTTGGGAAATCCTTTTGATTTGACTGGGGTGATGGAATTTGCTCGGAAGCATGATTTATGGGTGATTGAGGATAACTGCGATGCGGTGGGTAGCGTTTATGAGGGTCAAAAAACGGGTTCTTTTGGTCATTTAGCTACTGCTAGTTTTTATCCCGCTCATCATATAACCATGGGAGAAGGGGGGGCGGTATTAACTAGGGATAGTCGCTTGAAGAAAATAGTGGAGTCTTTTCGAGACTGGGGTCGTGACTGTTGGTGTCCTCCTGGGGTTGATAATACCTGTGGTAAGCGGTTTGAGTGGCAGTTGGGAGATTTGCCTTTTGGTTACGACCACAAATATATTTATTCTCATGTGGGTTACAATCTGAAGATGACTGATATGCAAGCTGCTGTTGGTTGCGCTCAGTTGGATAAGTTGTCGGGGTTTGTGGCTAAACGTCGCGATAATTTTCGGTTTCTGTATGAAAAATTGAAGGATTTACAGGAGTTTTTGGTGTTGCCGGAAGCTACTCCTAATTCGGAACCGAGTTGGTTTGGGTTTCTTTTGGCAGTTAGGGAAGCCGCACCTTTTTCTCGTCGTGAGCTTGTTACTCACTTGGAGGAAAAACGGATTGGTACGAGGTTGTTGTTTGGTGGTAATTTGCTGCGACAACCGCTGTACAAAGGTTTGAATTATCGGGTTGTGGGAGAGTTGGAGAATACGGATGCGGTGATGCAAAATTGTTTTTGGATTGGGGTTTATCCAGGGTTGAGTGAGGAAATGTTGGATTATGTTGTTTTGACGATTCGGGAGTTTTGTTATGGTTTTAAGGAAGGGTAAGGAAAATGAAATTAATTGAAACAAAGCTTTCTGGTTGCTATCTTATCCAACCTAAAGTATTTCGAGATGAGAGAGGTAGTTTTGTCAAAACTTTCCACCAAGAAATATTTGCCGACTACAAATTAGAAACAAATTTTGTTGAGGAATACTATTCTATTTCTAATCAAAATGTTTTAAGAGGTTTGCATTTCCAACTACCACCCCATGACCATACTAAGTTAGTTTATTGTCTTTTTGGTCAAGTTATTGATGTTGTAGTTGATTTGCGGGTAGCTTCGCCTACTTACGGAAAGTACGAAACATTTGAGTTAAGTCAGGAAAACGCTTATGCAGCTTATATACCACCTGGTTTTGCTCATGGGTTTTGCGTGACTAGCGAGAAGGCTATTATGGTTTATAACCTTTCTACAGTTTATGCCCCAAATCACGATACTGGGATACGATGGGATTCTGTAGGGATTTCGTGGCCTATTACTAATCCTATTCTCTCAGGGCGCGATCGCGATTTTTTGGCTTTTTCTGAATTTGAAAGTCCTTTTGTTTATCAAAAATAAGTTGCTTATAAGTGGATAAAATATAGATGACAAAGCAAACAGTTTTAGTTACAGGTGCAACGGGTTTTATTGGCAGTCATCTAGTCAAACGCCTAGTTGCAGATGATTATCAAGTTGTTGTTTTGAAGAGGAGCTTTTCTGACACAAAAAGGATTAATGATATTCTGCCAAGTTTAGTCTGCTATGATATCGACCTCTGTGGAATAGAGCAGCCGTTTCAAGATTTAGGCAAAATTGATGCAATAATTCACCTAGCTACATTTTACAGCAGAGACCAAAAGAATCTCAGCAAAATGTTTGAAACTAACATCGCATTTCCTATGGAGTTAATGAAAGCGATGGTAAAGTTTGGTACTGGTATTTTTTTCAATACAGATACTTATGTTAGTAAGGGACAATCACCTTATTCAGGGGCATATAGTTACTCTATGTCTAAACAGCATTTTCGGAACTGGGGGGAACAATTTGCCTTAAATAGCAAAATTGCTTTTGCAAATGTTAGCATAGAACACCCTTTTGGTGCTGGTGATTACGACTATAAGTTAATTCCATACTTGATTAAGCAATTGTTGAATAATGTACCAGAGATAGAACTAACTTCTGGGGAGCAAAAACGAGACTTTGTTCATGTTGATGATGTGGTTTCTGCTTATGCTTTGTTAATAGATAAACTATCTAGAGACATTCCAGGTTATCAACAGTACGAGTTAGGTACTGGTCAAGCTATTTCTCTGCGTGAGTTTATTGAAATGGCAAAGGCGCTTACTAATGCCAAGACTGAGTTAAAGTTTGGTGCCTTGCCTTTGCGTGAAGGTGAAATTATGTTTTCTCAGGCTGATATCCAAGCTTTGACAAGAATGAGCTGGAAATGTGTTCAAAGCTTAGAAGAACGTTTAGGAAAAACTATTGAAGCAGAAAAAAATTGAATTACTTGGATGTTTGAAAAGTACCAATTTAATTTTTTAACTTTCCCCAAGTATTTTGGTGACTACTGTCTTCAATTTTTCTATATTCATTCTCCAACTATCAGCCACTTGCTCTCCTAGCAAATTGTACGCATGATGCTTTCCTAAAACCCAGATTAAACCATCATAAACATTTGGCATCCTATTTCTCGTATTTGAATGAGGATTAGGAGGAAATATGGTGATAACACGAGTATTAGGATTACACATAATAGCACAAGCTTGAATACCTGAACCCCACGGACTAACTAAAACGGAAGTATGGTGCATCAACATTGCTTTCTCTTCAAAACTCAACCTTTCGCCATAAACAATCGTAAATCCCAAACTTTCCATTAACTCCTCTACCTCTACTTCGTTAGCCATCCTTCTCAGCTTGGCATACCTTCTGGAAATATACACATAGCGAACGCGATATTCTGAAGGTATCCCCCCACGCTTGGCAACAATTGATTCTCTTAGTTTTCTGTAAAAATCGATGATCTCAACGCCGTGTTGATACCTACTAATTACCAAGTATTTAAACTTCTGCTCTTGCTTTACCAAAATTTTCTCTTTTGGTATGTTCAAATGACTAAAGATTTCCCAGTGGTCATCCGTAATATGGGGAACAAATATTTTGCAGGATAAATTCAGCTTTTGGTAAAGAATCAAGCTAGAAATTTGGTCGAACAGTAAATGACCGTAGTTCTGATGCGCTCCCCAAATCCCCCAAATGTTAGGCACGCCGAAAACTACTTCATCCTCGTAATAACTACCCAGTTTTTTTTGACCGATCGCAATTTCCTCTAAAAAGCCTCTAGGATCGGAAATAAGACCTTGTGAGAAATGCCAACCATCGGAAATTCCATAACCGTTGGCATTGTCACAGTTTAGTTTATTAATAAACTCTTGGGATATTCCATTGTTATAGTAAGAACAGGGTAGAATATATCCCTCAGAAAAAGCATAAGGAGGTTCGCAAATAAAATTCTTAAATATCTCTATAGTTTGCTTCTGCCTACTCAAATTAGGCAAAGGCAATTTTACTGTTTGCCCTCTATTTTCAAAATATTCTTTTTCTTCATCCATTAACTTGGGTAAATATTTCATCGTAGCTTCTACCTGAGATTTTGTTACCCATTCCTCTTCACCAATGACATAGCGCGCCGACGATGACAAACTATCAAAACATAACTTGTCAATCAATGGGAGTGGAATTTCCCTACGAAACACTTTAAACCTTTTCCAATCGGTACTATTTAGTCTCTGGGATTCTTTTTCGAGTAGTTGAGTAGCCATTTTGAACTGTTTGAATATATATATCCAATACTCATTTTGGAACTTTGGGGTAAGGATTTGAGAATCTTTTATAGAGATATCTAATGCTGCTAACAAATCCCTTTCAAGGCAATCATTTTGCGCAACCATAGCTTGCCCAAGTAATTCTTTTAACATCTTTTTTAGTTTTGGCAGTAACGAAGGAGCATCTTTCGCTATAGGGGCAGGAGAAAAATTTGTATTAAATAGTATTGTCTTTGTTAACTCAGCTAAAGAAACAACATCCCCAGCCTCTTGGCTTTTTTCCTCACCATGGTGAGCATACTGTTGAATAATTTCTTGAAAAACTCCCTGAGCCTCATCAAACCGAGATAATCTGATTAAAGCACTGGCTTTTTGGATAAGGAAATAGAGATGATTGGGTAACTGACTAGCAGCTCTTGCCCACCTTTCCAAAAGCAGTTCCCAATCTTTTAAATGATAAGCTACTACTGCATAGCCATGATAACCATCTGGTAGCTCTGGATAAAGTTCTATTAACTTTTGGAAAACTTCTTCCGCTTCCCTAAATCTACCCAAGCTTATCAAACTATGACCACAAGTTCGATAGACTGGCATCGGTTGTTGTGGGTTGAGAGTTAATGCTTTTTGGAAAAGCTCGACACCCTCCTTTATCTTTCCTTGCTTATGTAAGTTATTCCCACTCTTAAGATAATTTTTGGCAATATTTGTTTGCAACCAAGAGATTTTTTGAGTTGCCTTCAAGTGATTCGGATTAAAAGAAAGGACTTTTTGCCAAGTTATTAATGCCTGCCCAAAATTCGATTTACCTTCATAAGCTAAAGCTAAAGTTTGATGATAAATTGCCCAATCTGATTGTAGAGAAATAGCCTTTTCTGAAGAAGTAATCGCCTCATCTAGTTCTCCTTGCTTGATTAATGCTTCGGCTAAACTATTGTGCAAATTGGCAGAATTAGGATTAAGCTTAATAGCTTGTCGGTATTGGGCTATGGCATCAGACCATTTGTCTTCTTGAATGAACAATTGGCCTAGATAATAGTAATTCCAGGCAAAGTCGGGTCTTAGCTCTATGAGCCTTTGATACTCTTTGTAGGCAGAGTCTAATTTACCTGCTTTTAATAATTTATTGGCAGTCTTGAGAGAGTTAGTTATTACCATAAATTTTATCCAAAGAAAAAATTTTTTAATAAAGTCTAAGTTTGCCAGATTCTCTGGTCAAAACATTCAGTAAGCATACCACAAAGACCTTTTTTATAATGTTATTGAGGACGATACAGTTGTTTTGTGTGTTGACCACGGGTAAGAAAATAAACCTCCTAGCGCCGGATTTACTTTAAAAGCCTCCTGGTAAAAGCCAACTGTTTCTTCTAACTACCCTTTTTCCGCCAAAAGCTCTGCTAAGTTCCTACAAGCCCTAAAATAGTTTGAATTTAATGCAACTGCCTTGCGGAAACATCCAATAGCCTCCACCAACTTGCCTTGTTTGGCCAAAACTTCACCTAAGCTATTGTGGCCAATAGAAAAACTAGGTTTAATTTCAATGGCTTTGGAGTAGTGAGCGATCGCTTCATCCAAGTTACCTTGCTGCAGAAAAGCCTCTGCCAAATTGTAATAAAAAGAGGCAGACTTAGGATTTAACTTGATTGCCTCTTGGTAAGCAGCGATCGCCTCATCCCATTTTTGCAGTTTAGATAAAGTTTCCCCTAAGTTATGATAAGCCCAAGCTGAGTTAGGATTTAGTTTAATTGCTTGGCGGTAGCTAGTAATAGCCTTTTCTAGTTTGCCTAAGCGATAATAGCGTCTAGCTGCCGCGAAATTCTTTGGGAATTTATCTAAATTATCTCGTCTCTTTTCAATCTGCTTTTGTAACTGCTTTTCAAAAATTTCCCCAGAAAACTCAAAAGGAAAAATAGGCTCAAAGGAACTTGCTTTTTTATATATCGGCATTGCTGTTTCTTCAATTATCCGAAGTGTCTCAGAAGACAATTCTTCCTGAGAACTGTCAACCTTACCTTTTCTAAAAAAATCTTGATAACCATGCTCTTCCCAAAACCCCATTTTCTCAGGTTTTTCTTCTTGTGACAGACTTTTTAGCTTCTTAAATTCCTGATTTTTAACAGATTTTTGACAAACTAATTGGTAGTTTTCCCACCCCAAAAGTTCTATAACATAGTTCAGAATTTTCACGGGATTATAACTAAGTTTTTCGTAAGATAAAAAAATGATGCTTTCAGGATTTTTTTGCTTGTAACTGATGTAGGTGTTGACATGACAACACCACTGTTCTAAATTACCCAAACAAAATTCATCTAATTCTTTATCATTTTCTTGGCTTTTCTGATACCTTAATGAATAGTAATAGTATGAACATAAACAGTCAGCAGGTTTTCTGAAAAAATAAAAGACTCGGTTTTCTAGCTCTAGTGTTTTTTCAAAAAACAATGGTTCATGAGTTTTTATTGTCCTGAATTTTAGCTTTGTATTAATGTGGTTATTCCATTCATTTATACTAACTTTGTAAATATCAGGAATTATATTGCCTCCCGTGGTTGTTTTACAGCCTTGCAGTTGTAAGAGAGCATCACTTAGCAACAGTCGCATCCATGTATTACCCGATCGCGGATAAGAAGCTAGGAAAATATCTGTTTCTTTTAATTTTTTTTGATTGGCTAAATATTGATCGGACATATCGTTTACACTTAAAAATTAGTACAATTAGATGGAACTAAGTTGTTTTAACAGCGAGGCATCAAGTCTTCAAATCTCAAATCGCAGGCTTTACCTACTTCTAACGATTCCCAAATCCATTTATCCATTCCTTTTGCGGATAGAGAATTTCCCAACTTCATCCCATTTTCTCTCATTCTCATTTGATTTTTTTCATCAGAAACCAAAGTTACAGCTTTATAAAAATCATCAGAATTGTAATTGCAAACAACACCAATTTCAAAATATTCCACAAAACGAGCAGCCACAGTATCTCTGCTACCTAAAACTATAATTGGCGTCCCCGAAGTAGCTGCAATAAATGGGATTTTAGAGGGCAAACTTAATTTAGCTATTTCTGGTCTATCAACCTTTTCATCATTGATGCCTGTAGGCAGAATTGAGAAAGGATATTGACACAGTAGTTTAACCAATTGTTCTTCAGGAACTACATCATGTGGTATCAAACCGACTTTTTCTAATTCTTGTTCATCAAATTTTAACCACGTTTTCCTGATATTAACGTACCAATCAATTGTTACAGGAGTATAGCGAAGGGTTTCTTGTAACCTATCTAACCATGTTTGACCCCATATATTTCCGACTAAAATACCTGTGTTGGATTTCAAAGTTGAATTAGAGTCAGAGTTAATTAATTTCCTACTTTTAACTAATAGATGGCTAGGAACTACGGCTGGTAAGAGCCAGAACTTAAGTCCATACTTATTTTCGTAAGCATCCCGCATTTCTGAAGAAATTGCCAAACGCAACGTAGAAACTTCGAGGACTTCTTGCATCAACTCGTCTGAGATTTCTTTAGCGTAGATGTTTTGGTCATCCATTATGTATGTACAGAGCTTAATGCCAAAAAGTGCTTGAACTGCTAACGCAATATAAAAATCCTCCACAAAGTAAGGAATACACAACACTCTTTCTGGATGTATTCCTTCTAATAACTTTGCAACCTTACAAAAAATTGCATAACGAGACATTCCGTAACACTCGCATACAGTAGCAACTTGACCAAAGTCTTGTTTTCCATCATACTGATTCCGCGAGCGAATAGCAAAAATATTTGAGCTATCCTCAAACATTCTTTTTATTAAAATCCCTGTACCGTGTCTGTTATTAACTTCAATATGCGTAACAATAATGTTATTAGGAGAAACTGAAAGTCCAGCATCAGTTAGTAGTTCGGTATCTATAAATTTTGGCACAAAGCATTTTTGAACGGGAAAAATAGTAGTATCAAAATCAGGCGTAATCTCTCTAATTCTTTCCAATCTTTTTGTTTCTCGAACACTATAAATAGTTGTTTCTTCAAACTCATCAGCTTCCATATTGCGTTCGACTAAATTAGGATGTTTTAGGGGAAAGGAAATTTTTTCTTTAGGAAGATTTGCCAATATATCATTTGGGTCTATACAGTTAGTTCCTTCTGGACTACAACCAATATTTGTTACTAAATTAACAGACGGTATAATACTCAACCCATTATGAATCCAAGAATTAAATTGCCATTGATGATCCCAAGTATCTATCTGGCCGTCATAAGTCCATTGAAAATTGTTTGACCAATATTTAACAGCTTGTTTATCTCTTAAAATATATTCCAACCAGTTAGTATTTTTCAGCTTTTCCCATTGTGTCATATTTACATCATAATGATTCCATGCACGTCGCCAACTTGCCCAACCCCAAGCACGCTTATAAATTGAAAAGAAATAACTATATTTTGTTCGTTCATTTCCATACTGTGCATTAGTTCCTGAAATTTGCATTACTCGTTCATCATCTTTATAGCGCTCTAATAACTCTTCGCAAAAGCGAAAAAATGTAGGGTCGGGTAAACAATCATCTTCTATAATAATTGCTGATTCTACTTGCTGAAATACCCAATCTACACCGCTAGCAACTCGCCTACGGCAACCTAAATTTTTCCGAGAATAATTAGTAATTACTTCACAATCCCAATCTACTTGATCGATAATTGCTCTAGTTTTCATACACTTCTCACTTTCTCCAGAGATAGCTTTTGGACCATCAGCAATTACCAAAAGTTTTGGTGGTTGAACTTGACGAATAGCTTCAAAAACCTTTTCAGTAGTATCAGGACGTTTGTAAATGAAAAAAGCCACAGGAGTTTTTAATTGCCACTTTTCCTTCACTTCAACTTTTACTCTTGTAATTTGAGAACCTCTCTCCCGAAACCAAGCAACTCCTTCTTGTACCATATCTAATTCTAAAAGATAATTTCCTGGTGTTTCTGGTATAATTATTGTTAGGGGTAAATCAATAGATTCCGTAGGTTTTAATAATTGGGGTAAAAATGTTCTACCGTCATAATATCGTATTTTTTCTCCATTTTCATTTAACCAGCAATTACCGAGTTGAATTTGACTGATATAACCTGCCGACCAAACTTCCCTACTAATGTTTTTCACAGTAACTTTAATTTCTACTTTTTCTCCTGGTGATGCTGCTAAACTTTCTTGAGCAATTATTTGTGCTTTGAATCCAGCATCAGTTAATGGTCTGACATTAACCTTTACTCTTGTAGCTTGAGAACCTTTCTCCTCAAACCAAGCAACTCCTTCTTGTAGCATATCTAATCCTAAAAGATAATTTCCTGGTGTTTCTGGCATAGTTACTATTAGGCGTAAGTCGATAGATTCCCTAGGTTTTAATAATTTGGATAAATCTGATGCTCTATATTGTGTTTTTCCTCCATTCTTATCTAACCAGTAATTAGCCAATTTGATTTGACTAATGTAACTTGCACGCCAAATTTCTGTGCTAATATTTTTGACAGTAACTTTAATTTTTACTCCTTCTCCTGGGGATGCCGCCAAATTTTCTGGAGCAGTTATTTGGGCTTTAAATCCAGCATCAGTTAGTGGCTCGAAGACAGGGTAGATAACATGGGGGATTTTGCATTGTTTGCACGAAATTAATTCTGCATAGTCATCAATAGTTTTTCTAATTCTTGGTTCTATTTCTGTTGCGATAGTTGTCTCTAATTCATTCTGGCGATCGCCTCTCCACATATCTTCTGTAAATTTTTCAGTAGTAGGAATATCGAACTTTGCAAACCTAACCCATGCTTTAAACCAATTTTCTTTAGACCAATTTTCAGCGTGATCGATATGGACAGCCACAGGATCTTCGAGATATTTAAGTTTCCAGCTTTTTTTAACGGCAATAAAGGGGACCCATAAATCCCAGTATGGAACTCCTAGACAGAATTCTGCCCGTGGAAAATCTTTTAAGAGCTTTTTATCAAAAAAGAAAGCATCAAACCCATACGGGTAAAAGTTCCCTTCAGTTGCTTCTAGGGATTCAACACCCAAACGAGGTGCAAATACTACAGAATTTTGAGTTTCCTCGAATATAAAAGATAAAAATTGCTTATCTACTCTAAGATGTATGTCAGAGTTAATAATTCCACCTATTGTTGCTCCGTATTTCCTAATATAATCTAGCAAATCATTGATATAAACATAAGGTTTTCCATACAAGTCACTTCCATCCTGTTCGACAACGTGAAAATCAACATTGTCATAGACGGGTTGGAGTTGCTGGACTTCAGATTTGATATTTAATGACACTATTGAAAAACCTAAATCATACCAGCTTTGAATGGCAGCTTTTTGTCTTTCGGTATTTCCAGGGGCGATACTGGTGACAATTAAAATGCTTTCTTTTCGTCCCATAAATTCTTTCTGGAGATAGGGTTTGTTTTCTTCCCCAATAATCATTGCAATCCTCCTTATTACTTATTAACTTTCAAAGAAAAGTAGGCTAATAGTTGTAGTGGTCTAAAACTTCAGATAAAATTTCGTTAATTTGCTGAATACAGTCAGAGGATAACTTTTCCTTATGATCCCCGGGCACAACTTTTCTGATGTGATTATTAGGATTTTCTGATTTAGGAAAGTAGTTATTTTCTTCAGCTATTTTAGCTATTTGCTCTACATCCAAAGATAGTTGTAAAAAATCCAACATATCTTTAATCCATTCATACTTTTTGAAAATAACATCTTCATATCTATAAACTTTTAATAAAGAATCTTGATTCAAATTTTGATGATACATATTGAAATAATGTTTAACTTGAATAGCTCTGTCTAAAGCAAAAGTCTCTATATTCATTCTTTGATAGAATATGCGCTCTTGAATCATTTGTTCTCTCACCTTTCCCTGTAGTGGTATTGGATGGCTAAATGCAAAGGAATAATAGGCACTAACAATAGCATCACGAGGATCTCGAACCAGTAAAATTTTGCGGCGTTTTTCTAACAGCTTATTACTTTTTAAAAAATTGGGATAATACCGGAAAACACCATAACAATAACCATCCTTAATTAAAGAGTTTAGTAAATTTTGTGATTCCCACAGTTGATCGGGAATACCCTGTTGAAAAGTTAAACCTGGAATATTTATGTATGGTAAATTCTTCAATAGACAAACTTTTGTAAATATTTGATCTAACAAAGTGCTACCAGATTTATGAAGTCCAAAAAGAAAAAAAGATTCTATATTGGCTGGTTCTGGCATCGGAATATCTAAAACAGTAGATTCATTCAGTTGAATTGTAGGCATTCTTAAAACTCCTGACTAAGTAACTATAAATTTAGCGCTTTGATTCAAGCTTTGCTCAATAATTTTACATTATTATTGAAGTCGTCATTCCACTATCTTTCGCAGGGGGAAAGTTTTGATATATCAATAATGTGTAATTCCTTTCTATTTTGTCTAAAGCCGAGAAACTTGAGAACTATACATTTCCTCCAGAATTTTAACTAAATTATATTTGTATTTCCATTCAGGGTAATGAGCAGCAAACTTGCGGACATCAGAAACGTACCACACATGATCTCCTATACGGTTGTTCTCTGCATAAGCGTATTGTAGTTTCTTGCCCACAATTTTTTCACACAAAGAAATTGCTTCCATCATAGAACAGTGACTATAGCGAGAACCTCCAATGTTGTAAACTTCGCCCGTTCGAGGACTTTGATAAAAATGATAAAACGCATTCACCAAATCATAGCTGTGAATGTTGTCCCTAACCTGCTTGCCTTTATATCCAAAGATTGTGTAAGGTTCCCCCATAATAGTACACTTCATCAAATATGCTAAAAAACCATGTAGCTGAGTTCCTGAGTGAAATGGCCCTGTTAAGCAACCACCTCGAAAACTAGCTGTCTTTAGCCCAAAATATTTACCATACTCTTGTACCAAAATATCAGCCGCAACTTTCGACGCTCCAAACAGTGAATGCTTAGAGTTATCTATAGTCATCGACTCATCAATTCCATCATTATACTGGTGACTAGGTTCAATATCCCATCTTGTTTCTAGCTCTTTTAGAGGCAGGTAATTTGGAGTATCACCATAAACTTTATTGGTTGATGTAAAGATAAAAACACTATTTGGGCAAAACTGACGAGTCGCTTCTAATAGGTTTAACGTACCATTCGCGTTGACAGTAAAATCAGTGTGAGGATCTTTAGCTGCCCATTCATGGGAAGGTTGAGCTGCTGCATGAATGATTAAATTAATATCTGTCGAGTATTCCTTAAAGAGCTTCTCTATTTCTGTGCGATCGCGAATATCTAAATTGTAATGTTGGTAAAGGTGGCCATACTGATTTTTCAGCAGATCGCGATTCCATTCAGTAGATGCAGACTTCCCAAAAAACTGTGCCCGCATATCGTTATCAATACCAACTACACGGAAACCTTTATCTGCAAAAAAACGCACTGACTCCGAACCTATTAAACCAGCAGATCCTGTTACTATAATCGTTTTCATTTTAATTTCACTCCTGACATTAAGTAAACTATAAGTCTTCAAATCTTAAATCACAAGCTCTACCTAATTCCAATGATTTCCAAATCCATTTATCTATTCCTTTTGTTGATAAAGAACTTTCAAACTTCATCCCATGCTTATTTTCAAACAATAGATAGCTACGAACCCCCCCTGGCAACAGCCAGAATTTAAGGCAATACTTGCTTTCGTAAGCATCCCGAATTTCTGAAGAAATTGCCAAACGCAAACTAGAAGCTTTTAGAATTTCTTGCATCAACTCGTCTGAGATGTTTTTAGCATATATGTTTTGGTCATCCACTATGTATGTACATAGCTTAATTCCAAAAAATTTTTTAACTGCTAACCCAATATAAAAGTCTTCAAGATAGTAAGGAATACACAACACTTTTTCTGGTTCTATTCCTTCTAATATCCTTGCAACCTCACAAAAAATTGCATAACGAGACATTCCCGAACACTCGCATACAGTAGCAACTTGACCAAAATCTTGTTCTCCACTGTAATTATTGTGTGAACGAATAGCAAAAATACTTGGGCTATCCTCAAAAATTCTTTTTATTAAAATTCCCGTACCGTATTTGTTATTAACTTTATTAACTTCATTAGCTGCACTAATAACCTTAGTAGGGGAAACTACTTTTCTTTCTGTTATGTCACCAACATCCCCAATCTTCTCATAAACTTCCCTCACCGACTCAACTTCAACCACCATTTTCCCAGATCCACCATCAAACTTAATCAAATTCGCCCCCCACTTCTGCTGCCGATAAAGTTGCTCAAACCTAGCCCTTCTCACCTCCAAAGGAACAACCCTCTCAATCTCACCCCGATAATCCTCAATACGCTCCACAGACAACTCACCAATACGCTTACGGAAAGCACCCAAAGGACTCTCATACTGATAATACATTCCATAATGCGCCATCTCCCGCCATAAATTCCAATCACCAGCCAACTCAAACCCTTTCAACCCATGCTTAGACTTAAACCACAACCTCTTACTAAAAAACATTCCCTCCTGCTGCAACGTTACCCAATACTTACCATCACACAAACCTTCCCGAATAACTGCCGTTGGAGTAGGATTAACCTTATTTATAATCGGCTGCTGTACATCTGTTTCAAACACATACTGAGGTCCCCCTACCCACTCAACCTCTGGATGCTCCCCAACAATACGACAAATAGCAGACAACGCCCCTGGCATCAAAACGTCATCAGCATTTATCCAAGTCATCAACCCTCTAGGAGCAATCTCAAAATTATCAAACCCCTTCATTACTGCATCATACATCCCCTCGTCTCGTTCACTCACCCAAGAAAACTCCACACCCCGACATTGCACATCAGAACTCCCCTCTGATAATACACCCTCCCAATATTGCAGCCGTTCAATAGTCCCATCCGTCGAACCACCATCCTGAACATGATACCGTATCCAGAAATCGCCAGACTGACTAATCACACTTTTAATCGTCTCATCAATAGTTGCCACAGCATTCAGACAAGGCGTCACTACAAAAAACGTTGTACCCAGTCTCTTCTCATCCGGTAAAGACGAAACATTTCCAGTTAACCTACTATAAAAATCATTCAGCTTAACCCCCGTCAAACCTGACTCAAGCTGACTCAAATAAAAATCAACCCCCCCATCACTCAACCGCCGTGCCAACTCTCCATCAGCTTTAATCTCTTGCACCGCCCCCGCAATACTTTGAGCATTACACCTTTCCAACACATACCCTTCTAAACCATGCTTCACCCTCAACCCCAAATTCGTCTTCGGCAACACCACCGATCGCCCCATAGCAAAATATTCCAACAACTTCGAGGGAATATGCTGGTCATTAGACACCCCTGGTACACCGGGTTGTACTAAAATATCTGCCGCTGCCAGAATTTCCGGCACCTGCTCCCGTTCCACCCAACCCAGATATTTTTCATAAGTTCTTTCCCAACTCTCAACCCCCATTCCCTCTCCATTCAAACCAGTACGCAACAACACCGTAGGGCATCCCTGTTGATTCAAAATTTCCACGGCTTGATATAGCTGTCGCACCTCATATCGGTTGCCACTATCTACATTACCTGCATAAGCCAAAACTACATGACCTTCTGGAATACCCAAGGAACGACGCAAGTCATAATTTATTGGTCGAGGATAAAACAAACTCTCATCTACAGGAGGACTTAGCACCAACTCCGGCACATTACCAATATTAAAATCCTTGAGAGTCTCAATAGTTATAGTCAACCCCTGCGCTCTGTTCAGAAAAGCCTTACCCTGAATCGGATGGTAGCGATCGCCTGGAATAATCAGATCGAGTTCTGTTTCTGGCAACCCAACCAACTCAGTAAAAGGTCTGCCTACCTGAGCTGAAGTCAAATATTCCTCATTATCCTCTAAATGAATAACTAAAGAACAAGAGTATTGCTCCAAAAGTTTTTCCACACACTTGCGGACCATCTCACGGGGAGTCCAAGCATGGATTACATCAGGGCCACTACCATTAGCAAAAGGCAAACGGAAACCAGGGATTGAAAGTAAGGAATAGGGTAAGATTGGGCCAGGGTTTGGTAAATTGTACAAATACCGTCGCAGCACGCCCTCATTGTCAAAGCGATCGGGAACTGCAAATAGACAATCAACCCCTTGCTCTAGCAACTGATTACCATAAAGTTGAGCATGATACCCATCCTTAGAGTCAATATTTCCGTATAGCACAAATAGAACATTAAGGCAAGTTGACTTTTGATTTTGACTATTTAAGATATTGCCTTTTGTGAAAGAGGTGTGAGTAATTCTTCTCTTTTGTACAGAACTACTATCAATTAGAGCATGGCCTGTTGCCAACTTTAACTCCAAAACTTGTCGATAAGCTTTTTCTGCCTCATCCCTCTTCTCCAACTCCCACAAAACATCACCCAACTGCTGCCAAAACACAGCAGACCCCGGATGCAACTCCACAGACTTCCGCAACTCAATCTCGGCTTCCCCCCAATATTCCAACTGTATCAAAGCATAGCCCAATTGATGCCGAATATCTGCTGAATTAGGATTAATTTCTACCGCCAAGCGATACTCAATTACAGCCTCTTGCCAACGAGCCAACTTTAGCAAACCAAACCCCAAATGATGCCTCACTTCTGCTCCTGCAAAACCAACACTAATTGCCTGAGCATATTTACTAACCGCCTCCTCCCATCTATCCAACTGCCCCAAAGTTTGCCCCAAAGCAAACCATATCTCACCAGACTCGCCAGACAAAGCCACCATCTGATGATACAACTCTACTGCCTCATCCAATCTACCCAACTTACCCAAAGCTTTTGCCCAACCAATACAACAATCAACCCTATCTGGATTAATTTCCCAACTCTGACGATATAACTCTACGGCCTCAGACCATTGTTCTTGCCCAGATTTAGCTTCTGCCAGATAAAAATAAATCTCTCCCTGTTCAAACTTCCCTACTTTTCCATTCAACATCCCTGCCTGATTAATATACTCTACTGCCTGCTCCCATTGCCCCAATTTCACCAAAGCACTTCCCAAACCCAGATAAAACTCAGACACATCTTTTTTTAGATCGAGCGCTCGATCTAAATAATTTACTGCCTCCTGAAACTGGCCTTGCTGAGTCAACATTATTCCCAATTTGTAGAGATACCAGGGGTCTTCAGGATTTATGGCCACCGCCTGACGTAAAGCAGCGATCGCCTCGTCTATCCGTCCTGTCTTTTTGAGAGCGATCGCCAAATTTTGGTAAGAGTGAGCAAACTGAGGATTTTCCTCTATAGACTTTTGATAAGAAGCTATGGCCTCTTCTAGTTTTCCCTCTTGTAGTAGTCGATTCCCTGTAGCAAAAGCGGTCACACCCATAATTGATTTTTAATTAGATATTTTTTTAGTCTGAGAGTTCTATACAGCAGGATAACTTTAACTTCCCCGGCGGGAAGTCCCGCGCTCTCCATCCCCCCTAACCCCCCTTGGAAAGGGGGGAGGGGAGCGTCGGGATGAAAGCCGGGCTAGGGTCTGTGGTTTTACTATTAGACATCTCTAGAAAAGGTTCTCACTCGTCTTACCCCGCAGTTCCCAAATTAGCATTTTTGGAGATGTTTATTGTCCTGTTTGCTATAGCTATTGACAATTTATAACACAGCTATTATCCTAAATCTATCTTTAGGATGAATCCTGGTAGATTCTGCCATGCTACTGAAATACAAGTACAAGCTAAAACCCCATAAAAGTCAAGGGCTAATTATTGCTAATTGGTTGGAATTAGCCCGACGTCAATATAATTACCGTTTGGCTGAAAGGTTAAACTGGTTTGAAGCAACCCGTACACCAGTTAATGCTTGTCCTCTTAATGTTTCAGTAGTACCAATAGAAAGAATTTACCAAAACATTCCAGAGTTTAGGATACAAACCCGCGACGGTAGAAAAAAGGACAGTAATGGTCATCCGATAACTAGAAAAGGTGACAAACATCCCAACATAATAGATGGTTATGTAGCTTGGGAAACAGTACAGTTAGCAGACCTAGTACAAACTAAAAAACTCTTCCCCGAATACAAGTCCATCCACTCCCAGGTATTGCAAGATGTGATCCAGCGCGTACAAACTACGATGGATAACTTTACCCAACCCGATAAAAACGGTAAAACCAGTGGTAGACCTAAATTCAAGGGAAAGCATTACTATAATTCTTTTAGTTATCCCCAGTTGTCAAACACCAATATTGTCAAGAATGCTAATGGTCGGTATTGTATCAATTTACCAAAGATTGACTTAGTCCCTTTAGTATTCAATCGCCCAATACCAGTAGGATTCAAGGTTAAGACAGGTACAGTAATCCGTGAAGCAGACGGATGGTATATTAGCTTTACGATAGAAGATAAAAGTGTACCTGTAGAGGTTGGAGAAATTCAGCCCACCAGGAAAAACTCAAAGGGTATTGATTTAGGATTGTTGCACTATGTTGTGACCAGTAATGGCGAGTTTGTAGAAGTGCCTAAGTTTTTCAGATTCTCTGAGCATCGCTTGTCCAAACTACAAGCAAGATTAGCTAAAAAACCAAAACATTCTAAGGGTTGGAAAATTCTCAAAGGTAAAATTCGATCACTGCATCAGTTGATAGCTAGACAAAGGTTAGACTGGCAATTCAAACTAGCTTATCACTTGTTTAGTAATGTAAGTGTGATTTTTGTAGAAGACCTACAAATAGCTTCTTTAGTCCGACGTTGCAAAGCCAAATTAGGTGACAATGGTCAATTCTTACCCAATGGTCAATCAGCTAAATCAGGATTGAATAAGTCTTTGCAGGATGCAGCATTTGGCCAGTTTGTTCAAGTCTTAGAGTATGTCGCCTGGAAGTTGGGCAAAAGAATTATCAAAGTAGATCCAAAAGGTACATCTCAATATTGTTGGCAATGCTTGAATAAAGTCTCTAAAAGCTTATCAGAGCGTTGGCATTCATGCCCTAAATGTGGACAGGAACTAGACAGAGACTATAACTCGGCACTCCTAATACAAAAAATTGGATTGTTATCAACACGAGATGAGGAGAATCACTTCTGTTAAAACTGCGGTCAGGGCTGATCTGACTGAAGAATCCCGCGCTCTCCCGTAGGGGAGCGTCGGGAGTATGTCAATAATTATGGATTAGAGAGTAGAAATTTCAAATAAAGTTCCCGGCTCATACATAAGGTTTAACTCAATAAATTAGGATTATACCAAATTCGCTTATCAAAAGGTAGTTTGTCTAATCTTTTATTGTATCAATTAATTTCATAAATGTCTGCTACAAATAGCTAGGCTACTTCTTAGTTATTAGAAGTCAGGAGTCAGGAGTCAGGAGTCAGAATAAATAGGTTTAATATCATCACGACTTACGCAGAACCGCTATATATAGTAAGGGCGAATGCCATTCGCCCCTACATATGGTGTGTAATTCCTTATGTTGCGTAAGTCCTGACCATAACAAAATTGTTTACCTACTAGAATGACACACTTTGAATATTGCAATAAGTGTAGGTTGGGTTGAGGGACGAAACCCAACAACAATGTTTTAGCTATGTCGGTCTACTAGCCTAATTTAATATTAGGATGGATAGGCATAGTTTATCAGGACTTACGCAAAGGCACTATATATAGAGTCTTGGTGCGTTACGCTAGCGCTAACACACCCTACCAGTAGCGTTCATGCGTAAGTCCTATTTATATTATTTTGATCGGCTAGAATAATAAAATCAGTAACCTTTAATTATTGTATAGCGATCGCTCCTCAACGAGAAATTTATGTCTAATAAACTATTAGAAATTGAACAAGCAATTAATTGTTTATCTTTAGATGAACAAAAATGGTTACTTAACCGTTTAAGTGAAAAAGTCAAGCAAAAGTCAACTCAAATACTTGAAAACTATAAGGTAGAAAATCAGATTGAACTAATGGCAAAAGATCCAGATATTCAAAGAGAGATAGCTTTAATTGAGCAAGAATTTATAATTACCGAAATGGATGGAATTGATTGATTGTGACTATTCAAAGAGGAGAAATTTATTTTGTCAATCTTAATCCTGTAAAAGGTAGAGAACAATCTGGTGCTAGACCTGTTCTGGTTTTGTCTATTGATACTATTAATAAGTTACCATTAGTTGTAACGGTAGTTGTAGGAACAAAAAGCGAAAATATTCAACGGGATTTTCCGACTAATGTTAGAGTTTCATCTGATGAAAGTGGATTACTTTTAGAAACAGTTTTTCTTTGTTTTCAAATTCGTTCTTTAGATGGAAGTAGGTTTTCGGAGCAACCAGTAGGAAAATTATCTGATGATAAAATGAAAGAAATTGAAACAGCAGTACGTTATTGTTTAGGATTATAAATAAATTGGAATGGTAATCCCTAGAGCTGCTACCCGGAAGTTAAAATTTAAAAATTAAAGGAGAAGCAGTTAGTCAGAACAAGACTTGACAACCGCTTACTTAAAAAGGCAAATAACTATCAGGAATTTCTCCCAATAAAATTAAGTAATCCTGTTAATTGGTTAATGAATAATTTTCAATAAAAAGGAGAAACTAGAAATGAAACCAATTGAACTTAGAAGAAAAGGTGAGCAAGTTTTAGTAGATAATTTGGGTCAGATTAATACCATTCGTTTTTTACAACAAATGGGATGGGCACATGGTGATTATACGAAGGAACGAGAAGAGCTACTCAAGGGAGTAACGCGGGAGGAATTTTTGCAAAACCTTGAGCGGATTAGGAATCTTTAAAACAGAAAATTAGATTAAACTCAATAGTTTTAATTAATCAAGACTTAATAATAACTGAAATAGATGAAATTAGAAATTAATTAATTCAGGTTATTTTTATTTGAAGATTTAGATAGTACAAAACTTAAAAAGTTATGACAATAAGTAAGGTTAGACAGCAAATTTTAGAACGTCTAGAGCCATTACCAAGTGAACAAGTAAAAAATTTGCTCTTAAAATGGCTATTAAATTCATCTGGAAATTTAGAAGATTTTGAGGAATTGCTGAAAAGTCAATCAAGTCAAAAAACAGAAGAATTATTAGATTAAGGCGAGATAGACTCTGAATTAAACTTTCGCTCTCTGACAAAAGAAGAAATGATTCTGCAAAGTAAATTAGCTCTGGAAACTTATTATCGCCAAGATACTTCTGTTAAGCATAACCGGGTGCGGGAATGGGCAGATAGCTATTGATAATGGATAATTGATAATGGATAATTGATAATTAATCCCCATAGCTTTGAGATATTATTTTTTGGTCATTATTAATAGATTGTTTCCCTTTTTAAAGCATAATTCGGCAATCCTGGGCTATTTTGGGGCTGATTTTCTGCCCAATTTTTCCAAGTCTCTGCCCGTTGTTTTGGCATCTTTGGGTCGGGTTTGACCAGAATTTTTTGTTTGATAAATTCACTAAAATCTAGAATTTGTTGTTGTTTTTCCGGTGGTAGTTCTCTGAGGTTTTTGAGTAAAGCTTGTTCTATATTCATTAGACTGATGGTTAGATTGAATGATAAAAGCAGTAAAGATTAGAGATTGAATGTATCAGGAAATATAAAAAGGAGATAGGGAATAAGGATTGGTAAAAATTATATGAATCAGTAAGAGATAAAGATGTCTGGTATGGCATAGAAGAATTAAAAGAAATGATTGATAATTTTCCAGAATTAAAAAATGTAGAAATAGACATTTTCTAGCATCCAGAAAGCGATCGCTCTTCAGAAATATCTAATTACTTAATAGGATTTTAGAAATAAATTTTGATATATTCTCCAGGCGCAAGTACCTGGGGATTCTTAATTTGAAAAATGATTATTGGTTTTGCACTTTTTAATCAATTTGGTATCTTTTACATTGATTTTCCTTTCTGAAACATTCGCGATGTAGCTGCCGCTATGCTCCGCCTTTAATGTCGCGCAGCGTTTCATTTTGGCCACAGCCGAAATGCAGAACGGAGTTCAATCGCTGAAAAATTCTATTATCTCTAGTTAAAGGTTGAATAAAAAGTCATGTGTATAGGCGAATTACCCCTGACGGTTTTTATAGTATCAAAATTTTTGTCAGGATGCAACCGAAAATTCTTTGGCGCGCGATTTTTTTTGGTAGCTCTCACAAAATGAAAATGTTGGTGATTTTCCATTGAGCAGAAATTCCTATTGCCACATACGCAATAAAAGTTTTTACCGACTCTACAGATGAAATTTTCCCTGAGCAAAAATTCCTATTGCCACATACGCAATAAAAGTTTTTACCGACTCTACAGATGAAATTTTCCCTGAGCAGAAATTCCTATTGCCACATACGCAATAAAAGTTTTTACCGACTCTACAGATGAAATTTTCCCTGAGCAAAAATTCCTATTGCCACATACGCAATAAAAGTTTTTACCTACTCTATAGATGAAATTTCGACTGAGCAAAAATTCCTATTGCCACATACGCAATAAAAGTTTTTACCGACTCTACAGATGAAATTTTCCCTGAGCAAAAATTCCTATTGCCACATACGCAATAAAAGTTTTTACCGACTCTACAGATGAAATTTCGACTGAGCAGAAATTCCTATTGCCACATACGCAATAAAAGTTTTTACCGACTCTACAGATGAAATTTTCCCTGAGCAGAAATTCCTATTGCCACATACGCAATAAAAGTTTTTACCGACTCTACAGATGAAATTTTCCCTGAGCAGAAATTCCTATTGCCACATACGCAATAAAAGTTTTTACCTACCCTAAAGACAAAATTTCCCTGAGCAAAAATTCCTATTGCCACATACGCAATAAAAGTTTTTACCTACCCTATAGATGAAATTTTCCCTGAGCAAAAATTCCTATTGCCACATACGCAATAAAAGTTTTTACCTACCCTATAGATGAAATTTTCCCTGAGCAAAATTCCCTGAGCAGAAATTTTTATTGCTCTATACACAATAAAAGTTTTCCTCCCCTCTACAGATGAAATTTATCCTGAGCAAAAATTCCTATTGCCACATACGCAATAAAAGTTTTTACCTAGCCTAAAGATGAAATTTTCCCTGAGCAAAAATTCCTATTGCCACATACGCAATAAAAGTTTTTACCTAGCCTAAAGATGAAATTTTCCCTGAGCAAAAATTCCTATTGCCACATACGCAATAAAAGTTTTTACCTAGCCTAAAGATGAAATTTTCCCTGAGCAAAAATTCCTATTGCCACATACGCAATAAAAAGTTTTCCTGCCTCACAGACAAAATTTCCCCTGAGCAAAAATTCCTATTACCACATACGCAACAAAAAGTTTTCCTGCCTCACAGACAAAATTTTCCCTGAGCAAAAATTCCTATTGCCACATACGCAACAAAAGCTACCACTCCAAAAAATCCCAGAAACTAAAAGCCACAATCCGCAAGTCCTGTCTATAATTAATTAGATACAAATCTATCCAGTCCGAAAACTGGCCTTCATGGTTCATATCAAACGCCTGGAACTGACAAACTTTAAATCCTTCGGCGGCACAACGACAATTCCGTTGCTGCCGGGTTTTACTGTGGTTTCTGGACCTAACGGTTCTGGCAAATCTAATATTCTTGATGCACTTCTATTTTGTTTGGGCTTATCTACTTCCAAGGGTATGAGAGCCGAACGTTTACCAGATTTGGTTAACAATAAATTGGCAGGACGTAAAACTGTCGAAACTATTGTTACTGTCACCTTTGATTTAGAAGACCTCTCCAATCAAAATAATGGCCATAAAGAACCAGACTCTTCACAGCCAGAACTACCAGAAGTAGAAGAAAATGGAGCGAAAATCTTAGCATCTGAATCTGAAGACCCCTTTGAAATAGCTAATTCTTTTGATTCATTAGTAGAGTGGAGTATCTCTCGCCGCCTCCGAGTTACTAAACAAGGTACTTATACTTCTACTTATTATATGAATGGTCAGCCATGTACTCTGACGGAACTCCACGAACAACTAAATCAACTTCGGGTTTATGCGGAAGGATATAACGTGGTTCTCCAAGGTGATGTGACTGGGATTATTTCGATGAAGGCGAGGGAACGTCGCGAGATTATTGATGAAATGGCAGGGGTGGCTCAGTTTGATCGAAAAATTTCTCTGGCAAAAGGCAAACTAGATGAGGTGAAGGAGCAGGAGGAAAAAAGTCGCATTGTGGAAAAAGAATTGCAGAAACAATGTGACCGTCTTTCCCAAGATTGTGTGAAGGCTAAAAAATATCAACAGTTACGAGGGGAGTTGGAGGAAAAGAGTCTCTGGCAAACAATACTTAAATGGCAAAATCTCCAAAAGCAGGTATGGAAACTTCGGGAAAATATTGAGTCGGGCGATCGCTCCCTCGCGGAATTTAACGAAAATATTCAGACTAAAGAAACTGAAATTAAACGAGCTTCTACTGAACTAGACAAACTTAATGCTCAAGTAAAGGCTTTGGGGGAAGAGGAACTTTTAGCTTTACAGTCAACTTTGGCTACCCAAGAAGCGGAGCGCCGACAACTCCAGGAAAAGCAGAAAGAATTAGAGACTACTATTAATCAGACTAAAACTAATCTTGGTCAACTAGAAGAGGAAGTAGATAGACTCCAGCAAAATTTAGAAGTATTAGCCACAGAAAAAATTGTTCAAGGTCAAAATCTCTCATCTTTAGAAGCTACCCGCAACGGGGCTATTGAAATTTTGAACCAACAACGTGAGTCGGCGAGTGCTATTGCCGATACTGCTGAAGCTTGGGTAAAACAACAAGCTCAACTTCATCATCAAATTGAAACTCTACAACAAACTCTTAACCCTCAACGGACTGAGCAAGCTAGAGTTAGGGAAAAAATTTACCAGTTAGAAAAGCAAATTCAAGAACAACAAGAGTCTCTAGGAACTTTAGGAGTAGAAATTGAAAATCAGACGAAATACTATGAACAGATAAAAGAGTCAAAAGAAGCATCAAGTTATCAAGTAGAATCTTTGACAAAACAATTAGAGGCTGTTGAACAAGAACTACAAATTCAGCAAGATACTCAAACTCGCCTCCTGCAAGAACAAAGAGATAGACAAAGAAAACTTGATAAACTAGAAGCTCAACAACAGGCAATTCAAGAAGCCACAGGTACTTATGCCACTAAAATGCTGCAACAGTCGGGTATTTCCGGCATTTGTGGATTAGTGGCACAACTCGGAAAAGTCGAACCAAAATATCAATTAGCTTTAGAAATTGCTGCGGGTAGCCGTCTAGGGAATATGGTAGTCGAAAATGATCGAGTCGCTGCCTCCGGAATTGAATTTTTGAAAAAGCAAAAAGCTGGCAGAATGACATTTTTGCCTTTGAATAAAATTAGACCTCCCAGACTCAACCAAGATAATAGTTTACGTTGGGGAGCAGGCGGATTTATAGATTATGCTGTGAATTTGATCGACTGTGACTCTCGCTACGGAAATATTTTTGCTTATGTGTTTGGTTCAACCGTGGTCTTTGATACCTTGGCAAATGCTAGACAACATTTAGGTAAATATCGAATAGTTACTCTCGATGGAGAAATATTAGAGAGTAGTGGGGCGATGACTGGTGGAAGTATGTCGCGCCGTTCCGGGAGCCTGCATTTTGGCACCGTTGATGGTGGGGACTCCACAGAAATAGGAGAAATGGAAAGTCATCGTCAACGTTTACAAGAAATAGATATAGTTCTAGAGCGATGTGTGGCAGAAATTTCTCAACTCCAAGAAAAAGTAAAAGAGCGATCGCGAGCTTTGATGGAAGGAAGGGAGTATTTTCGAGAAACTCAGCTAAAAGTAGAACAAATTGAGGCAGAATTACAAAAATTGACCAAACAACAGGAGCAAGGGCAAGGGCAATTAGAGAAAAATACTCAAGAATTGGCTAATGCTCAAACTAGATTAGTATCCCTAGATCGAGAAATTCCAGTTCAGGAAACCCAGTTAACTCAGCTAAGAGAAACTTTAGCCGAGTTGGAAAAATCTCATACTCACAGTGAATGGCAACAGATGCAAACTATGATTCGGTCTCAAGAGGCAGTTTTGCAAGAACGGGAAACTACTTTACGGACTGCCGAACAACAACTACAAGATTTAGAAAATCAACAACAGCTCTTACAAGAAAAGGTAGAAACAACTTCTCGTCGCCGTTCAGAATATCAAGAGCAAGAATTAAAGGCTAAAAATACCATAAAAGAAGTAAACAGTCAAATTTTAGTTGTGGACGAGCAAATTGCCCAGACTAAAGCAGGTATGGCCAAAGCAGAAGAAAAATTAGGGACAGAAAAACAAAAAAGAGACCAAGCAGAGGCAAATCTGCGGGAACTTCATTTAGCTAAACAACAATTAGAATGGCAGCTACAAAAATTACAGGAATCTCAACAGGGACGTCGGGAACAGTTAGTCGCTTTGCAAACCCAGTTAGAAGAACAAAAGGCAGAAGTGCCTGAGCCAATCCCAACAGTGCCCGAAAATATTAAAATGGGAGAATTAGAAAAGGAGGTCAGATCCCTACAAAAACAACTTCAAGCCCTAGAACCCGTAAATATGTTAGCCCTCGAAGAATATGAGCAAACTCAGAAACGACTAGAAGAATTAAGTCAAAAATTATCCACTCTGGAAGGAGAGCGAACAGAACTGTTGTTAAGAATAGAAAACTTTACTACCCTAAGACAACGTTCATTTTTTGAGGCTTTTGATGCTGTGAATCAAAATTTTCAGACAATCTTTGCCACACTTTCCGAAGGAGACGGTTATCTCCAACTAGAGAACCAAGAAGATCCCTTTAACAGTGGGTTAAATTTAGTAGCCCACCCCAAAGGAAAGCCAGTCCAAAGATTGGCCTCTATGTCTGGAGGAGAAAAATCTTTAACAGCCTTAAGCTTTATTTTCGCCCTACAACGTTACCGTCCATCTCCTTTTTATGCCTTTGATGAAGTGGATATGTTTCTAGATGGGGCAAATGTAGAGCGATTAGCTAAAATGATAAAACAACAAGCAGAACAAGCTCAGTTTATTGTGGTAAGTCTGAGAAGGCCAATGATGGAATCATCAGAGCATACTATCGGCGTTACCCAAGCTAGGGGCGCTCATACCCAAGTTTTAGGCATGAAAATGACTAAATAGGAAGTAGGGAGTAGGGAGTAGGGAGTAGGGGAGTAGAGGAGTAGGGGAGTAATTTCCAATCTTTTTCCTGTATTGCCTAATTCCCACAGACTACTCCTGAGTCAAACTGGCTATTAGCTTTGAGCTACCAGCAAAAATATATAGGGAGATGGGGAGATAGGGGGATGGGAAAATTTCTAATCTTTTTTCTGTATTGCCTAATTCCCACAGAGAACTCCTGACTCAAACTAGCTATTAGCTTTGAGCTACCAGCAAAAATATATAGGGAGATGTAGAGATGGGGAGATGGGGAGATGGGGAGATGGGAAGTAATTTCCAATTTTTTTCCTGTATTGCCTAATTCCCACAGACTACTCCTGAGTCAAACTGGCTATTAGCTTTGAGCTACCAGCAAAAATATATAGGGAGATGGGGAGATGGGGAGATGGGGAGATGGGGAGATGGGAAGTAATTTCCAATTTTTTTCCTGTATTGCCTAATTCCCACAGACTACTCCTGAGTCAAACTGGCTATTAGCTTTGAGCTACCAGCAAAAATATATATGGAGATGGGGAGATGGGGAGATGGGAAAATTTCTAATCTTTAGTTCCTGTATTGCCTAATTCCCACAGACTACTCCTGAGTCAAACTGGCTATTAGCTTTGAGCTACCAGCCAAAATATATGGAGAGATGGGGTTAGGGGGAGATGGGGAGATGGGGGGATGGAAAGTAAATTCCAATTTTTTTCCTGTATTGCCTAATTCCCACAGAGAACTCCTGACTCAAACTGGCTATTAGCTTTGAGCTACCAGCAAAAATATATCGGGAGATGGGGTTAGGGGAAAATTTCCAATTTTTTTCCTGTATTGCCTAATTCCCACAGAGAACTCCTGACTCAAACTAGCTATTAGCTTTGAGCTACCAGCCAAAATATATAGGGAGATGGGGTTAGGGGGAGATGGGGAGATGGTTAGATGGGGAGTAATTTCCAATTTTTTTCCTGTATTGCCTAATTCCCACAGAGAACTCCTGACTCAAACTGGCTATTAGCTTTGAGCTACCAGCCAAAATATATGGAGAGATGGGGTTAGGGGGAGATGGGGAGATGGTTAGATGGGGAGTAATTTCCAATTTTTTTCCTGTATTGCCTAATTCCCACAGAGAACTCCTGACTCAAACTGGCTATTAGCTTTGAGCTACCAGCCAAAATATATAGGGAGATGGGGAGATAGGGAGATGGGGGGATGGGGGGATGGGGAGATGGGGGGATGAGAAAATTTCCAATTTTTTTCCTGTATTGCCTAATTTCCACAGAGAACTCCTGACTCAAACTGGCTATTAGCTTTGAGCTACCAGCAAAAATATATAGGGAGATGGGGAGATAGGGAGATGGGGATATGGAGAGATGGAGAGATGGGGAGTAAATTCCAATTTTTTTCCTGTATTACCTAACTCCTACGGACTACTCCTGAGTCAAACTAGCTATTAGCTTTGAGCTACCAGCCAAAATATATAGGGAGATGGGGTTAGGGGAAAATTTCTAGTCTTTTTCCTGTATTGCCTAACTCCTACGGACAACTCCTGACTCAAAAGTTTAATTGCGGGCTAAGATACTATGTTGGTTCTATAGACCAAAAGAAGCCAATTGCTGAAATGCTTACTGCTACATTCCTGATAAATTATAATTTTATCTAACTTTTGACTTTTGACTTTTGACTTTTGACTTTTTATAGCTGAAATGCTTACTGCTACATTCCTGATAAATTATAATTTTATCTAATTTTTGACTCTTGACTTTTGACCTTTGACCTTTGACTTTTTATTTAAAATCGGGATTAGACAATAATGACATCTGAAAAAATCCGCCAACGCTCCGAACTGTTAGGAACTCAAATAATTACTCGTGATAAAGGTAAACGCCTAGGAGTAGTAAGTCAGTTATGGGTAGACGTTGATAGACGAGAAGTGGTGGCTATTGGACTACGGGACAATATATTGGCAGTAGCTGGAATACCCAAGTTTATGTTTCTCAAGAACATCCGTGAATTAGGTGATGTTATCTTAGTAGATGATGAAGAAGTATTAGAAGAAGATATTGATACTGAAGCTTATAGTAGCTTGATAAATAGTGAAGTCTTGACAGAAAATGGCGACTTGTTAGGTAGAGTTCGAGGCTTCAAAATTGATACCAGAGATGGCAAAGTTTTGTCATTGATTATCGCTTCTATTGGTATACCCCAAATTCCAGACCAAATTATTAGCACTTACGAACTTTCTATTGATGAAATTGTCAGCAGTGGGCCAAACCGTCTAATTGTATTTGAAGGTTCTGAAGAAAAACTCAAACAGTTAACAATGGGAGTATTAGAACGTCTAGGTTTAGGGGAAGCTCCTTGGCAAAGAGAAGAAGAGGGATTATATTATCCTTCCACTGTAAAACCTGAAAATCAATTACCTCCAGGACAACCAGTTACTCGCGAACCTATTCGTACAGTAGCACCCTCTACTCAGGAAACATGGGATGAAGACTGGGCTGAACCAGAGCCAATAAGACGTAGAGTGGTTGAACCAGAACCAGTTTATAATGAGTATTATGAAGCGGAAATGGCTCCTCCTCCACGGCAACTAGAACGAGAAGCAGTTTATGATGACTATTATGAGCCAGAACCTGTTGCTCCTCCATCAGCACGTCAAGTAAGAGTAGAACCTGCTAATAATGACTATTATGAAGAAGATAATTGGGGCGACTCAGGTGCTGAATATGATTATGAAGAGGATAAAAGTCAGCAGAAAGAGTATCAAGTTACTAGAGAGTATGAATATGATGAGGAGATAGAGAAAGATGCTTGGGCTGATGATGAGTCTCCAAAACCTTATCAGGCACCTCGCGTAAATATTCCTCAGAAAACTAAGGTGCCAGAATATGAAGAAGAACCAGGTGGTTATTAATAGACTTTCGGCGTTGCTAAATACTGGAATGATTAAGGCTGACACGGGGACACGCAGATTATGCTCGATCCTTTCTAACAAAATCATCCCACAATTATGCAATGCCGACTTTTTGCAGAAGTCAGGGAATAGAGAATAGTGAATAGGGATATGAAATTAACAATTTTCATATCTTATAGTTTATTTCAGAAAAAATTCATCAAAATAATTGGGTTGTGCAACCCCGCCTTTGAAGGCGAAACGTTTTTGGAGATTTGCTGAAAATCTCTGTTACAAAAACAACTTCTGTACATTGCCAATCCGATGGTTCCCCTATCTGACTTCGTAACTGCCTATCTTTAAGAGCTTGGCAAGTAAGCTCCTATTACCGAAAAATTTTGGTTTAAAGCCGGACCTTGGATAGGGGATAATAAATAAAAATTTTCATTCAGGAGTCAATCCTATCAGTTTCAAGGAGAGGTAGTTATTAATTATTCATTATTAATTATTAATTATTGAATCATTACTCCTTACTCCTGAAAAGCGCTGTATTGCCCTAAAACCACAGCCTCCCCTGTCCAATATTCCTGCATCTGATCAAAAGTTTTAAGCTGTTGCCCGTAGAGTGGGTTGCCAATAGTTACTGTTTGTGCTACCTCATCAACTTGCAAGAGTACGACTGCGTGTCCAATATATCTGCCATTTACTGGTTCTTTAACGTGTAGCAGGGCGGGTAGGTTCAGGTTTATTAGGTCTATAGTTTTTAGTGAGTCTCGAAAATGGGGCGCTAAACCTAGACGACGCAAAGCCCGCATTTCAGCTAGGGTGCTAGTCCCGAATTTATTTGTACCTGTAAGGATAACTGCATCCTGTTCCGAGAAATTGGGAAAAGTATTAGTTATGCGAGCAATTGTAGCAATACTGGCAGGAGCGCAAGTGTAGTTTGTTGTCTGTAATACGACTTCTTCAACCACTACTGGTTTCCCTAATAAATTCGTGACGGGAAGAGAGTAATGGATGAGTCCTGCTAATGGAATTGTCATTATTATCACTGCTAAAATTAGCTTTTGTAAACGTTGGCGATCGCCCTGAATAGGTAATTCCAGACCTAGTAAAAAACCTACGCTAAACCATCCTAAACCCAAGACAAAATCATTAGTATATTCTCCAGAGTATAACAAAATAATTTGGGGGAATAATTTTGAATTAGCTTTGGCACTTAGTAAAAATGTGCTGATAACTGTAGCTAGGAATATTAATATTATATAAGTTAATCTTTGATGATTTACTAAAGCATTTTCTGCTGTTATTCCTCTATCTCCTAACTTCTTACCTAGGTATAATCCTAGTATTATTGAAACCAAGCAAATTAAAGCAATTACAATCATTTTTCTGATATTTGATGGGAAAATACATTAGGCATCTCCAGAAACTAAGTTTTAGCAATTGAATTGCAAAAGTTTGAGATTAATTTTGAAGAAGTCTATTAATTAGGGTTTGCTGAAAAAGTCTTATGGGTGAGGGTAGGAGTCAGGAGACAGGAGACAGGAGACAGGAGGAGTAAGGAATTAGCGAGGAGGCAGGAGGAAGAATTTAATTCGTGATTTTTCTGCCTCGGGTCAATCAAAATCCTTACTTTATGCAGCTCTTGCATAGCTAAAACCTTGTACTTTTTTAATATCATTACAGGCTCAAACCTTGCTCTGTCAATGCTTTAAAATTTAATCAGCAAACCCTAATTAGGGTTTGCTGAAAAAGTATTTTTGCTCTTTGTAGTAGTCAGTAGTCAGTAGAAATAGGAATAGGAATTTAGAGGAAGTAGGAGTTAGAATTATTCCTCAATTTCTCTGTCCAACTATGCGTCTAAAATACTAACATTTTGAGGCTTTTCAACTCAAAATCTCCCACTTTTTCAATACTTAAAAGGGTCAAAAACTTTATCTGTAAACACTTTCAGATTTAATCAGCAGAGCAATAATTAAGATATGATATCATGTCTGCTTAAATACTTACACTTTGCTCGCAGGAATGATTGGCTTTTTATTATAGCAGTTTTCATGCGTATGAGACCACAGTTGTAATCATCGGGGGGCAGTCCGGGAAGATTTGTATTCATAATTAACTAACCTTTGACTCCTTACTCCTTACTCATTACTCATTACTCCTTACTCCTTACTCATTACTCATTACTCATTACTCATTACTCATTACTCATTACTCATTACTCATTACTCATTACTCCTTACTCATTACTCATTACTCCTTACTCATTACTCATTACTCATTACTCATTACTCATAGTTGGCATGAACAATTTCGTTGTTTTTTGGCTTGATCAAGTGCTTTTTCTGCTAGAGCAATTAATTCGCTTGGTGAGTTATTTTCTTCAGGAATTATTGTTGATATACCAAGACTAATTGTCACATATTGATTAATTTGAGATTGACTATGAATAATTTTGAGATTTTCTACTTCTGCTCTAATAGCTTCAGCAATAATCAAAGCACCTTCAGTATTAGTATTGGGTAGAATTATACCAAATTCTTCTCCTCCATAACGAGCCACTAAATATTCCGGACGAGTTACAGTTCTTTGAATAGTTTTGGCTATTTGTTTTAAACAATTATCTCCAGCTTGATGACCATAATTATCATTGTATAATTTGAAATAATCTAGATCGCAAATAATTAAAGATAGAGATAAATTATCCGATTTCATTCTTTGCCATTCTTGCTCTAGATACTGATCGAAACGATGACGATTAGCTATTTGAGTTAAACCATCCAAAGTAGCAAGTAGAGATAATCTTTGATTAGCTAATTTGAGAGTATATTCAGCTTTTTTACTTTGAATCATTACTGCTAAATAAGTTCCTACTATTTTCACTAAATCAATTAACTGCTGATTTTTTGGTAAAGTTTCTTTCTTAAAAAATACCAAAATTGCTAATACCCGATCGCCCCATAAAATCGGCATTGCAAAAACTGATTTTAATCCGATTTTTAAGGCAAGAGCGTAATGTTCAAATTCTTGAGATGATGTCTCAGAAATATCTTCTATCCATTCTGAATTTTGAGATGCCCAAACTCTACCTAGTAAATCTATATTAGGAGCAAATGTTAATGTTTTTCGATGATTTTGAAACTCAGATAAATTTTGTGAATAAATATAGTAAGATTGACTATGTACAAGTTTAGATTCATTAGAATTAGGCAGCCAAGCTTCACCATAATCCCATCCAATATTTGAACAAATATGATGCAGGGTAATTTCTAATGCCGAATTAATATCTAAGGCAGCACTAATAGGGGGAGTAATTAATAATAAAAAATGTAGTTGTTCCTCAGCATTTTGACGTTCAATAAATTCTTTTTCTAGATCCAAATTTTTCTCTTTTAACTGCATTTGTAACTGATAAATAGATAGTTGATTTTCAACTCGTGCCAAGACTTCCCGAAGTTGAAAAGGCTTAGTAATATAATCTCTACCTCCTACTTCAAATGCTCTAACTTTATCTACTTCTTCACTATAAGCACTAATAAAAATTATTGGTATTTCTTTTGTTGATTCCAAAGATTTTAATTTTTGGCATACTTCATAGCCATCTATATCTGGTAAATTAATATCAAGTAATATTAAATCTGGTTTAGCAATTTGTGCGCCGTTAATTGCTATCTTGCCATTGATCGCTTTTCTAACATGATATCCATGATGTTCCAGCATAGTTGATAAGAGTCGTAAATTTTCTGGTGCATCATCAACTATTAAGATATTTTCTGGTAAATTATGATTTTTTTTTGGGTTCATTTATGCCTCACTTTCTATCAACTCAAGGATAACATCTAAACGAAAATTTGCTACTAAATTTTTCAAGCAATTTATTAGTTGAACTTCTGTTGTAGGAATTTGCTGAATTAGCTCATTTAGCCGCTCTTCATTCACAGATAGTATAGCAAAATGTAATTCTTCTAACCATTCAGCAGGCATGATGTTTAAAGATTTTTTTGTCAGTTTTGTTTGAGGTTTTTTAGGAACTAAATTTGATGGATAATTTTGATACAGATAATCTATTCCTAAATGACTAGCTAACTTTTCTAACAGTAGGGTTTCTGAAAAAGGTTTTGCAATAAAATCATCACAACCAGCAGCCAAAATAGCATCACGATTTTCTGTAAAAGCATTAGCGGTTAGAGCAATAATAGTGGTGGCTTTACCCAAGGGTGTTTGTTTAATAGTTTTAGTAGTTTCATAACCATCCATAACAGGCATAACAATATCCATAAAGATTAAATGTGGTTGCCAAGTTTGCCAAATAGATATAGCTTCTTTACCATTTTCAGCAACCTGAATTTGAAATCCTAATGGCTGCAATAATTGTGTTAATAATTGACTGTTTTCTTTGATATCTTCAACTACTAAAATTCGATGACTTGGCTCATTAAGTTCTAAGCCTATAATTTTTATTTGATTAGATTTAGATGATGTTTCTATTGCTGCTATTTCTTTAAGTTCTTCGGGAACTTTGGCAAGAATTTCAAAAGTAAATTTTGTGCCTTTTCCTATTTTACTACTAACGGATATTTCTCCCCCCATTAATTGCACAAATTTACGACTAATGGGTAAACCTAAGCCTGTTCCTTCTATTGATTTTCGACCTGTAGTAGTTTGCACAAAAGGCTCAAACAAAGCATCTATTTCTGAACTTTCAATTCCTGAACCAGTATCTGTAATAGTAAATTTTATTTTCCCGGAATTGTCACTATTAGATACTAATAAACTAACTTTTCCTTGGGATGTAAATTTGATGGCATTACCTATAATATTAATCAGAACTTGACGCAATTTTCCTTCATCGGCGGTAATAATTTGAGGCAGGTCATCTGCTAATTCAAATAGTAGCTTTAAACCTTTTTCATTTGCTTTTAAACTCAGCATATTTTGCAAATTTTTCAGAAAATCGTATAAGTCAAATAAGTTTTCTTTGAGTGTAACTTTACCTGCTTCAATTTTAGACATAGATAAAATATCATTAATCAAATTTAGCAAATGTTCACCACTATGATTAATAATTTTTACTTGTTGAATTTGCTCTTCATTCAAAGAATCATCACGCGCCAACAATTGACTAAAACCTAAAATAGCATTTAAAGGAGTACGCAACTCGTGACTCATAGAAGCCAAAAAATTACTCTTAGCAAAATTAGCAGTTTCCGCAGCTTCTTTAGCATTTTTAAGTTCAATTTCTCTTTGCTTATGCTCGATAATTAAACCTGTTAATCTTGCTAAAGACGCAAGTATTTCTAAGTCTTTTATTTTTGATGATTCGTCGCTGCGCGACATAAAACGCTTGTTGCTAAAGTACATCATAAAAGTACCAACAACTTGCTTTTCTCCACCAGAAAAAATTGGTTCAGAGCAACAAGAATGCAGACCAGCAGATAAAGCTTGTTGTTTCAAAGTTGCACATTCCAAGTTGTTAACAATATCTTCAATAATTACCCGTTGATGAAGATTAACTGCTCTATTCAAAGAGCAAATATTAACAGATATAGGATCAATAGCTTCTAGCCAAACTTGAGGAAGATTAGGTGCTACAAAAGGGCGTAAATATTCACCATTCGGTTCCACCAACATAATTACAGAATTCACTGATGGTAATATTTTGTCAACTTGAGTTGTTAATTCTAACAATACCTTATATAACGATTCACCTTGAGCTACCATTTTCAGGACTGTATTTTGTGCATTTTGTAATAACTCTTGCTGCTGACGCTCAGTAATATCAATGGCAATAGAAGCAAATCCAATAATTGTTCCCTCTGGATTTAAAAGAGGAGTATTATACCACTCACAAACAATTGTTTTACCCGTTTGAGTTAAATTTTCAGCGATCGTGTAGTTACCACTCAGAGGTATTTCCGTCATACTTTCCAGCAAGACGTTACTATTTTCAGGAACTATCAATTCTAATCCTTTTTTACCTATTATCTCCTTCGCAGTATAGCCAAAGATTAATTCTGCAGTATGGTTCCATGCCACAATTTCCCACTCAGTATTCCATTCGATCGCTCCAACTGGAGTATTTTGTAACAGGAATGAAAGTCTTTGCTGGGAACTTTTAAGTTTTTCCTCTGCTTGCAAACGTTCTAATTCTGCTCCCACTCGTGCGGCAAAAATTTTCAAAATTAACTCTTGAGAAGAACTAAGATTTATGGGTAAAACATCCATCACTATTAACACACCAAGAACTTTACCTTGGGAGTTATATAAAGGGAAACCCCAATAACTTTCTATACCTAATTCAATTAAAAAAGAAGCTTGAGGGAAAAATTGTTGTACGGAGTCTGGATAACGACAAATTTGACCCTCCAATACTTGATCGCAGGGAGTATCTACTGGGGAAGTAAAAATCCGATCTTTTACTTCTAAACCAGTCCAAAATGCTCTCAGTTCTACGAGATTTTTTGATTCCTTTGATTCACTAATGCAAACATAACGAACTTGTAAAAGTTGAGCTATATTTTTAACGCAAGCATGGAAAAAATCCTTACCTATATAAGTTGCAGTTCCTTCAACAATCAAACGCAGAGCATCTTCCCGTTGTTTTTGCTCTGTAATATCAATGCCAAAAGATTGAAATTCAATTAAATTTCGATCTCGATCAATAATTGGTTGATTTGTCCAACTCAACCATCGTAATTCTCCTGAAGCAGATTTCATTTGAGTTTCTAAAATTTGTGGACTCATTGATTCAATCTGCTGCTGACTTAGTTCATCCTGTATCAAGTGGCAAAAATTACTGCCTAAGAGTTCACTTGCAGATTTACCAAAAAATTCAGAGTAGTAGTGGTTAACAAATGTAAGCTTTCCATCTGCTTTCCATCTACAAACCAGTACGCTATCCTGTGACTCTACCAACTCCCGATAACGAATTTCACTCTCTCTTAAAGCTTCTTCTATCTGTTTACGATCGCTAATATCCTGATGAGAAATTACCATTCTTTCTGGAATACCATTCTCATTCCAAAGAGCTTGTCCTTTAGTTGAAACCCATTTATAGATACCGCTTTTACAGACTGTTCGGTATTCAATACTGAACTGTGAATGCTTTCGCGCCAGGTACTCCTCTAAAAAATTTCTAACTCTATGAGAATCATCTGGATGAATACGACTGCACCATTCATCATAATGGGATTTAATTTCATATTCCTGATACCCCCATATTGCTTTTAGTCTTGGTGAAATAAAGGCTTCATTGGTTTGAATATTCCAGTCAAAAATCCCCTCATTATTACCTTTTAGTACCAACTGCCAACGTTCTTCGCTTTTTTTGAGTGATTCTTCGATCTGTCTCCGAATTTGGATTTCTTGCTCCAATAGTTGATTTTGTTGAGCTACTTCTTGGCGTTGTTGTTTTTCTTGTGCCAGAAGATGTGCTTGAGCAATCGCAATACCTAGTTGAGCTGCTACTGCTTCTAATAACTCTTTTTCTTCTACTTTCCAATGACGCATATAACTACATTGATGCAAACCGATCGCTCCATTGGTTTTCCCTTGATAGGAAGTTCTAATTGCCATCATTGACTTGATCTTAAGTTGCTCGGATAAAGGGAAAGCTGCTTTGAGCAAAGGTTCAGCATAAACATCATCTGTCGCGATCGCTGAATCTTGTGACAACATCAACTCAGCATGACCATTACCTAATATAGGTATTTCCAAATTAGAAATTAAATCTAGATCGGAACTTTGATAGTGAGCAACCAATGGAATTCTTGGTATCGGAAACTCTGTATAAGTATGAATCAAGCAACGATCTACCTTGAGAATTGTTGCTATTTGAGTTGCTGCTGTTTGGTATATTTGTTCTGGTTGTAAGTAAGAGCGAATCTTTTGAGTAATATCTCTGAGCAATAATGCCTTTTTTATTTGTCTTTCTAGGGAAGCTTTTGCTTTAGACAGTTCGATTTCCGACTGTTTGCGATCTGTAATATCAATACCAGCACTAATATAACCTGCAAAAGTACCATTAGGAGTAAATCTTGGCCTAACTGTATCTAGTATCCATCGGTATTTGCCATCAGAGCGACGCAGACGATATTCTATTTTAAACTTAGCAGGAGTTTTGTGACTCTTTGCATAAGTTTGCCTACAAGTTTCTCGGTCATCTGGATGAACGCTTTCTAACCATCCATATGCTACTGCTTGCGACAAATTGTATCCAGTAAATTCTAACCATGTTGTATTAAAAAATGTGCAATCACCATCAGATTCTGATACCCAAATCATTATATTGGTATCATTTGCCATCAAACGAAAACGCGCTTCACTTTCCCGTAATTCTTGTTCTGCAACTATGCGCTCCGTAACATCTATCTGTACTCCTGCATAGTGAGTCAAATTCCCATAATCATCATATACTGGAGAAATTGTAATTTCATTCCAAAACTTACTACCATCTTTACGAGTATTTTGTAATACTACTTGGCATCTTTCCCCAACAGCGATCGCGTGTCTAATTTTTTCTATTTCTGTTCTATCTGTATTACTACCTTGTAAAAAACGAGAATTTCTACCTATAACTTCTGCTGCTGAGTAACCTGTAATTTCTTCAAAACCTGAGTTCACATATATTAATGGTTGATTTTCTGCTTGGAGATCGCTAATTACAATTCCTTGAGGTGCTGTAAATATTGCTCTTTCTAATAGTTTTAAACGTTCTTGTTCCTTACGGCGTTCTGTGACATTTTTCATAGTCAGGAGATAAGCTGTTTGATTTTCCCAAATAATTTCTCCTATGCGTGTTTCTATAAAGATAATTTTTCCAGATTTTTGTCGAATATATATTTCTGTTTCATTACCATCTACCAGAGGAATACCTATATTTTCACCTATTAGTTTTTGAGCTGATTTTTCCCATAACAATTCTGTGGCCGGATTCACAAAAACTATTTTACCGTCTCTGCTAATAATCATCAGACCTTCTGACATATTAGTAATAATTGCTGACAAATTCTTCTCTTGCTGTTTCTTAATTTCTATTTCTTTTTGTAGTTGCTTATTTTGTTTTGCTAATTTTATCTCCAGTTCTTTGATTGTAATTTGAGTTTCTATTCTTGCGAATAATTCTTCAGGATGAATTGGTTTAGTAATATAATCTATTGCTCCGGCTGCAAATCCTTTGACTTTTTCATCAGTATTAGATAAACCAGTTAAAAAAATCACTGGTATATGAGCAGTTAGAGGGTTAGCTTTTAAACATCTACATACTTGATATCCATCCATTTCTGGCATCATCACATCTATTAATACTAAATCTGGTTTATTGCCAATTAAAGATTTTAATGCTACTTCACCAGAAATAGCTTGTATGACCTTGTATCCTTTCTGACTAATTAGCTCCGAGAGAATATCTAAATTATCGGCACAATCGTCTACTATTAGAATTGTAATTTGCTGGTTATTCATAATTCTATTATTTTTATATTCATTATTTTATGGTAAGGTTATGACTTGATTTGATTGGAGGCACTTTTTATTGAAAATAATCTTAACAATACAATTATATATTATCTCTAAAATCATTTTATGAATATACTTATTTTATCAAACATCTCCATTAATAGGTAGTTTAAATCCCAGCAACTTATTCCGATATCGTCTTAACTAATAGCTGCAAAATTAATTACACATCCTGTAGCTCCTTTCTATGCTTTTACTTCTGGCATCAGTGCTTTCCTAAATTAGGAAATTTATTTTGCAGTAGGGACTTTGTCTGCAACGTCCCTACCTTAGATACTGGTGTTTTGAACCCAGGAAAATTAGAAAGATAAAAATCTAAAATCTTGTAGTTTATACAGAGTGGTATAGAGAAAATATATACTATTACCAGTTAACCCATACTGTAGGATTTTCACAGAGTTTGACATCAGCTTTTACATCAATTCTAATCAACCATAGATCACATTAATTTGTTTTAAATCCACATGAAGAAGGTACTGAAAAACTGTTTAGCTCTAGGTATCGGTTTAAGCGTCATACTAAATATGAGCGAGGTTCAAGCTTTTTCATTAATTAATGACAATCAAATTGTTCCAACTTCCGATCTAACAGAAAACTTCAATGATTTTTTTCTAGAAGAAATTGCTGATGGAAGCACAACAAATTTTAACGGATTTTCTTCAGGTTCTGCAACTGCTACTATTACCCTTGACTTAGTTGGCAATTTTGATCTTCGTAGTTTTATTCTATGGAATGATGTCAATGTCTTAGCTGAAGGAATTGAAA
>NZ_JAAHHT010000460.1 GCF_010672085.1 Okeania sp. SIO3I5
ACACTCTTGTATTCAACTGGATTTGATATTACTCCTTACTCCTTACTCCTTACTCCTTACTCATTACTCATTACTCATTACTCATTACTCCTCAGTAATACGATAACTAATTACCCGGATTCTATATTACTCCTAACTCCTACCTCCTACCTCCTAACTCCTTACTTCTTACTTCTTACTCCTTACTCATTACTCATTACTCATTACTCCTCAGTAATACGATAACTAATTACCCGGATTCTATATGACTTCTAAGTGCCGAACTCCCAACCCAGGCAAATCATTTGGCGACAACCGCCCTTTCTCCATCACTGCACCTATAAAGGGATCGTCAATTAAATTTAGATGACTGTCCAAATCTAAATAATCTGCTAGTGGAGCAAGTTGTGCTGCTGCTGTATTTGCCAAGCAACTGTCAGAATAACAACCGAACATTACCTGCAAACCGCAAGCTTTTGCTACAGAAACCATCCGCATCCCTTCGGTTAACCCCCCTGACTTCATCAACTTAATATTGATACCATGTACTCTGTCTGCCAACTGAGGAATATCCTTGGCAGTAAAACAACTTTCATCCACAAAAATAGGTAATGGCGATCGCTCATACAGATCAGGTAAGTCTGTCATTGCCGAAACAGCAGCTAATGGTTGTTCCACATAAACAACTCCAACTTCTGCCAACCAGTCACACATTTTTACAGCATCCTTCAGACTCCAACCCCCATTAGCATCTACATATAACAAGGCATCTGGAGGTGCTTCCTCTTTCACTGCCATCAACATTGCCTGATCTGCTTCAATACCTTCGGGACTACCTAATTTGACTTTCAACACTCGTGCATCAATAAAATTTAACCAATTTCGCACCCTCTGTTTAGCAGCATCAGGGGTACTGATACCAATAGTAACTGAGATTGGAACAATGCGATCGCGTTCTAATCCCCAAAGTCGCCATAAAGGCAACCCTACTTTTTTACCCACCCAGTCATGCAAGGCCATATCAATAGCTGCTCTAGCTGCTGATGGTATTTGCAATTCTGTTAAGACTTGCTCAATTTGCTGTCGCTCAAGTGGATTAAACTTTTCTAGAGCAGGGGTAAGTTGTTGTAAAGCTTGCTGTAAAATTGTGGTAGGTTGTGGTTTTTCTCCTATTGAAATTGGTGAAGCTTCTCCCCAACCTTCAATATTTTCTTGTTGTATTTTTACTAAAATATTGGTACTCTTAGAAGTAGTTCCGCGACTAATAGTTAAGGGAAATCTTTTATGGACTGTAAATGTTTGAATTTGAATTTGCATAATATTAAGTACCTGAGCGTAATTAAAATTAATTGTGAATTGGAGGAGTCAGGAGTCAGGAGTCAGGAGTCATAATATTTGAGGATAAGGACGTTGCATACAAAGTCCCTACTGTTTAATTATTAGACATCTCCAGAAAATAAACTTGCCTTTTATTTAGCATAAGCTATAGTTGTAAAATTTCCTGATAAAATCATTTTATGTACATTTTTACTGAAAATATATTCCCTGTTCCCTACTTTTACAAAAAGTCTATATATTTTTCACGCCTATGTATATTTAATTATACTATTTATATCAAATCCGGTAGCATCTGTATAAAAAAGCAGAGAAACCGGGTTTATTAAATACCCCACTATACTAACATCTATCTCCTATAAACCTATAACATTTCCATTGCAAGCGGATTTTATCTTACTCTTTCTTACTTCTTCCTTCTTATGTAAGGACGTTGCATACAATGTCCTTACCATTTGTCACAAACATTTATCAATTTAGTATTATGAAAAGTTATCAAAATTTTTGGCAAGTAATCTTGAATTTGAGCTTAATTACAATTGTTTTACTTTGGAGTAATGATGCAATAGCAGAAACCCTTGCTGACAGAATTGCTAATTTTCCTAACTGGGAAAATAAACCATCAATTAGTGCTGCTAAGGCAGATTTAATTTATCCAGATTGGATGGCGGGAAATTGGAATCTGAAAAGCACTTTGGTAGATATGGTTGCTCCATTAGCTCCAGAAATTGTCACGCCAGGTTTTGAAAATAATCGTCAATATTTGGATCAACCAGTAAATTTTCAAGTTAGATTTAAGCTTAATAAATCTAACTTGAATACCAAAGAAATATCGGAACAAAAATTAATAAATTTTCCTACATCTTGGTCTTCTTTGATTAATAATAGCAAAATTGAAAAATTAGATTTACCTCCAGAAGCAGTTATCGCAGATCGAGAATTTAATGGGTTGAATATTGGTAAAGCATTGTTAGGTGATGATGCAATTTTATCTGTCAAAATTGACGAAGATAATCCTAATCGTCAGACAACTATTTTGGCAGATAATCTAGAGTTGGTTTCAGTTATTACCAGTCGTGGTAGCGAACAATTAAACCCAGATAATTTTATTAGTTGTGAAATAACTCAGCAGCTATTTCAGGGCGAGACAATGATTTACTTAAATGAGGTAGAAACAACTACAAATTATTATCATATTTTTGATCAAGAGCGAGGAGAAATAATTGAAGCAAATCAAATAACTGCTATTTATTTATCTCCTCAAGATCCAGATTATTTTTTAGCAGTTAATCGCCCAGTAGCATTGTATCGTTATCAGTTAGAATTATCTTTAAAAAGTAGGGAGTAGGGGATTCATTAATGGATAATGGATAATTACCAAAAAATTAGGTCTAATACCATTTCTCATCCATGAATGCTATATTTGATTGGGTGCTTAAACAATTAATAATTATTAATTATTAATTATTAATTACCTCTCCTTGAAAAGAAGAGGATTGACTAATCATGAAAATTTTTTCTTGTTTCTCCTTTCTCCTTAAAAGGAGAGACTTTAAACCTTGATAATTCGGTAAATGTGTTAAGTTTCGGAGGTGATAGGAGAGGTTAAAAGCAGGAAAAACTAATACTAACTGACTA
>NZ_JAAHHT010000461.1 GCF_010672085.1 Okeania sp. SIO3I5
GGTTTGCGCAATTTCTCTCGCCTTGACGAATCCCAAAGAAAGCAGGTAGATATCCATGAAGGATTAGAGAATACTTTAATGATTTTGCAACATCGCCTCAGAGGTGATGACTCCCACCCAGATATTGCTCTAGTGAAAAACTATGCTCAACTACCCCCTGTCAATTGTTACGCCAGTCAACTCAATCAAGTGTTTCTACAGATTCTCACTAACGCCATTGATGCTTTAAATGCTTTCAAAACTCAGGATTATCCGGTAATTAGTATCACCAGTGAAAAGCATAATGAGCAGACGATCAGGATTTGCATTGCTGACAATGGACCAGGAATGAGTGAGACTGTTCAGCAACATATTTTTGACCCCTTTTTCACGACTAAACCAGTTGGTAAAGGTACTGGACTGGGATTGTCTATTAGTTACCAAATAGTTAACGAGCAACATGGAGGAGAATTGCAGTGTATTTCTCAACTGGAAAAAGGTAGTGAATTTATCATAGATATTCCAATTTAACCTAGTGCCGCTACGCGGAATTCATGCATTCACGCATTCACGCATTCACGCATTCAAAAGTATTGCTTAATAAAGCTTAAGCATGTAACTGCAAATTGTTATTTCTGCCATCCTGCAGTAGTCAGATCAAATCCGCTTACAGCGCTTTTCTTTCTTGATGAACCACATTTTCACAACCAAAACTCGGTAGGGACGTTCCATGGAAGGTCCCTACTGTGGTCTACTAATCATGAAAACCGCTGTCAACAGTTATAGATTAGACATCTCCAGAAAAGAGGGGATAGGGAATAGGCAATGGGCAATAGGGAGAAGTAATATCAAATCCGGTTGAATAGTTATTGTATAGTTGGGAGTAGGGTAGGGACGTTGCTTGAGCATTAATGCGTTTTCCTTACGGAATGCTGCGCAAACATGTCGCGCAGCGTTAACGTTTGCGGAGCATTCCGTAGGAAAGTTGTGCTTTAGCTAAACGTCCGTACGGGAGTAGGGGAGATTGAATACTGAAGTAATTATAGAATTATCAACATATACTATATAACCGGATTCTATATAATTTATGGATAAGATATTGATTTTATTTTTGATTATTGGAGATGTCTAATAGGGGCGAAGAACGTTTGCGGAGCATTCCGTAGGAAATCGCCTCTACTGACTACTAATTTGATATAAGTATTTAACCGGACATGATATAAAATCCTGAAACTCTTATACTACCAAGCGTGAAAAAAGAATGTTACAAATAGCTTAGTCAACTAAAGTATTTTAATTAGTCATGCAAATTTACTAGAATAGATTGTTTCATAGCCAAAAATGATAATACAAACTATTTATACTGTAGGGGCGATTGGCGAATCGCCCCTACGACTATTGACTATTGACTACTAGAAACAATCCAAATATTTGTAGCAACAATTTATAGAATTGGTATTGTATAGTCAGCTTTTGAGCATTTTAAATTTTTATCTCCAAGCAACTATAATTGATAATTTATAAATAAGAATTGATTGAATCAGTGGTTGTGGGAGATGTCTAATAGCCAAGTAACTTTTAGAAAATGATAAAATGTAGTAATACCAAATTCAAAAAGTAAGGCGACTCACCTTACCTCTTGACTACTCCAAACCTAAGTAGCTCAAGTTGATGAAATTGGTATAAAATAAAACCAATTATCTTTTCTGAATTTTTCAGGGGAAAATCATGCTTAACTTACCTGGATATCAAGAAACAAACCAAATATATGACGGAAAACGAACCCTAGTCTATAAATCTATTCAAAACAGCACTGGGCAGTCTGTGATCGTTAAAGTTCTACGGAACCGTTACCCTAGTTTCAATGAATTAGTCCAATTTCGCAACCAATACATCATCACTTGTCATCTGCAACACCCAGCTATTGTTCAACCTCTGGGTTTAGAACGCTATAATAATGGTTATGCTTTAATTATGCCAGACTCAGGAGCGATCGCTCTTTCCAAGTATTGGCAAAACTCAGAGCAAACGTTGGCAAATTTCCTCAACATTGGAATTCAACTAGCAGAAGCTATCCATTATTTAACTCAACAACGCATTATTCACAAAGACATTAAACCAACTAACATTCTGATTCACCCGGAGACTGGGCAAATTCAACTCATTGACTTTAGTATCTCCAGTTTATTACCTATTGAACAACAACAACTAATTAACCCTAACGTTCTGGAAGGAACCCTTGCTTACATCTCCCCAGAACAAACCGGACGCATGAACCGAGGTATTGACTATCGTACCGACTTCTATTCTCTGGGAGTAACATTTTTTGAACTCCTAAGTGGAAAATTACCGTTTGAAAGTAGCGATCCAATGGAATTAGTGCATTGTCATATTGCCGAGAAACCCAAGTTTCCCTTGAAAACTCAAGTGCCAGAAGTCTTGCAAGAAATAGTCATCAAGTTAATGGCAAAAAATGCAGAAGAGCGTTATCAGAGTGCCTTGGGTTTGAAGCACGATCTCGAGAGATGTCTGCAACAATTAGAAACGACAGGGAAAACTAGATCGTTTGAGTTAGGAGAAAGGGATGTGAGCGATCGCTTCATTATTCCTGAAAAACTCTACGGACGGGAAACGGAAGTACAAATCTTACTGGATGCTTTTGATCGAGTTAGTAATCCCTTTGGTAATTCCCCCCACACTCCCACAAAAGGGGGAGAAGGAAGAGCAGAAATGATGTTGGTGGCAGGATTTTCTGGCATTGGGAAAACTGCTGTTATCAATGAAGTTCATAAACCCATAGTTCGACAAAGGGGATATTTTATCAAAGGAAAATATGATCAATTTAATCGTAATATTCCCTTTAGTGCTTTTGTGTCAGCTTTTCGAGATTTAATCAGTCAATTATTAGGAGAATCTGATGCAAATTTAGCTAATTGGAAACAGAAAATTCT
>NZ_JAAHHT010000462.1 GCF_010672085.1 Okeania sp. SIO3I5
AGAAGTAAGTGTCGTGAGTTCAGCCGTGTGCTCTTACGATCTTTTGCAATCTAATTGCTTTATTGGCCAATATTATTACTTTGATGCCGTTTTCGCCTGTCGCGGATATGTTTACGGAGCATGACCTAGGAAAATACTGCGCGACATTAAAGGCGGAACCTAGTGGCAGCTATATCGCTTGCCCACCGACAGCAACAACTTTTGCTTTTATAGGTATAGATACTCCTGAAACCGAAAATTTATTATTGAGTTCAGAAGAAGGGAAAGATCCAGATCCAGATCCAGATCCAGATAAAGATAAAGGAAAAGTTATTCATCCGGAGACTAAAAATATTAATAGTATTGCTACAATTCATGTCTAGTAGGGGTTTGGTCTCCAAACCCCCCTACCAAATTTGGAATTTTTGCTAATACTCCCATATCTAATAGACATCTCCGGAAATTAAAAATCAAATCAATTCTCATCCAGAAATTATCTATTCTTTCTTCCTGTTCCCTGTTCCCTGTTCCCTGTTCCCTCTTTTCCGGAGAGGTCTAATATTCATATTCCCGCGATGACTCGTTCAAAGCGTACTGCCGAAATTTTTGCCACATCTTTTGTGCTTCCTCTCGATCGCCCTTAGCTTCCAATAACCTCGCCAGTAACTTGTAAGCGATCGCCTTTGTATTTATTAATTCAATGGCCTCTCGCAAATAAGTTTCTGCTTCTGCATAACGCTGTTGCTCCAGCAATACCCAACCCATATTTTTCAGCAAAGCATAACGAAGAAGTGGATCGGTTTTAGCTTTGTCTTTCTGGAAAGCTTTTTCGAGTAGGGCAATAGCTTCCGAGTATTGTTTTTCTTTAATATAAAGTCGAGCTAAGTTACTGTAAGCTTCCGAAACTCCCTCGGCAATAAGGTACTCACTCCTTGCTTTGTCAAATTGGTTTAGTCTTTCATAAGTTGCACCGAGGTTATAATGTCCTTTTTTGTAATTTGGTTTTAACAGTAAAGCGCATTGGAAATAAAACCGAGCTAGTTGATATTGTTTGACTAAATAATTATCAACTCCGCAGTCGTTAAGCTGCACATAAAGTTGGGGAAATAGTAACCGGAAACTTGCTAAAGATAATAACAACAAAATTACCCACCGAATATGGTCTTTAATTCTGGTGGGTTCTTTTTCTGCTAATACTTTTTCTATCCAATTTCGGTTAAAAGCTTGAGCATAAATCGGATTATAAATTTTTAACTTCCCTTCTTCTTTCCTAACTATACCTGCTAACTGTAATTCTGCTTGTAAGGGATTATTTGTTGCTCGAATTTTGCCCTTTTGTAAAATTTTCTGATACAAGCGTAATAATTTGCTGATAGAATATTTGCTGGTGAGAAGGCGATTCTTTATGGTCTGTAAATGTTCTGGTTCTTCGTCATATTCCCAATTTTGAATAATGTTTGAAAGTGCCAACTTTTCCACCTCCTGTTTTTCTAAACCAGTAGAAATTTTGGTGGATGATGTAGCAACTAACTGACATAATTTTTGTGTTAAAAAAGGTTGTCCTCCCGTCCAAAAAATTATTTCTTTGAGAACTTCTTGACGACGACCTACTTTTTTTAATAATCCTTCTGCTAAAGGCAATATTGCTGGAAATTCCAAACCTGAAAGCTCAATTCCATTACCAATCATAGTAAGGGAAAAATCGGAAATTTCTACCACGCCAAACAAAGCAAAAGTTAACCGTTGATATGCTGAATTATTTTCTCGTTTTTTATAAAATTTTTGAATCAAACTAAGAAAAACTTCTAGAGATAAATCTGATATTCGCAAACAATCTACTTCATCAATAAAAATTACAATATTTTTGTCAATTTTCGTTAAAACTACCTGCTCGATAAATTCAATCAAACGTTCTTTAGGTTCTAATACTTCTCGTTTCAACCACCAACTTAAACAGTCAACTTCCAATCGCAAACCACTAGCTATTTCTTGCACAATTCCAGCATAAATTTGTCCGACATTACTTTCTGTGCTGACAATTGCCATTAAATCTATTTCCACACAAGCAATATCTTCTTTTCGCAGTCGTTCTGCCGTCCTAATCCGCAAACTTGACTTACCTGTTTGCCGAGCATTAAAAACATAACAATACTCTCCTTTTTTCAGAGTATTATAAATCTCTGTATCTGCCTGTCGCACTACATAATTAGAATTATCTAAATCTAGACTACCCCCTACTTTGTAATTAAAAGACTTATAAAATGGATTCATTCAACATCTCCCCAATAATTTTCAAAATACAAACGATAAAGTTTGCAGCTAACTGATATTTTACCATTCCGGTCTTTAACTAATCCTAAATTCATAAGCGTCTTAATAGCATGACTTTTGAGATTTCCTATATCTTCGCCCTTAATTATTTTCAGAAAACATTTAGCTAAGTCTGGATACTCTTTTAAAACTCCGTCTGGATGCTGTTTTAAAATTGCTAAATATTCTTGTAAATAAGGACTATGATAAATACCATCTTTTGTCGGAGCAGTTTCTAAGATTTTCTCTAATGTCATGCCATTACAAGTTTTAAGACTATGAAAAGTCAAATCTACTAAATAAGGATGACCTTCCACCATTTTCATTAGTTCCTCTACTTGATAGTTATCTAAGTTAAGTTGATAATTTTCAGCCAATTGTTGTACTTGTTTGGGTGTAAATTCTGGCACTTCAATAGTCGTACCGATGTTAAAGGGGGATTGATTAGGATTGATTTTCATCTCAATATTCGGAGCATAAGAAATGACTAATCGTAAATTTTGCCAGAGATGATTTCTACTAGCTTTATCACTCCAAGAGCGGAGCATTCCCAAGAAATCTTGATCGATTTCGTTGATACGAAGCAATTCTAAATTATCTAAAAATAAAACCATAGGGCATTTTAA
>NZ_JAAHHT010000463.1 GCF_010672085.1 Okeania sp. SIO3I5
CTCTAGTAGATTAAACTTATCCTTAATGAAGAACTCCCACATTTGCCCTAAATTACTTTCCTTGATAGTACCTCGGTTTTGTGCATCATAAACAGGTACACTTTCTTTAACCATAATCTGAATCATCATTGGGTATGTGATTGTTACCTCTCCGCCATTCCCCAATGGGATTAATTTCCAAGCAGTTGGGAAGAGGGTATCGTACATCTCATCGACATTAAATGGCTTCTGAAAAACTACAATATACTGGTTGCCAGCATTTTTATTGCTGAGCTTGATAGTGATGTCTTGGTTATTGACAAAACCTTCCATGTTTAACTCCTTTGTTAATCGTTAATACTTTATCTAAAATGCCAATTTTTCACCTTTAACACCACCAAAGTTTACAATTTTAAGAAAAAAGTTAAGAATTTAGCACCAGTAATTCCCTAAAGCCATTCCCAATCTAAACTTCAGCTCTCGAAAAGTTAAGAACATCTCCACCATCGCTACACAAATTTCTTAACTTGGGAATTTTTCTAAAGTTACAAAGTTAAGCACTGTACTTCCGGTTTGATCTCGTAGTTCATTACTATTATCTTGGTGACAGCGCATGACATTAGGAGTTTCTTAGTCCTTTGCTCATCCCCCTTAACATTATTACCTCTATCTATTATCCCACATTCCGCACTTCAAATTGTATCACAACAGGTTACATAAAACTTGTGTATTTAATTAAGTAGAATTACTTATAGTGTTTATTGACTGTAAGTGAGATCATAAAGCTGATGATTGCGTTATTATTCAGTCAAAAAAATGTCTTTAATAGAAGAAATAACAGTTAAAAATATCGACCACTTAGGAATAGTTGCAGGACTAATTGATGAGATAGGAATAGTGGAAATAATTAACCAAAAATTAGGAGTAGATAATCGAGAAAAAATTACTACCGGACAAATAGTTAAAGCTTTAATTCTGAATGGGTTAGGCATGATATCACGTCCGTTATATTTGTTTAGTCAATTCTTTGAAGATAAAGCAGTAGAAAAATTATTAGGAACAGGTACTAAGTGTGAATATTTAAACGATGATAAAATCGGTAGAGTAATGGATGAAATTTATAAATTAGGCTTAACAAATTTATTTATAGAAATAGGATTATTAGTTATCAAAAAGTTTAATATTGAGACTAAATATGCTCACCTAGATGCCACTTCATTTCCTGCAACATGGAGAATACAATCAAATTGAATCTACAGAAAATTATGAACAAAAACCGATATTGATTACAAAGGGATACTCCCGTGACCATCGACCAGATTTAAAACAATGTGTATTAGATTTAGTTGTTAGTAGTGATAGTGGAATACCATTGTTTATGAGAACTGCTGATGGCAATGAATCAGATAAAGCAGTATTTGGTGAAATTTTAACCGAGGTGAAAAAACAGATAAAACTAGATAGTATTATGGTCTGTGATAGTGCCCTATATAGTCAAGAGAATCTGAAATTAATCTCTAATTTAAAATGGTAGACTCGAGTTCCAATGACTTTAAAAAAAGCTAAAGAAGTAATTAAATTAGACCTGGAAAAAGTAAAATTTTCCCTGGAAACAGACCCAGAAATTCAAGAAATAACTAAGGTGCTTCAAGAAAAAGGATATAAATGGTTGGAGCAAAAAGTCCAGAAATGCTGGTATAAAACAAAGATGGTTAATTGTTGAAAGTGAATCCAGAAAAAAAAGTGACATCCAGAAGTTAGAGTCGAAAATTGAGCAAGAAAAAAAGACAGCATTAAAGTTAGCTAAAAAATTAGAAACAACCGGATTTGATACAGTTACTCAAGCTCAAAATTACTTAAAATCTATCAACAAAAAACTGAAATTATGGAATGTGGAATCTTTAGAAATCAAGGAAAAAATTTTGAATAAACAGTCTATAGTCTATCATCATCACATAAAAATTCAACCAAGAGTCTCAGAGATTATTGAAGAACTTTAGTGGCAGGTCGATTTATTCTGGGGACTAATATTGAGTCAAATTCAGAAATTAAAAGTCCAGAAATACTGTGGAACTATAAAAATCAGCAGGCTTGTGAAAGAGGTTTTAGATTCCTCAAAGACCCACATTTTTTTGCTGATAGTTTTTTTGTGGAAAAACCTATGCATAGTAGAGACAATATTATTTGTTATGTCAATATGTTTATTAGTATATAATCTCGGACAAAGAGAGTTAAGAAATACTTTAAAAAGAACCAGTAATCTCCTCAAAAACCAGTTAGGAAAGCCGACAAATACTCCCACATTAAAATGGATATTTCAATGCTTTCAAGGGGTGCATTTGTTGACAATAAATCAATCTCAAAAAGTAGTTAATCTCACAGAAGAACGGAGCTTGATTTTACAGTTTTTACCCTCTTGTTGTCAAAAATATTATCTGTGATACGCTGCGGATAAGCGATACTGTTGACGCAATTTTTCGCGATCGCAATACTTGAATTGAAAAAATTGATTGATGCTCTCAATGGGAGTGTAGTTGCTCCTGTATTTTCTGCTGCCAACAGAACTCCCTGATTCACCAACAATAGTTGTGCCACTCACTTTTTTATGTTCTATCTATTAATTTGTTGGCTAAAATTTTGATTATCGTTCATGTATCTTTTCGTACTACATTATGAAGTGCGGAATGTGGGATATATCAATTAACAGATGGCAAACCTTTTACCTATTCAATAAAAAACTGAAATTGCTGAAATGCTTTGCAAATTGCTGACTGAATAATGGTTATAATAACGAATAAAAAAGTAGTCTAGTAGGGTGCGTTAGACGGCAAAAATTTAGACGATGAAAGGCATTTAACAATCCGTCGCAGGGCACCATTGAATATGTGTGAATCCTACTCAATGGTGTTATGGCGTCATC
>NZ_JAAHHT010000464.1 GCF_010672085.1 Okeania sp. SIO3I5
TTCATGGCCTGTGCTGCTCACTTACTCGCATCCTTTCAGTGGCCACACACCAGGTCAACAATGCTAAGGTCAGTAATAGAATTGGCTCAATTTTGACTCACTTACCAACTGTCCAACTATCTCTAGGGAAGGGTCAGGCAGACGTAAACCTGACCCAAACTTCGGTAGATAGTCTGTAAATTGTAGATACACAAATAACTCCTGCTCCGCTAGGACAAGCCCTTCAGAACTTGGTTTTTTTGTGTATGGATTTATCTTAGCAAGATAATATTGTTATGTCAACATATTCTTGCTAAAATATTTGTAAGGTAATTGTAGCTTGCATCATCTTGCTAAGACAACAATATATTGCTAAGATAAACATGAATTCTACGAATAAAGAAAATGCCCAAAGTAAGCCCGAAGCAATACAACGAACCGAAATATTCAACGTCGGTAAGTTTGACTCGGACAGTTCTGGACTACATACAAACACTGGCTGCACAGACGAACCCGGAAGTGAGCCGGAGTCAGGTAGTCGAAGAGATAATACGAGAACAAATGGATACCGGATTGAAGCAGGAAACAATAGCAACGAAAGAGACTATCTTAAAAAACTAGCCAACCAATTGGAACTGTTAACAGGAAGGTTTAACCAGTATATTGGCTCGCACCGTGGCAGATTGGAAAAACGGCTAGAAGAGAATCAACAGTTCGCCCAAGACTTTAAAGAAGACCTTGCTGATTTAAAGCAAGAGATAGAAGGGTTCCTAGGTGCATCAAAAACATTAGAATAAAACTATCAGGGATACCGATCGCTTATCTAAGCGGTCGGTAATTTTTATGAAATGGAACAATGCCCACAAGCTATTGACATATACACCTTGCAATGGATAATTCTTTGCATCATTTTATATTGTTGACGGCAATGAACGGGATTGAAAAAATAGACAAGCGATAACTTTCGGTAACTTTCGGTGACTTTCAGTAAAGCGATCGCCAACTTTCTTATCAGAGGAAATTAATTATGGGAAAAGCCAAACGACGTAAATTATCAGACCCAAATTATGGGAAACCAACCATTATTAGCACTGGAGAATTGTGTTTACTTGATGAAAAAACCAAAGCCGATATTAGGGAATTGGTTGAAAAAGGTTTCTTTGACAAGTTTGCACTTACAGCAGATATTGTAGCAACTAGCCAGATCCAAATCAAAAATGAAATTGTTCCAGCACTTACCTTTATAAATAACGATGGCTATATAAAAACTTCGATACTCTCTTTAATGTGTTATCTTGATGCAACAGATATAGAACTGTTGCAGGAATGTGCAAAGAGTTTAAGTGAGAGTTACATACCAATAGTCAACTTAATGAAAGGTCGCGAAGTTATTTTTGTTCGTCAAAAATCAATCCATCAGGAGTCGTGATTGCAACCTAAGAAAGTATTTTTTTCAAGGAGGTTAATATGACCAAATTAAACAAATCTCAAAGCCAAGTTTTTGAAATAATTTAATCAGAATTAGACCCACTGACTATTATAGACAAGCGATAACTTTCAGTAACTTTCGGTAACTTTCAGTAAAGCGATCACCAACTTTATTATCAGAGTAAATTAATTATGGGAGAAGCAAAACGACGTAAATTATCAGACCCAAATTATGGTCAGACAAAGTTTACTGTTGAAAAATTTGAGCAGTTCAGTCTGTGGAGTCCTGAGTTAAATAATATCGACAAACATATAAAGCCGACAGATCAATGGTCAATTGACTCACCTAATTTATATGCAGTTCATTGGATGAAGTTTGGCTACATTATACCTACAATTAGCATTATTAAGTATGACTGTAACACAGGAACCTGGCAACAGGAAGCACAATGGCTTTTTAACCCTTTGCTCCCTGTTCCTGATAAAAACCTGAGAGAAAAAGCCAGTCAAGTTGTAAATTCTTATACAAAACGAGAACTAAACAGAGCCTTGAAAGAAATCAAAGATTTTGGGGCACCGCTTTCAAGCACCGCTTTTAGTCTATACACACTGTTTTTGGGTAATTTATAAGTAATTTATAAGCAATTAATATTCTTATTACCAAAGTAAATGACCAAATTAAACAAATCTCAAACAGAAGTTTTCCAAATAATTTAATCAGAATTAGACCCACTAACTATTTACGATATCGCAATCGAAGTTGGGTACACAAAAAAAACAATAAATAACTGCCTATCTACCCTAGAAAAAAAAGGACTAATTTGGGGATTTGAGAGGTGGGGGATGATGTATTACCTAGAAGGAAATCCTCAGTATTAGTAAGAGGAAAAGTAACTTTTTTGAAGGAGATTAATATATTGATGAAAAGGTCTTCAAGTCCATATCGCGGGCTAATATTCTGTGTCGGGGGAGTAGACTACGTTGAAAAGTTTACCAGAATAAAACAGAAATATCCTGACAGGAAAATCATCAAAATATTACGAGAACAAATCAACATATTAGAGGAATACATTATGACTCAATTGACAAACATTAGGGACGAAGTTACAAAGAGAACTATGGAAACAATAAGAGTTTATGACGCAATAGTAGAAAATGATTTACCTCTTCAAATGGCTGACATTATGGCAGAAACTCAGCTTTCCGAAAAGGAAATAAACAGGGCTTTGAGTATCTTAGAAACCCTCAAAATAGTTGGCAACTTAAGCTCCCCAGAGAAACCCGCAATTTATGGCATAGCAGCCCGATATGAACAAGACTATTAAATAGGAGATTAGCATGACCACATCAAGCCAACTTCAGACCCAAATTTTCAACATAATTAAATCAGAATTCAGCCCGATATCTATTGATAATATTGTCACCAAATTGGGCATTTTTAAAGGAGAACCAGTAATGTACGGT
>NZ_JAAHHT010000465.1 GCF_010672085.1 Okeania sp. SIO3I5
GCATTTCCTCTGGAGGCTTACCTATATTATCTCTAATGTTGTGTTGATTAACGTGAATCATTTGAGGTACCTTGGTTTCTTGCTTGTGCCAGATACCTTTCGGACCGCGCCGAGCGGGAATTATTACGGGCATACCACTTTTAGATACTGGAATTTCCCAGAATCTGCCTTTTTTGTCGGCTCCTTTGACTCTTCCTTGAGCGAGTAAGACTAATAAACGTTGACGAGAGATACCTAATAAAAAAGACGCTTCTCTAGTACGCATAATTTCCTCCTTAACTGTTGACCAATAGTTAGGTGTTTGAAAAAAGATAACATCATTTGTGTTATCTAAAAAGAAGTATAAACACTTATTATTAGTTTTGTCAACAAGAGAATTTGCTGAATAAAGTATGGGTGGTTAGGGTAGGAGTCATATCATGTCCGGTAGCATCGGTATTGTATAGTGGAGTTCAATAATTAATAATTAACAATTAATAATTATCTCTTCTTAACTTTCCTGGCGGGAAGTCCCGCGCTCTCCATCCCCCCTAACCCCCCGTGCATAGGGGGGAGGGGGAGCGTCGGGATGAAAGCCAAGGCCAGGATTCGGATACTTTCATAAGCTAAACGTTCATATGCCCAAGACACAAGCTAGGAGCATTTTGTTATTATCAATGTCAACACAGGGGGAGGACATCACCTCTGTCATGCGCAGCGGTCAGGGTTTCCCAGACTGAAGAATCCGTATTTTTTCGCCAAAGGGCAACGTCGGGAGTATGTCAAAAAGAACAGGATTGGTTAAAAGGAAATTTTTTTCTTTTGTCTCCTTGAAAGGGGAGGCTTTAAACCTGAATTATCTAATTATTTCGGTAAGTCAGAAGTCAGAAGTCAGAAGTCAGAAGTTTTAACTCCCCCGGCTGTTGTCCCGCGCTCTCCCGTTGGCTCCCGCAAGTGCGGCAGCTATTAGGGGAGCGTCGTATGGGAGAGCAGGGCTAGAGTGTGAGGTTTTCCTATGGTCTTTTTGCTATAGCTATTGACAATTTCTAACACAGCCATTATGATAGCTTTTTGAGAAATCCTGGTAGATTCTGCCATGCTACTGAAATATAAGTACAAGCTCAAACCACACAAAACCCAAGGGGTGATTATATCTAATTGGTTGTCCATGGCGAGGCAGCAATATAATTACCGTTTAGCCTTTCAGCTAAACTGGTTTGAAGCAACGCGCACACTACTTAACCCTTGTCCTCTTAATGTTTCAGTAGTAGGGACGTTTAGCTGGCGCACAACTTTCCTACGGAATGCTCCGCAAACGTTAACGTTGCGCGACATGAAACGCATTTTTGTTGAGTTGGGCGGTAACGAAAATGCGAACGTCCGTACAACGAATTTACCACGCACATTCCAGAGTTTAGGATACAAACCCTTATGGGGTAGAAAAAAGGACATTTTTGGTAATTCGATAACTAGAAAAGGTAACAAACATCCCAACATAATCAATGGTTATGTAGCTTGGGAAATAGTACAGTTAGCCAACGCACGCACAAACTAAAAAACTCTTCCCTGAATACAAGTCCATGCACTCTCAGGTATTGCAAGATGTTATGAGCGCGTGTACAAACTACGATGGATAACTTGTGCTTTACCTGAGCAAAACGGTAAAACCAGTGGTACACCTAAATTCAAGGGAAAGCATTACTATAATTCTTTTAGTTATCCCCAGTTATCAAACACCAACCCATATCAAAAATGCTAACGGTCGCTTTTGTGTCAATCTACCAAAGATTGGCGCAAGTCCCCTTTGTCTATAATCGCCCAATACCAGAAGGTTTCAAGGTTAAGACAGGTACAGTAATCCGTGAAGCTCTCCGGATGGTATATTAGCTTCACGATAGAAGATAAGGCTGTACCTCGCGAGGTTGTAGAAATTCAACCCAAGTCGAGAAAACTCATGCATGTATTGATTTGGGATTATTGCACTATGCTGTTACATCTGATGGTGAGTTTATAGAAGTGCGTAAGTTTTTTAGGCACTCTGAACATCGGCTGTCTCAACTTCAAGCAAGATTAGCTAACAGACAAAAACATTCAAAGCCTTGGAATATTCTTAAACGTAAAATAGCGGGAGTGCATCAGTTGATAGCAAGACTTCGTTTAGACTGGCAATTCAAACTGGCTTATCATTTGTGAGCGTGATTGTCAGGTGATATTGTTAAAAGACCTACAAATAGCTTCTTTACTCCGACGTTGCAAAGCTAAATTAGGTGATAATGGTCAATTCTTACCAAATGGTCAATCATCTAAGTCAGGACTAAATAAGTCTTTGCAAGATGCAGCTACTATCAATTTCTTGATTTCTAGAGTATGTTGCCTGGAAGTTAGGCAAGAGAATTATCACGCGTAGATCCAAAAGGTACGTCTCAGTATTGTTGGGAATGTTTGAATAAAGTATCTAAAAGCTTATCAGAGCGCTGGCATTCATGCCCTAAATGTGGTCAAGAGTTAGATAGGGACTATAACTCACCCACCCCTCTAGCTCCCCTCCCGGGAGGGGATGGGGGTGGGTTGGATTGTTGTCAACACAGGAGGAGGACATCACTTCTGTTAAAACTGCGGTCAGGGCTTATCTGGCTGAAGAATCCCGCGCTCTCCATCCCCCCTAATATAGAATCCGGTTATATAGTATATGTTCATTATTAAATCGGACAATCGGACCATCTCCCCCAACAATACACTCTTGTATTCAACTGGATTTGATATTACTCCTTACTCCTTACTCCTTACTCCTTACTCATTACTCATTACTCATTACTCATTACTCATTACTCATTACTCCTCAGTAATACGATAACTAATTACCCGGATTCTATATAA
>NZ_JAAHHT010000466.1 GCF_010672085.1 Okeania sp. SIO3I5
AGTAAATCTCAATCACTCTGATTTTTTACAGCAGTCGATAAAATTCGGTAAGTAGACTAGAAACTTAAATATATTCTCTCTCTTTTTGCTGACTCCCTACTCTCAGTTTGAGGAGAGTTTGTATTTTTTTGCAGGTAGAATTAAAGCAGTAACTCATCATAGAATTCTTCAATAATTAATAATTAACAATTAATAATTACCTCTTCTCAAAAATAAGAGGATTAATTAAAAGTTTTTTGGTTTTTTTCTCCTTGAAAGGAGAGAATTTAAACCTTGACAGTTTCTCTAGAATAAATTTAGCATATATCGAGATTTTGATGATTTATTCTATTTGAATAGAGTCGATTTTTTTTCAGTTATCCAGAGGGAGTAAATCTCAATCACTCTGATTTTTTACAGCAGTCGATAAAATTCGGTAAGTAGACTAGAAACTTAAATATATTCTCTCTCTTTTTGCTGACTCCCTACTCTCAGTTTGAGGAGAGTTTGTATTTTATCGAGATTTTGATGATTTATTCTATTTGAATAGAGTCGATTTTTTCAGTTATCTAGATAGAGTAAATCTCAATCACTCTGATTTTTTTACAGCAGTCGAGAAAATTCGGGAACTAGACAATAAACTTAAATATTACACTTGCCATTACTATTAAGACATTCTCCCTATTCTCAAATTTATTCACAGCAATAATTTAATTTATAACTTCTGACTAAAGTAAGATTTTATAGGATCAAAACCTTCAATCTATAGTAATTTATATAAATTATTTTACATCTGAAGTTGGAAACTATTTGTAATATCTTTTAAGTGAATTGCTATGAGATGATTTGAGTGACTGATGGAAAAAAAGAAACAAGGAAAAATCCTCTAATACTACTTATTTAAGCAATAATATCGATCTAATCTCTTCCTACTCTCCCACTTTTGCTTCTCTCTAAAGGTTTAAAGACTTATGGGTAAGGAATATATCTCAAAAAAAGGGGATATCAAAAGTTATATGAAATACGAAAGATAATGGTACTTAATTAATATCCCCATCTCTTCATTTCCTGATCACTCCATCTCCCTTTTTAAGAAGATAAAAAAACAATATTCCGTATTTCAAACCTCCCTATTGCTGGAGATACGGATAACGGATAACTGATAACGGATAACTGATAACTGATAGCTGATTTTAGGTAGGGACAAGTTCACCTGGCCTTAATTTTGCCCATTTGCCCATTTCTTGTAGAAAACTTTCACAACCAACAACATCCCATTCCATCTCAATTTCGTCTTGTTTGGGACGAATATTGACATTGATAGTAGGTTCAACCGGATCAAAATCTGGATTTTCTGTTAAATGAAGTTGTTCATGCTGAGTTTCGACAGCATGATAAGTGACACACCGATCTACATAGTGGCAGTTAACACAAATACACATTTGTAAGTACCTCTTTGATGGTCAAGTTTAATCTTAATAGATGGAATAATTTCTTATCTTAATGATTTGATAAGTTTATATAGGGTTTCTCAAGTTAGTGAGGTATAGTTGTTTTTTTCTTTTCTATTCCCAACTCCCTAAAACAAAAGAACTTTGCACCTCACTCCTTATGGGAATTGGTATATTTTAACCCAAATTAATTTGATCTGGAGTTGATCAAATTTTGCCTTGGAGACAAAGGTTATTCCAGAGGGAAAAAATATTTTTTTCAGACATAATGTTAACTTTAACGTAAGTAAAAGTCTCAGTGCAAAGAAACTCATTTGATTTTTGTGGCAATGTCGATAAATTCCCTGTCTGCTTTATCACCGGAAACTTGGCCCTTTGATGGAAGAATGCTCCCCCAACCTGTTTATTTAGTAGGTGGTTCGGTGCGGGATGCTTTGCTGAAACGCAAGAGCGAATATTTAGATTTAGATTTTATTATCCTTAACCAAGCAGTTAGTATTGCCAGAAATATTGCTAAGAAATATCAAGCGGGGTTTGTGGTTTTGGATGCGGAACGAAAAATTGCGAGGGTGGTATTTAAAGGAATGACAGTTGATTTTGCTGAGATTGAAGGTGATAGTTTGGAGGAAGATTTATGGCGTAGAGATTTTACGATAAATGCTATTGCTTATAATCCTTTTACTGATGAATTGATAGATTTATTTGATGCTCTGAAAGATTTGCAGGAAGGTATTATTAGAATGGTAAAACCTGGGAATCTTAGAGATGATCCTCTTCGATTATTACGCGCATATCGTCAAGCAGCACAATTAGGTTTTGTTATTTCCCCAGAAACTCAAAAAACTATTGGAGAATTTGCACCTTTACTTACCCAAGTCGCAGCAGAAAGAGTGCAGACAGAATTAGGTTATTTCTTGAGTCATTCTGACGGAATGATTTGGATAGAAAAAGCTTGGAAAAATGGTTTACTCTCAGATTATTTTCCCGCAGCAACAGAAAATCTGGAAATAGGAAAAAAGGTAGAGATAGTCGTAAAGCAGTTAACAAAAAATTGGTCGAATTTAGAAGTAGAGTTAGCAACTGGGGTGCGCGATACAGTTAAAACATCTTTATTGGCGATCGCTAAATTAGCAATATTAGTGAATCCTAATCCAGAAAAAGCGGAAGTTGAATTAATGCGGTTGAAGTATAGCAATGCAGAAATTAAAAGTACAATTGCCGTGATTAAAGGTTTAGCAAAACTGTCAGAAATAGAAATTTCTCAGATGTCTGTTCGAGAGCAATATTTTTGCTTTCAAGAAATAGGGAAAAATTTTCCTGCTTTAGCAGTTGTAGCAGTGGCAAAAGGAATATCTAGAGAAGAAATTAATTGTTTAATTCAACGTTATATTAATCCAGACGATCCAGTTGCTCATCCTA
>NZ_JAAHHT010000467.1 GCF_010672085.1 Okeania sp. SIO3I5
GTACTCTTACGATCTGAGATGGGGAGTATAAAGTGTAGATACAATTATGAACATATATTATATAACCGGATTCTATATTACAAATTATTCCGATAAACCTGCCCCCACCCCAATAATCTAATTTTCATCACAAAAAATTAACCCACCCCTATGGGTTAATAGAATAAAGGTTATAGCCTTTTTCGGGATTGTGCGACTCGTTTGGCCTAAATAGACCCTAGGCGTCTATGTTCAGCCAGTCCTGTAAAAGGATAACTCTGATACTCATGGAGGTTAAATTCCTTCCTACACGGGTACTGTATGACTCCCAAGTCCCAGGTTTCAGGTACTAGCAATCCTGTCTCTCAGTGCATGGGCTTAAAGCAGAGTCAGGGTAATGTCATCCTAATCCTCTGCCAGGGAAGTTGGCTATGGTTATCGCACAGAGAATCTAGTACGATGGGTCGTGAAATAGGACAGGAGAAAGGCGTTGAGACTCCTGAACCAAAAGGTATGCCTCGTATGATTGGAGCCAAACAAATCCCGTTGGCTCCGTACCTAATTAGAGGTCGGCCTACACTAGGAACCTAAAGCTAACGTGAAATGATATCAGGGAACGAAGTAACCCATGCATCGACTCTCAATATCGAGTAGGAAAAGCTTAACCAATGTCGATAAGGATGTAGGATTCCTCAAGAAGCAAGCCCGTAGTAATGTACGGGATAGGCTGACGTGGGGAGGTAACAAAGGTGGGCGGAAAACAGAAACTGAACAAGGCAAAACACCAGAGAGTGTGTCAAACCCGCTTATAGGGTAAAAGTGGGAAGAAGGGAGTATGTGTACCTAACCATCAAAATATCCTTTGTTATCAGGAGCCGGATGAGTGGGAAACTCTCATGTCCGGTTTTGAATCAGAAGTGAGGGGTAGTGATACCCCCATCGACTGTAACGAAAAAGTGCAACTTTTCCCAATATAACTACCAAAAAGTTAGAATTTTAGGGAAATCAAGGGTAGAAAAATCAAGGAAAAATTATTCCTCCTACTTTACTCTGTCTTCCCACCCGGACCACACGGACCAGACTCTGCTTTTTTGAGCAAACCCTAAATAGGGTTTGCTCAAAAAGTCTTATGGGTTAGGGTAGGAGTCAGAAGACTCGAGACTCGAGACTCGAGGAGTAAGGAATAAGGGAGGAGGCATAAGGAAGAATTATCCCTTGATTTTTCGGCTCTTGTCAACCCTTTCATCCGCTCCATGCTTAACCTTTTTGGAGCAAAAACCTTGTACTTTTTCAAGACCATTACAAGCTAAAACCTTTAGGAGTCAATACTTTAAAATTTAATCAGCAAACCCTATTTATTTATGGTTTGGGGACAGGTTTAGTTAAAAATAAAGAGGCTTGACTGGAAGAAAAAGCGATACTATTTAGTTAAATGGGGTATATTTCCCAGATACTAGACTTTTTATTCAACTAACTAAAAAATTAGAAAAATTAGGTAGACTATTAGTAGGGCATTTATACCCCACTAAACCATCTAACGCACCAGCTAAAAAACTTTTCCAGAACTAACTTCCGGCTCCAAATTAAACAAAAGTTGTAAAGTCTCCATAGCATGACGCCTCGCCTCAATATCCTGTTGCGCTCGTAACTGCACCATCGGATCGTGCAAAATTTTATTCACAATACCCCTAGTCAAAGCCTCAATTACCTCTTGATGTTTTTCCGCAAATTCTGACCCCAACCTAGACAAAGCTTTCTCCAATTCCTGCTCCCTAATAGTCTCTATTTTTTCTCGTAAAGAATTAATAGTCGGGACCGTTTCTAAACTCTTCCACCACACATCAAAAGCTTCCACCTCTTCCTCCAATAAAACCTCAGCTTCCATAGCCATTTGCCGACGACTTTCTTGATTTTGAGCAACAACCGCCTTTAAATCATCCACATTAAAACAACGAACATTTGGCAACTCATCAACATCAGTAGCAATATTACGAGGTACAGAAATATCCACCAACATTACAGGTTTTAAAGGGTCTAAAATCACCTCTAATTTAGCCTTATCTAAAATCGGTTCAGTTGCACCAGTGCTAGTAAAAACTAAATCAGAATCAGCAATAACCTGACTCATTTCTGACATAGAATAAACATTTATATCTGCATCTTTAAAACTATTTGCTAAATCCTGAGCGCGTCCCACAGAACGATTAATAATTGATATCTTATTTGCACCTTTAGCTAATAAATGTTGCACCAATAATTTTGACATTTTACCAGCACCAACAATAGCCACTTGATAATTAAATAAATCCTCCAATTTCATCTGAGCTAATTCTACTGCCGCGGAACTAATAGAAACAGCACCAGTACCAATACTTGTCTCTGTCCTTACTCTTTTTCCAGCAGTTACAGCTTGCTTAAATAAACGATTAAGAATCCGCCCAATACCCTTATATTGTTGTCCGAGTTTATGAGTTTGTTTAACCTGAGATAAAATTTGCCCTTCACCCAATACCAAACTATCCAATCCAGCAGCGACCCGCATTAAGTGCATAATAGAATCTTCATGGAGTAGCATAAATAAGTGAGGCTGAAGCTGATTTAAAGGTATTTTACTAGAGTCAGAAAGAAACTGAGTTACTTCCCGAATACCAGGCTGCATTTCTTTAGTAACTACATAAACTTCTAAACGATTACAGGTACTAAGAATTCCTACTTCTTGAGTATAAGTTCCACTACACAATTGAGAAATTGCATTTTGTATTTCTGTTTCTGGAATACTTAATTTTTCTCTAACTTCAACTGGAGCTGTTTTATGGA
>NZ_JAAHHT010000468.1 GCF_010672085.1 Okeania sp. SIO3I5
ACACTCTTGTATTCAACCGGATTTGATATTACTCCTTACTCCTTACTCCTTACTCCTTACTCATTACTCATTACTCATTACTCATTACTCCTCAGTAATACGATAACTAATTACCCGGATTCTATATTATCCATTTGAAACGACTTTTGTATTGGGTGGCATATTCTTGATAAATTTTGGCTGCTCGCTCCTGATATTCTGTTTCAGTTTCAGAGATCGAGGCGATCGTCGAGAGTTCTGTATTTTCTTCCTCATCTTCCGAATCGAAAAATATGGAGTCTTCATCATTGTTGCGAGGATCGAGGAAAGCTGCATCTTGCGAACCTATGGGTAACGGAAGTTGATTAGTAATGGCGTGCAAAAACACATAGTTTCGGAGAATATGGCGATCGATAGATTGTAAAAATGCCACCCCGCTACTTTCTAAACGTTTAAATAGGTTGGTGCGACAAAAACCTTTTAACCTTTTACCTGCGCGAGATAAATCTTTGAGTTGTCGCGACTCAGCATCAGTCATCGATTTTCCTTTCGCTGATTTTGGATAAACTGCATAACTCCCCAAACCATAGCGCGGTAAATTTAACTCGCTCAAAATATTAACTACCGCTTCGGAATACAAAAGCGCATATAAATCTTCACTTCCCCCTAAGTCAAACGTTATAGTTTTTGCTTGACGAATCGGAAAATAGGATTTCGAGCGATCGCTCATTTCTAAATATTTTCGCCCAGTCTCATCAACTTGAGCATAATTATTTTGAATAAAACTACGGGTGCGACGCAACATATATAGTCGCATCAATTCTCGCCAGTCATCACGATGTTCGCTTTTTTCAAATGCTGCTAGGGACCGCACCGGAGCTTGATATTTCCGACTAAATTCTATTTCGCCTCCTATTTCCTGTAACAATTTTTCTGGTCGAATGCCTAAATTTTTATCTTCTGAAATAAATAACCGCAGTTGATTTGATAAATCTAAATAGGTTTTATTGTAGGGAGTTGCTGTTAATAAAATGCAGCGACTTTCATTCAGAGCAATATATTCTTGAATTGCTCGATAACGTTTACCTTGACGATTTCTCAGATTATGACTTTCGTCAATTATTAAAACTCGATAACGTCTTGTCTTAGGCAGTATTTTTTGCACTTTGCTAATAGAAATAACCTCAGCTCGTAATTTGTAATTGTAAACATATTCTTCCCACATCGACACCAAATTTTTCGGACAAATAATCAGAGTTTCTAAGAAAAAATCATCCTCTAAAATTTTTGCCAATGTTGCAGCAATACGAGTTTTTCCTAAACCAACAACATCCCCAATTAAAACTCCCCCCCGTCGATTTAAATAACGAGCTGCAATTTTCACAACCGCTGCTTGAAAATCAAATAATCGATCTTTAATACTCCGAGGAATTTGATATTCTGATAATCCTGCTCTAGCTTCACTCGATAAATGATAAGCAATTTTTAGATAAATATAATAAGGCGGAATCAACTTTTCTCGCGCCCAACTTTCGTCAATAACTGTAATTATATCTTGGGAAATATCAAGACACCAACGGTCTTTCCATCGGTCATCAAACCATTTCTGAAGTTTTTGACAAGCATCATAATCAAGAATATCAATATTTAACTCTCCTTGTTTTTTTAATCCTGACAAAGTTAAATTACTACTGCCCAAAAAACCAACTATGGGATTATTAATATCGTCGCGATGAAATAAATATAATTTGGCATGGAGGGGATATCTGAGAAATAGTTTAACCACTACTTTTTTGTTTTTAATTTGTTGTCTGAGAAGACGTAAAGCAACTTCATCTTTATTAGTAGGTGCGCCCCAAGTTAATTGTTCGCAAAATTCTTGAGTTACTTGTTTTTTTAAACGAATAACCTTCAGATTATCCATCCCAATTTCCGTTTTTTCAAAAGCCCAACTATCATGTAATTCTTTTTCGGGTAAAGTCTGCATTCCTACTAACAAACGACAACAATAATTTTCATTTCCTGTAAATTTTTCTATCTTGTCAGCTATTTCTTTCCACCCTCGGAGATTAAAATAACCTACACAAAAATCTGCTCGTTTTGAAGTTTCAATAGTATCCCGCAGTATGGGGAGTAGGTGTTGTTCAATATTGTCAAAAATTCGAGGCATTTTTTGATTTATTTTTAATATATAAAAAGTTGGATTATAAATATTATGATAACTGATTATTGGAATTGAAGATAAATTTTTGTTTTTGTAGGGGTTTGGTCTCCAAACCCTAAGATTAAGATTTTTCCCAGACAGTTGTAGGGGTTTGGTTTCCAAATCCATAGAATTTTTGCAGATAATTTTTAATACATAATTTCTCTAATTTACAGAATAGTTTACGAATTTTTATCTGATAATTTTCCCCAATTTATCGAATTCCTGATTTTGGGGTTTCCATCAATATTAATCAGGGTTTTGTTTCCCAACACCTACGGATTTTTTCAGATAATTTTCCCCAATTTATCGAATTCCTGATTTTGGGGTTTCCATCAATATTAATCAGGATTTTGTTTCCCAACACCTACGGATTTTTCCAGATAATTTTCCCCAATTTATCGAATTCCTTATTTTGGGGTTTTCCATCAATATTAATCAGGATTTTGTTTCCCAACACTTACGAATTTTCCTAGATAATTTTCCCAATTTATCGAATTCCTGATTTGGGATTTATATCAATATTTCTCAGGATTTTGTTTCCCAACACCTACGAATTTTCCTA
>NZ_JAAHHT010000469.1 GCF_010672085.1 Okeania sp. SIO3I5
CCCATCCTAAATAGGTTGTAATATTTAATCGTAGGGGTTTGGTTTCCTTTCCCCAAGCAAAAATCGGATTTGGAGACCAAACCCCTACAGTTTTTTCAGGAATCATTTCATATTGCCATTTAAGAAACTGTTTGTAAAATAAGTCTTAAGAGAGTTGTTGAGTGACTAAAATCTCAAAGTAAAAGGTACTTCAAAAGATTGAAATTTTGTAGATTGATTAGGTGGAAATGTATATATATTCCCTTGATTTTAACTCTTCAATACTTGTCTTGATTTCTTCGGACCTCCATACCTATTCCCTATTCCCTATTCCCTATTCCCTATTTCCTATTCCCTATTTCCTATTCCCTATTTCCTATTTCCTGTTCCCTATTTTCTATTCCCTATTTCTTATTTCCTGTTCCCTATTTTCTATTCCCTATTCCCTATTTCTTATTTCTTATTTCTTATTTCCTGTTCCCTATTCCCTATTCCCTATTCCCTATTCCCTATTCCCTATTTCTTATTTCTTATTTCTTATTTCTTATTTCTTATTTCTTATTTTTTATTTCTTATTTTTTATTTCTTATTCCCTATTCCCTATTCCCTATTCCCTATTTCTTATTTCTTATTTCTTATTTCTTATTTCTTATTTCTTATTTCCTATTCCCTGTTTCCTGTTCCCAGTTAAGTGTTCCCTATCTCCTTTTTATATTTCCTGATACATTCAGTCTCTAAAAAAGAGCTACTTCAATTAATTCATTTTAGACAGCTATCTCTATCATTTTTCCCTTTTTTTCAAGATTTACTACTTCCTCCTACTTCTTCCTTCCTTTTTCCTTCCTGATGCTAAAGTAATTTCAGAAAATTATTTCACATCTGAAGCTTGAAAATCACAAAAAATAGCTGCTTTAAATTAATTTTAGACAGCTATCTCTATCATTTTTCCCTTCTTGCAATATTTACCGAAAAATAAGGTTTTAAAGCCTCTCCATTCATGGAGAAAACAGAAAAAAACTCCTTTCAGCAAATCCTCTTCTTGATAAGAAGAGATAATTATTAATTATTAATTATTAATTATTGAAAGCACCTACAGCTTTTAATAGATAGTTGATAACCTTAGGTTCGCTGAAAGCCTTAGCTAGCTATAGTTATTCCAAGAACTTTGTACTGTCTAGAATTATTAATTATTAATTATTAATTATTCAATACTTCCTTCTTCCTTTCTTAAGAAACTAACCTTCTAATCCAACCATTAACAGTAAATCGACTATGTTCAAATGCTTTAGAAGGACAAACAACAGGCATTACTTCATGTCGGCAACGACTGTTAAAAAAGACGATTGAATTATTAACAGGTGTAATAGTTTTATAATTCTGATGAGTTATTGATCCACCACCTTTTAATTCAGTATCATACATTCTCAGTTCACCCCCAGAAAAAGCTTTAGGTTCTTGATAAAAATAATAAACATAACTAATTTCTCTACTAGCAGTTTTTTCGCTACCTGCATCGTTATGAACTTTGTAATAACATCCATCATTATGTGCTGTTAATTGCACTTCAATTTCTGATATCTCAAAGGCAGGAAAATTTAGTTTGGTTAATACTTCTGGCAAAATTTCTAATATTTGACTTTGAATAAGCGCTGATAATTCAGGAAAGTATTGTGAAAATAGTACATAAGATTGGCGATATTTATCTGCTTTAGTTGTTGTAGTTGATTCAACATATTGGTCTTGTTTTTGAATTGCTTCCTCTATGGCTTTTTGATTGTTTTCCGGCAATAAAAAATTTGTAATTTCCACATAATCAGCAGCTAAAAAATTAGGTTTTACTTGTATTTTTGGTGGTGCTTTAGTCAACACATTTGTTTCTACATTATTTGTCTGTAGTTGATTTAGTTGTTGTTGAGCTTCGGATACTAATGTAGCTGGTGAATAATTATTTTGCTGAGATAAAATACCTGTCATTTCTAGAATTTTTAGAGCTACTGTTGCTCGTTCTTGTGCTGGAAGTTGTTGATTTTTGAGGATTTCTTCCAAAGTATCAATCGACTGAAACAGTAATTTGTTTACCCTTTCTACAGGAAAAATATTATGATTATTAAAATTGGTATTTTTGTCTGCTTTTGGTTCTCTGTACATAATTAAATTCGATAATTTACTAGAGGTTTGATGATACTTTACCTTATACCGTTTCATGGAATTCTCAATTCTGAATTCAGAATTATGAAATGAGATTTTATATGCTAAAAAATTTGATAATACAAAAGTTTTAGGCAATTCTTTGATATTTAAAGGTAAGCATTCAGCTATTAGCAGTCAGCTCTCAGCTCTAACCTTTAAATCAAGCAATTCTTCCTTTAACTTATAGCACATTTTCAATCAGAAAATTGAAGCAAAAAAACGACAAGTCTGAGTTGTAAATCCATAATTGGAAATGTAGATGTACCTCGAAAGCTGATAGCTGATAAGCGATCTGCTGAATGCTTACATTTAAAGTTTGAAACTATTTGTGACATCCTTCAAGTGAATTGGTATTAGGTATTAATATAATTAATAATTAATAATTAATAATTAATAATTAATAATTAATACAGCAATTCCCAAAAAGCGTGAAGTACAAAATTATTTGGTTTTAGGGAACACTTAACTGGGAACACTTAACTGGGAATAGGGAATAGGGAATAGGGAGTAGTAATTCTGATTTCGTAGGAATAGATAA
>NZ_JAAHHT010000047.1 GCF_010672085.1 Okeania sp. SIO3I5
AGGGAAAACTAAGCAATTCAGATACTGAATATTTACTCTTATTCGTCCGCTCTTAATTATTAATTATTAATTATTAATTATTAATTAGTATGCTTCTTACCCAATCCTACTCTCCCTAAGACCTGCATCCATAGTGCAGATTGACCTTGAATGGCTTCCTAAGATTTCGACCTGTATTCTTAGGTGTCTTAAGGAGGTTTCCTCGTTCCCTTATTCCTTTATTACGATTGATTTAGTGGGGTAAAGTCTCCCGGAGGGTTCGGTGTGGTTGCTGATAACCTCGAAATTATAAGGTTATCCAAAGACCCCCTGACTTTCGTCCTACACTCCATAGCTACCTTCGGAGTGGTTGTATTTTACGAGAGTTTAATTACCTTCCTCTTCGTCCACTTGTCAACCTTTGCTCGCGGTATCGTTCCTCGGTAACTGGTATTTTCCCGCTTTTAGACCAGCTTCACCAGTTTGATGTTCAGTCTCACCAGTGTGATCTATGATGTCAACCTAACAACAAGGCGGATGGAATTTCACCATCAAGGTAATAAGAGTTATCCAATGACCGAATATTTAACCTCCTTTAAGATTGGTCACGGACGGCCATTTATACCCAGTTTTACTGGTTTAGTGGCCAACGAGTCGCACAATTCCACAAAACACTATCTATCTAGTTTACAAATCTTTACAAAAAAAGAACGACAATAGCCCAATATATTTTTTTGTTTATATTTTTAAATTTTGTTTTTTTCACTCAGAAGTAAAAGTGAAATTTTTTGCTGGATATTCAGTTTTATAGCGCTAGGGAATAGGGAATAGGTAATAGGGAATAGTAAACTGTCAAAAGGTTTTCCTAGGTCATGCTGCGCAAACAAGATTTAGAGATGTCGAACGTAAGCATTCAGCGGTCAGCTCTCAGCTATCAGCTTTACTACTTTTAAAAGAGGAAAAAGTAATTTAGAGATTTTTCAAAGTATGGGTAAAAGTCCATCAGTTAATCTTAAAAATCTCTGGAGAACGTAAGCATTCAGCGGTCAGCTCTCAGCTATCAGCTTTACTACTTTTAAAAGAGGAAAAAGTAATTTAGAGATTTTTCAAAGTATGGGTAAAAGTCCATCAGTTAATCTTAAAAATCTATGGAGCTAGATTGTTCATTAAAAAGCTGAAAGCTGACTGCTAATGGCTGAATGCTTACTGTCAAATACCTTAATGCGTAGTGCTATACTTCTTCCTTCACAAAAAAGAATAATATTATATCATAATATATAGTATATATCAATAAAAAATATATTTTATAGTTGGCTAAATAAATTAGACTTATGTAGAATCAACAGGATTTTCAAATAAAATGAAGGAAATTATATTAAGTAAACTTAGATTAAATAATATCTAGTTAGGAGATTAAGTGATTACAGAAATTTTAACAATAGGAATTATTGTTTTAGCCATACTTATAACTTTAAGCTGGTTAGCACTAGAATTACAATATCGTAAACGTCCTGGTAATGCCTTAGAATTAACCTCTGGAGACTGGAATTTAGCAGTTGCAGAACCAGAAAAATATCTATTAGTAGGTGAAATGGAATTATGCAACTGTACTAAAAGCCTAGAAATTATGGTGCCAGAAGTACAGGCAGAAGTAAAACTACTATCAAATGGAAGTTTAGAAGGAGTAAATTGTGAAGCTAAGATTACTCCTTTCCATGAAGATGCTCCAGCTAGAACCGATAACTATTGGTTTGCTTATATAGTAAAAGTAGGAAAAAAGACAAAACTCAAAATATCAATTGATATTCAAGGTAATAATTTAGAGCAATTAAAATCAGCTTGGATTAAAGTAAATTATATTACTTACGGACCTGGTGGTCGAATTCCCAAAGTCAAACATATTATTGTCCCTCTAAAATTTCCTGACTCAAATACTACGCCAAATCAACGAGAAGCAAAAAATGCAAAAGTATTTCCTATTCGGACTCACCTATTAACTGAGTTAGATGATCCGATAGAAATTATCAAACGTTATGTAGTTCCTCATGCTCAAAGAGGGGACATAGTTACAATAGGTGAAACACCTCTAGCTCTAATACAAGGCCGTTTTCGTCACCCCACAGATGTCAAACCAGGATGGGTGGCCAAACGTATTTGTTACTTCTTTCTGCCCACCTCAAGTTTGGCCACAGCTTGTGGAATGCAAACTCTAGTAGATATTGTCGGACCAATAAAAGTATTAATAGCTTTTTTTGGAGGCTCCATTGCCAAAATATTAGGACAACCAGGAATGTTCTACCAACTTGCGGGAGAACAAGCCAGACTAATAGATGATGTGACTGGAACCTTACCTCCTTATGACCAATTTATAGTTTTAGGTCCAGAAAATCCTCAGCAAGTAGTATACCAAATACAAGAAGCAACAGGTCTAGGTGCAGCAATAGTAGACGTTAATGACTTAAAAGCAGTTAAGATATTAGCAGCAACATCTAACGTATCTCAATCTTTACTAGAGGAAGCTTTGATAAGTAATCCTGCCGGAAATGCTGATGAGCAAACCCCTATAGTTCTGATTCGGCCATTGTCATCAGATGAATTTAGAATTTAGAATTAGAGCTGATTTGTAAACTTAACTGAAAATCTTATATTACTTAGGGTGTGTCATCAATTAGAAGTTATAAGCTTTGTCACTCAAGGTTTTTAGCCTCTAGAGTTTTTTCAGGCCATGCATCCCAAAACTCTTACCAAATAACCCTTTCAAATTTAATTGATGACACGCTCTAGATACGATAAACGTTCGGTTAACTTTCTAGGAGGTATTGGGTAGCTTCAGTGATTTTATTGGCATAGCGATTACCATCGACCTACAGCACACAATAACTATTTTGTCAATTTTTTAATTGATGACACGCCCTAACAATTTAATAATTCTAAATTCTAAATTCTAAATTCATTAATCTTGACCTAAGCATCCCAAAACCAAGAACACAAAATTATGAAACCTTTTATCCGCCAAAAGCAAAGCCAGGTGCTCATCCGTCCTCTAGAGTACCGCGACCTAGAAGCTATTAAAAAGCTATGTCAGGAAACTCCAGAAGTCCAACATAGCCACCGAGATGTTACTTTTAATCTCTCTCCCATTCACCTTAGCCAGAAATTGGCACAAATTAATCATTGGTACTGGCCAATAAAGTTGTTGAGCCTTTTCCCTAATCCCTGTAGATATTTGTTAACTTCCTACGTTGCAGAAATAGATGGACAAATTAAGGGAGCAATTCAAGTTTGTCCAAGCAATCGCACTCGCAGCAGTTGGCGAGTAGAAAGGATATTTATTGAAGAAGCAGGAAATGCTAGGGGAATCGGTTCTCAACTACTTAGATACTGCTTTGAAAAAATTTGGGAAGCACGGACATGGTTATTGCAAGTTAATATTAATGATAAAGATACCATGGCATTGTATCGCCAAAATGGTTTTCAGCCATTGGCTCAAATTACTTACTGGACAATCGCTCCCCAAAAATTAGAAGAGTTAGCCCAAAAGCAGCCAAATTTACCAAACTTACTACCTGTTAGTAATGCTGATGCTCAGTTGCTTTATCAATTAGATACAGCATCTATGCCACCTCTAGTAAGGCAAGTATTTGACCGCCATGTCCAAGATTTTCAAACTAGCTTTGTTGGTGGTTTGATTGAAGGAGTTAGGCAATGGCTTAATCATACTGAGTTGGTGAGTGGGTATGTGTTTGAATCTCAACGCAAAGCAGCAATAGGTTACTTCCAAATACAATTATGTCGTGATGGTACACAACCACACATAGCTGAGTTAACTGTACATCCAGCTTATACTTGGTTATATCCAGAATTATTATCACAAATGGCAACGTTGGTTCAAGATTTTCCTAATCAATCTTTGCAACTTGCTTCTGCTGATTATCAACCTGAACGTGAAGCATATTTGGAACAGATAAAAGCTGAACAAATTGAACATACTTTGTTGATGTCTCGTTCTGTTTGGCATAAGGTTAGAGAGTCTAGATCAGTTATTTCTGACCTCCAATTTTCAGACGTTCTGCAAAGTTTACAACCAGCTCGCAAACCTGTTCCTAGTCGTAGTTCTTGGCTGAAAATGATGCAAAATAAAAAAGATATGCGTAGTAATTCTCAGGCAAATGCTAATAATAACCATTATTGGGAAGGGAAAAATGAAAAACTAAATTCTGCATCGGAATTTATGCTTCCTGATTCAAAAAGTGTAGAAAATAATGATGATGAAAAAATCTGATAATTACATAAATTTCTATCTCTGAGCGAGGTACAAAATTCTTCATTAATTAATAATGGATAATGGATGATTACCTCGGCTGAAAATAGTAATGGAATTGAAGATAAGGAGATATTCTAGCATTTTTTCCCTTGAAAAGGGAGGCTTTAAATATGAATAATTAAATTAATAATTATTAATTATTCGGTAATTTTTATGGAGTAGGGAGTAGTAAATTCTGGTTGAGTGGGAATAGAAAATAAGAAAAATAGCCGTACCTAACTAACTAGAGAAACGCTATATGATTTTTGAGTTTGTAATTAAATTAAATTATGAATATTTTTAATAGAAAAAGGAGTATAATTCCCAATGCCTCAAGATCGGATTTCAGCTTTAGGTTTGGATATAGGTAGAAAACGTATGGGGGTTGCAGGATGTGATGGTACTGGTTTAATTGCTACTGGTATTACTACTATCAAGCGGACTTCATTTCAGAAAGATATAGCTCAATTGCAAACTATTGTTCAAGAACGTGAAGTCGAACTTCTTGTAGTTGGTTTGCCTTATTCTATGAATGGTTCTATAGGTTTCCAAGCTAAGGAGATACAAAAATATGCTCAAAGGTTGTCGCAAGCTCTGGAATTACCGATAGAATATGTTGATGAACGTTTGACTTCGGTTCAAGCTGAGGAAATGCTAAAAGCTGCTAATATTTCTCCTTCTCAAAATAAGGGTTTAATTGATAGAAAGGCAGCAGCTTTAATTTTGCAACAATGGCTTGATGAACGGAGATAAAAAATACTCAGTTTATAAGTTAAGAATTGCAATCTAGTTAGATTGAGTTAAGGCTTATTTTGATAAATAGCAATAAAAATATTAACTGGGTATCTATTAAATATTATTGTTATGAAAAGGTAGGTAGAAGTAGGGTAACTGTCGGATAGCTGAGTAAGTTTATAATTCGGGAAATATAAAATTTCAGATATATAAGAGGTTTTGAATAAATTTTAATTTGTGTTAAATACTTTGGTTATTTTACATATTTATTACTTATAAGTTTTCATGTTTATTAGAGTCAGCAACCTCCAAAAGTGCAAGGGCGAAAACACAATAAAAATTTTGATATATAACTTATATGATTTATTCTTGGTGAGATTCAAATTAATGATTATTGGCAAAAAAATGAGATTTATCAAAAAGGTATTTGAAGTTCAAGGTAATTGAAATAATCAAGATAAATTTAGTAAATTAATACATATAAATTATTTTGGGTAATTATTGATATTCTGATTAGGGAAGAATTATTATAAGAGCAATTTTAATAACATTTATTAGAGATTTCCAGAAATAAAATTATATCAAAAATAATAATCAAATTAGATTATTTAATTATTGCTCTGCTGATCAAATCTCAAAGCAATTACCGATAAAGGTTTTAGCCTTTTTAGGTATTTTAAATAGTACCTGGTTTTCAGCTCTTCATGCTCAAAAAGTTAGCATTTTTGGTACAGGGCAAAAAATTACTCCCGTACGAACTTCCCCGCTCCCCTACTCCTTAAAAAAGACTTTTGAGGGCAAACCCTAATTATACCAATACCCAAAAAGCTTGAGTTTTTTATTTGTAATTTTTAGGCAGTAGGGAATAGAGAATAGAGATTAGTAATTCAAAAAACAGGGAATAGAAAAGAAGAAAAACAACTGTACCTCAGTAACGAGAGAAACGCTATAGTAAAAATTTACAATTTTAAATCTCACTTGAATATCATTGTGATAAATGATAGTTAATTATTAATTAATTTTGTAGAAAAAGATGTATGATATAGAGAGTATAATTTAATACTGAAAAACTGTTGAGTGTTAAAATAAACATAACTATCTCAGTACTTTTCGGACCATTGCTCAAGCAAAATGGCTTCCAAACTACCGATTTTTTTTAGATAAACGAATAATCAAAATACCTAAAATGTTTTCATCGCCAGAATCACAAGGAAATGGACAATCTCAAGAAACCTATATCACCCTAACTGATGAGGCAGAGCGATCGCTACATTGTACCATAGAATATTCTCTAGAGTTAAACGATAAACAGTATGTAATGTTATTACCATTAGACCTACCTGTAGAAATCTTTACTTGGGGGCCAGAAGATATAGCACAAGCAAGTATTCCTGTAGGTGATGAATCAGAAATTGATAAAATTTTTGATACGGCCAAAGTTGTCCTGGAAGAACAAAACCTGATCCTGCAAAGAACAGCTATAACTTTAACTGTGACTGGGGAGTTACCAGAATGGGATGAAGAGGAACTAGATGAAATAGATGACAATGATGAAACAGGGGAATATTACGAAGAACTAGCAACTTTTTTGTATCAAGATCGGAAATACGCTATATATACTCCATTAGATCCATTTTTGATTCCAGCTTGTAAAAGTGATAATGGAAAATTGGAATTACTTTCAGAAGAAGAGTTTAAGCAAATTCAGCCAATGGTTCAAGCAATGTTAGAAGATAGACTGTTCGATGATATGCAATAAAGCATTTTTCATTAATGGATAATGGATAATGGATAATGGATAATTACCTCTGGTTAAAACCTTTAGGGAATTGAAAATAAGGAAACTTTATTTCTTTTTTCCCCTATCCAAGGGGAGGCTAATAATAATTAATAATTAATAATTATTCGGTAAATTTTAGGAAATTTAGGATTTTTAAGCTAAAGATTAGATTTAGTAATATTCTAGAATAGTCCAAGTCAGAATTTTGACCAACTAACCTCAGAGCAATTTTGTTGCCAAAAAGTATTAACCAATCAAATGAAAAAAAGTATGAAACTTATTTCCAATCGTGCCCTGTTTTACTTAGCCATTCTACCTGTAAGCTGTGGTATTTTTGCTTGGCAGGGATGGAGTTGGTGGAGTTGGGTAAGTGGACCCCTAGTTTCAGCAACATCATCTACTCAGTCTCCAGAAGCAAATGCTGTAACAATCAAAATTCCTGTGGGAACTTATGGTCAACAGATAGGGGAAGATTTAGAAGCTGCTAGTATCATTCGCTCTGCAACAGCTTGGAATTTATGGGTAAAATGGTTAAGTTTACAAAATTCAGATCTGGAGTTTAAAGCTGGAACTTATAAGTTATCACCGACGGAACCACTTAGCGCGATCGCAGATCAAATTTTAGAGGGAGATGTAGTTAAACTCAGTTATGTCATTCGTGAAGGATGGTCAATCAAACAAATGGCTGAATATTTGGAAGCTCAAGGTTTTTTCCCTGCTGTTGATTTTATTGCTGCTACAAAAAATATTCCCTACGAGAAGTTTCCATGGTTACCGAGTAATATTCCTCATTTAGAGGGTTATCTATTCCCAGATACTTATAAAATAGTAGCGGAGAATACTACTCCAGAAGGTATTATTAACCAAATGCTAGGACAGTTTGAGCGAATAGCATTACCAGTATATCAGAAAAACCAGGACAATACAACAAAGTTGAGTTTGCATGAATGGGTAACTTTAGGAAGTATTGTAGAAAAGGAAGCTGTAGTTGCAGAAGAACGTGGTTTAATTTCAGGTGTATTTAATAACCGTTTGGAAAAGGGTATGAGGTTAGGAGCAGACCCAACGGTAGAATATGGTCTTGGTATTCGTCAAACGAAAGATCAGCCTCTTACTTATAGTCAGATTGAAACTCCTTCTCCTTATAATACTTATATGAATACTGGCTTACCACCAACTGCTATTGCTAGTCCAGGTTTAGCTAGTTTGGAAGCAACTCTTAGTCCAGAAGATACAGAATATTTGTATTTTATGGCTCGTTATGATGGTACTCATATTTTTAGTCGTACTGCTGCGGAACATGAGGCAGCTATTGCAGAGGTAGAGAGAATGTTATCATCTCAGTAAAAATAATTCAAAATTCAAAATTCAAAATTCATATCTGACTAAGTTTTTTCTCGGTAAATGCTTGACTAAGGAATTCAAAATTCAAAATTCAAAATTCAAAATTCATATCTGACTAAGTTTTTCCTAGGGAAATGCTTGACTAGGGAATACTATTGATGGATAAGAGTTTGAGTATTTTGTCATTGATGGATTACTTGAGTAAAGCTGCAATATCTAATTTTTGGGGATTTGTTGTTTTTTTTCCGATTGAGAAAGTCAAAATTAGCGACTTGTTAATAAATTATTTTTGGGTATGTTTAAAATCTGCTAATTTTTGACTTTTAATTTATCAGCTTAAAGTTATTATTTTAAATATTAATGTTATGTCTTGGGGTAAACTTTTACAACCAGATTTAGTTTTGGGTGACTCAATTTTAAGTCTAACATCAGAAATTATTCAAAAACATCAAATTCAAGGTTTGGTTTTAGATGTTGATGAGACTCTTGTGTCAATTCGTGATAGTCAAGCTTCTCCTGAATTAACTGCATGGGTAGAAGAAATTAAAACTGTAGCAAGTTTATGGTTAGTTAGTAATAATGTTAGTCAATATAGAATAGGTAGAATTGGTTATTCACTGAATGTACCTTATATTACTGCTGCAGCTAAACCTTCTCGTCGTAAGTTAAAAAAAGCTGTTGATGCGATGAATTTACCAGTAGAAAAAATTGCTATGGTAGGCGATCGCTTGTTTACTGATGTTTTAGCAGGAAATCGTTTAGGAATGTTTACTATTCTTGTGGAACCTATATCTAATCATGGTTTAGAATTTACGAATTATAAAGTTCGTTCTCTTGAAGTATGGGTGTCTCAAGTATTAGGAGCGTCTTTAAATATGACTACTCATAACTTAATTTCTGACCATAAAAAATGATTTTATCTAGGCATTTACGGTTAGGTATCAGTTTCATTGCCATTAATATAGAATCCGGCTATATAATAATGTATGTTTAGAATTCTATAATTAATTATATCAAATCCGCTTGATTGGGCATACAAAAAATCTCCTATCTTCATAACTACTAAATCTTTATGATTCTCTCTCCTCCTGACTCCTGACTCCTGAATCCTGAATCCTCTTGAGTTAAACAATCTATAACTGTTTAACCGGATTTGATATTACTTCAATCTTCCCTATTCCCCAACTAGAAAATAACTATTCAACTAGATTTTATAGAAAGGTTTCAAAGAATTAAAAGTAATATCTTAGTAGAAGTAAAACCAATCCTTGCTTCATTCATTAAAAAGCTGAGAACTGACTGCTAATAGCTGAATACTTATAATATTTAGTTTTTGACTTCTGATATTTCTATTACTTGACTATTCCAGTCTTTAACCAATAAATTAAGGGGTTTTTCCGACCTAATTTTGTACTTAAAACCTCGCATTTGTACACGCATTAATATTTGTTTGTTCTAAAATGAAGGCAGAATGGAAGAGGTTTTAGAGCTACCTTACTTTCTGTTACGTAGTTAGTTTTTTTGTGCCAACTTACTTATCAGTTTCATTACCATTAATATAGAATCCAGTTATCTAAGATATATGTTGAGAATTCTATAATTACTTCAATCTTCCCTACTCCCCAACTAGAAAATAACTATTCAACCGGATTTTCTATAAAGGTTTTAAAGAATTAAAAGTAATATCGTAATAGAAGTTCAACCAATGCTTGCTTTATTCATTAAAAATCTGAAAACTGACTGCTAATAGCTGAATACTTATAATATTTAGTTCTTGACTTCTGCTATTTCTATTACTTGACTATTCCAGTCTTTAACCAATAAATTAAGGGGTTTTTCCGACCTAATTTTGTACTTAAGACCTCGCATTTGTACGCGCATTAATATTTGTTCTAAACAGTCTTTGTCAAAACAAACATGACGTTGGCGATTTTTTTCACCCAGACTTGCTCCACTGATAATGTGTAGTTGAGTATTTTTCATTAATTGATACCACAAACCATCTGAACCTGGTGTTCCTTGGTTAGTAGTGCTGGGTCTGGTATAATCATTTGATAGGTAGAGTGGGTCTATACCAGTTGCTCCTAATGTTTGTTCATAATTGTAGTAGTAATGTAACGGCACTTCTGCTATAGGTAATTCTAGCATTCCTTCATATAATTGTTGGGCGATCGCCAAGTCGGAAACCATTATTGTATGAACTTTCGGGGCGCTAGTAAGAAACATCCACATAGCTACAGCATAAGCAGCTAATAGCATAACCATTATTCCCTGAGTAGAAAATAGACTATCAAGGGGCAATTCTAGTAAAAAAGTATTTAGAGGTAATTGGGGAAGCAAGAAAGCCATAACATTTACTACTGACATCGTTGAATCAGATATTAAGGATTATTATTGATTAATTTTTGTGGCTTTACCACAAGTTTAATTTAAGTTTAATTCTACTATTATATTATAGTTACTAAATCTATAGAAAAATATTCCTTGACTTAGTTTTAATTAAGTGTTACCTTAACGGGGTGAACTACAACACCCTCTATCCCATTGCTAAAAGCGTTTGGGACTGCTTTTCTTATCGGTGTTTAAACGAACATTGACATGACTCATTGTATTTGACACCAGATTATTTTTTTTAATAATAGTACGTTCTACTAACTGTATTATCCCTCCTGTCAACATTTAACGAGCTGTTCTGCAATCCTTTCTCAGTCTAAGATATTTTTAGTTGTTTTCCTATGTTTTTCTATAAAATTAATAAAACTTTACAATACTATAGTATTATTAAAATTATTAAAAAAATTGGGTCTAACACCCTCCGTTTTAAATTTAAAGCGAAATGTTTTTGGAGGGTTGCCCTAATCCTCGTTACAAAAACAACTTCTGTAGGGGCGAGCAAGCGAATCGTCCCTACATACTTCTGAATTCGTTAAAGAGTAGTGCTATTTGGGTTGTGCAGAAAATATCTTGGAATTGAAATGGGGATTGGCGCCATACCGCTGATAGTTAGTTATACCAATTCACTATAAAGATGTCACAAATAGTTTTAAACTTTAGACTTCTTGCAGAAGTCAGGGAATAGGGAATAGGGAATAGGAAATAGGAAATAGGAAATAGGAAATTAAATTGTTAATTTCATATCTTGAATTGATTTCATTTTTGATTTTTGGAGATGTCTTTTATATCTGAAATAATTTTCTGAAATTACTATAGGGTACAAAGTTTTCAGTCTATGAAATCTTACTTTTAACTTTTAACTTTTGACTTTTAACTTTTAACTTCCTTGAAACGATTTAGATTGTAAGGTTTAGGGATAACTGGTTGTTGTGCCATGTGCAAAATAGGAAGGATGTCAAGATGAACTATATTCAAGTATTTGTCTATGGTACTCTCAAACCAGGAGAAGTAAATTATCATTCTTATTGTGCTGAATATGTTGTGGAGTTTTTTCCCGCAGTGGCAAAAGGTCTATTGTATGAACTACCCATTGGTTATCCGGCAATGACTAGAGGAGATAGCAATGTCCATGGATTTGTTTTATCATTCAGAAATCCAGAGATTTTGCAAGATTTGGATAAGTTAGAGGATTATCATCCTGAACGCCTTCCTGAGAAAAACGAATATCAAAGACAAAATATCAAAATCTTGAGCCAAGATGGAAAATATTTAGGCCAAGTTTGGAGTTATTTAATGTTACCAGAAAAGGTAGAGTTACTTGGTGGTCAAATATTACCTGGTGGAGTTTGGACAGGTATCGCGCCGCCCGCAAGTCAGAAGTCAGAAGTAATCCCTGACTGAGTTTGAGGATTTATAAATGTTCTAATCTTTGCTGGAACTACTATGTCTTAATCTTAAATGTGTAACACTATACTATTAGACTTCTCCAAAAATGAAAAATAAAACAAATCCTTAATCCATAAATTATCAATTATTCCCCTCTGTTCCCTGTTCCCTGTTCCCTGTTCCCTGTTCCCTGTTCCATCTTTTCTATAGCAATCCTAAATAGGTTGTAACAACTCAAAAACTAGAAATAAATTCTGAAACTCTTGCCCATTGCCCATTGCCCATTGCCTATTCCCTATTCCCGAAAGGGGTAAGATTTTTATACACAAATAAAATATGATTGCTATAGAGATGTCTATTAATTTTTTTCTGGTGTAATAGGTGCTTGGGGAATTTGTAATAACGGTTCATTTACAGTTAACATAACATTATCTGGATTTACTATTTCTATAACAGGTTCATTTAAAGCAATTTGCACAGTTTCAGAATTAGATACCTCTGCAAACTTAACTACTGGAGAACGAGTAGCAGAAATAAATCCTGATATAACTGCTATACATAAACCAGCAACTGCACTACCAACCAAAACAAAATGTCGTCTCGATCTACGGTCAATTTTTTCAAATACTCCTGCGACGGTTTTATCAACAGGTTCTAGTGTTGGATTTATTGGCATTCTTTGAAGCTCAGAACGTAGTTGTAGTAGTCTCTGATAAAGATGTTTAGCAACTGGATCTGTCTCTAGTAAAGCTTCTATTTCTCTACGTTGTGATGATGTTACCTCACCATCAAGGTATGCACTTATTAATTCAAATCTTTCTTGTTTCATTGTTTTTTTCCACCCTGAAGCTGATTATCAAAATCATCTGAATTAAATTTTTGACTCATACTTTTACTGAATAGCGAATTAAGGAATTGAGACTTATTTTTTTTGATAAATTTGTCTAGCAATTAAACTTTTTGATTAAAATTAGGTTGATATTTTATTTATGGAATTTTTTAGTAATTTACAATAGAATGCCATAACAAAATCTCAGCCTATTAAAATCATCAAATATCCAAATATTTTTGGAGTTGCAATTGTAATCTTTGTCTAGCTCTAGCAATTCTTGATTTAACAGTTCCTAGAGAAACTCCAGTAATTTCTGCAATTTCTTCATAAGATAAACCCTCAATTTCTCTCAAAATAATAGTTACCCTGAATACTTCAGGTAATTGGGCAATAGCTTCTCTAAGATGGTCGTAAAATTCTTGTGTAGTTAATTCTTCTTCTGGTCCTGGAGTATCTGTAGCAATTTCCCATTCTATAATACCATCATCTAAGGCCAAAGGGGCATCCAATGATAGAGGAGGAGTAACTCGTTTTCTTTTCCGTAACTCGTCGTAAAATAAATTAGTTGTTATCCGACTTAACCAGCTCTTAAATTTGGCTGGTTCTTGTAAACGTTTAATATTACGGTATACACGAATCCAAACCTCTTGAGCCAAATCTGACCGATCTTGCCATTCGGGGGCCAAGTGATACAAAATTTTATCTACATGGAGTTGGTACCGATGTAGAAGTTCGGCAAATATAGTTCGATCTGGGCGACTACCTTGTTGGCAGTGCAATACTAAATCGTAGTTAGAGAGTTTTTCTGGTGGCAAATCCACTTGCGAAAAGGTTGTCTCAACCTTAGACCAAGGTACAGATATATATTGACTCATCAACGGAACTGCCTCAACAGTTTTATGTGGCTACTTAAGCTACAGTTACTCGGACGAGAAATATTTTACATAGTTCCCAATTTCTCCATTCTTGAGTCCACTACTTCTCATTCTCCATTTCACAAGCTCCAATACTTACCCAACTACTCGATCCATCTGCCCAATGTTCTTTTTTCCAGATGGGGGCTGTATGTTTTAAAGTATCAATGGCATAACGACAAGCTTCAAAGGCTTCTGAGCGGTGTGGACATCCAATGGCCACTAGCACGCTAATTTCACTAATTTTTAAACGTCCCACTCTATGATGAATTACTACTGTATTAACTTCTGGCCATTGAATGCGAATTTCTGTGGCAATTTGCTCGAAGACTTTGATAGCCATAGGTTGATAGGATTGATATTCTAGACTAACTACAGGTTTGCCGTCTGTTTGATTGCGAACCGTTCCGCTCATTACTACTACAGCACCATTGGCGGGATTATCTGCTAAAGCGTAAATATCTTCAATGGACAAAGGGGCGATAGTAATAGAAAAGTTATCTTGTTCTTGTTTTGGTTTGGTAGATAAAGGCATGAATAATGAATAATTAATAATGAATAATTAATAATTAATATAATAATGGATAATTGATGATTAATAATTAATCTCCAGAAGTTTCAAGGCTCTCCTTTTCAGGATAAACAAAGAAATCATATTTCTGTACTTGATTCGATCCGATGGTTTTAAACAGAGGTAATTAATAATTGATAGTTAGAGATAGTTTTCATTATTCATTATCAATTAATTTGGGACTTACGCAAATGAAAACATTAATTAGATTAAAAATTGAGCGTTTTTGGGAAAATGAAACGGAGTATTTCATCGCTACGAGTGATGATTTACAAGGGTTGGTGGCCGAAGGAAAAACAATACAAGAAGCGATAGAAATTGCCGAGGATGTGGCCAAATGTTTGTTGACTTTGGAAAAAGAAATGAATGATAATTTACAGTTACAAGCTATCCCATCTCAGTTTGAATATCCGTTAATTATGGAGGTTTAATGGGAAGATTAGCAGGGTTTTCTTATCGATAAGTAACAAAAAAGTTAGGTAAATTAGGCTTTATTTTTTATCGTTCAGCAAAAGGAGACCACGAAATTTGGTTTAATCCTGAAACAAAATTTAGGACAACCATTCCCCATCATCAAGAAATTAAGGAGGGAACATTAAGAAGTATTTTAAAACAAGCTAATATTGATGTAGATGTTTTTTTTAAGGTCTTAATTAGACTATTATATAGCAATCCTATAGCAATCAGGAATGAGATGTGAGAAAAAACTGTAGGGGTTTAGTCTTATAACCCTATCTTATGCTTGGGTTTGGAGACCAAACCCCTACGATCAAATATTACAAATTCTCACAAATCACAACTGATTGGTATATTTTATTAGTGTTAACAATCTTGCTACTTTTTAGAAGTTTCTTTCTCTACACACTCCCCACACTCTGCTTTTTCAGCAAACCCTAATCATCAATTATTCATTATTAATTATTCATTATTAATTACTCATTTTGCCTCCTCCTAACAGATATAGTAAAGCCATTCTTACAGCAATACCACTGGTTACTTGTTGAGAAATTAAACTTAATTGGGGGTCGTCCATTAAGTCAGAACTAATTTCTACTCCTCGGTTAACTGGTCCGGGGTGTAATATTTTAACTGTTGGTTGACAAAGTTTGAGGCGATCGCGTGTAATGCCAAATAGTTGATGATATTCTCGTAAACTAGGGAGTAAATGTTGGCTCATTCTTTCTTTTTGCAGGCGTAAAGTCATCACAAAATCAGCTTTTTCTAAGGCAGGTTCGATTTGCCAATGTACAAATAATTTACTAGGTCTATTTTTGCCAAATTCGGCGAAATATTTAGGTAGTAAAGTGGGGGTTCCTGCTAAATGTAATTCTGCACCAGAAGCTGTTAAACTCCAAATATTAGATCGTGCTACTCTAGAGTGAAGAATATCTCCGACAATAGCAATTTTTTTTCCTTCTAAAAGTTCTATTCTCGGTTCGGTTGAATTTAACAATTTACAAATAGTAAAGAGGTCAAGTAAAGCTTGAGAAGGATGTTCGTGTTGACCATCTCCAGCATTGAGAACTCGGACTTGATAACCGTTTCGCTCCATTGCAGAGGCGATTGCTGCTGGAACTCCTGCATCTCGATGTCGGATGACCATCATATCTGTTCCCATTGCTAGATAAGTCATTGCTGTATCAAGAATAGTTTCTCCCTTCGTCAGAGAGGAGGTTCCTGGGGCAAAATTTAGGGTATCCGCAGATAAGCGTTTGGCAGCTAATTCAAAACTATTACGGGTGCGTGTTGAGGGTTCAAAGAATAAATTTGCTACAACTTGACCTTGTAATGCAGGTACTTTTTTCATTCGGCGACCTAGAACTTCTTGAAAACTAGCTGCTGTTTGGAGTATGATGTTGTATTCTGTGGGTGTAAATTCTGCCAGAGAGAGAATATGACGACGAGTCCAAGAGTTTGTAGACATTTTTGATTGAATTTTTGTGAAATAATTATCAGTTAATTAATTAGGTTTTGTCAATCTTAAACAGGACTTACGCAGAACCACCATATCTCCTAGGGGCGATTCGCGTTGTAGGGGCGATTCGCGTTTGCTCCGCATTCCGCAGGAAATCGCCCCTACAAATGGTGTATTGCGTAAGTCCTGCTTAAATAAGAAACCGGGTTTATTAGGTCTTGTTTTTCAACTCACAAAATTTTCTCGATCAACCCGGTTTCTGCGTAAGTTCGCTTTTATCAATCTTAGATGAATGTCCAGACAATAATTTCTATATTTTTATCGTTTTTCTTTGCAGCTTTTCTCAAAGGAATTACAGGACTAGGTTTTTCAACTATATCCTTGCCTACTATGGCAACTTTTCTCGATCCGAAAATAGCTATACCTTTAGTGATTGTACCTTCTCTCTCAAGTAACCTGCTGGTGATGGCACAAGCTGGAAAATTTCAAGATGCACTTAGTAATTTTTGGCCTATTTATGTCTCGACGTTCCCAGGGTTGCTTCTGGGGGTGTACGTTCTCAATTCTATAGAAGGTGCAATTAGTCGAGGTATTTTGGGAGCTATTTTATTTCTCTATGCTCTATGGGCGTTGCGATCGCGACCTATTATTCTTTCTGAGAAAATGAAAACATGGTTGACTGTTCCTGTAGGATTGACAACGGGAGTAATAAATGGTATCACTGGTTCTCAGATTATCCCTATTTTGCCATTCTTTCTCGCTTTAGACTTGAGTAAAGAGACTTTTGTACAAGCGATCAATCTTTCTTTTACCCTTTCAAGTATGGTGATGCTGTTTCTACTGGGAAAAATTGGATTGCTTCAAGTATCTTTGTTAGGTATTCCTGTGGTCGGTAAAAAGCAACTACAATTCTATCCTTCGGTACTCCAGCACTAACAAGTTCATCTGTAATACCATCTTCGATACCATCTTGGTGAATCTAAATTTTATCATTGTGGATTTCAGCATGGACAATAGTACCATATACACGGAGGCCCTCTTCCCATCCTTCATTGATTAATAGAAAGTGGTTGCGATCGCTAAAACTATCAAAAAAAATCAAGCAAGGAATTTAGAGGTTGAATTCTTTCCTTGATAAATTAGCTATAGCAATTATTTAATCTGTGAAGTAAAGATATTCAATCCCTCCTAACCCCCCTTCTTAAGGCTATCCATTACTCACAACTCTTGAAACCCTTGTGGGAGGGTGGGCAAGAGGGGGAGGAGGGGGAGGAACAATTCTGTGTAAAATTATCAAAAAAATGTATTTTTCAACACACTTTTCTCCCAAAAAATCCTTTGATTCGCTTGCACATAACTTATCTATAATGCCCAAGTTTTATGTTAAGAAAGATGTGAGTAAGGCATAGCTTCTTAAGGGGGGAACTTCAAAGTCCCCCAATTCATCGGGGGATTTAGGGAGATCGTAGGTTTACCTCATCAATTTGATAATTGCTATATGAGAAATTTTTATGGTTATTTTTTCTGTTGCTGCTTTCGGGATAAGGCGGCGATCGCTACTAAACCCACCATTCCGACTGTGCTAGTTGGTTCGGGAACTGATGTTGTTTCTTGTTCTACTGTCAGCTTTAGTTCTGCGGAAGAAATAAGCGCATCATCGGCATAAAACCAGGGAATTATATTAGTAACTCTAATGAACTGATAATATCTTCAGAGGTAAATCCAAAGTCTAGCAAATCTATAGAAACTGTACCTGTAGTTCTCACAGCAGGGATGCCAGGAATGTTACGTTGACGAATAAATTTTTCGCCAGTAACTCCAGTGATATCTGTTGTAACTAAAGAATCACCAGGAGAGAGAGTTAATGTTAGGAGAACCGAATCTAGAGGACTAGAAGTCGGAAAAAGCCTTAGATTACTGTCACCTGAGAAATCAAATAACCACTTTGTTCTTTCACTATGTCCATCACCTGTAGTAAACCTTGAGGAAACTCGACTCTGTAGAATCAGAAAATCTCCATTCTCTAGATTTCTTCCAAAAACAGGAGTTAGGGTAGGAGATCCAGTAGCAGTAGCTTTTCTAGAAATAGCAAGCGCTTCTTTGGGAACCAAGAAAGTCATGGTTGTCAAAATGGCGAAAAACGGTAGGGATAAGTAATTTTTTCTGAGCATATTTTTATTTCCTCAATAAGTTTATGATTTATCCTAAAGACAAGGAGGATTGCTTTCTTTCAAACCATGGCGATCGCTATACATCAATTAACCAATGCTGACACACAGCTTTCTATTGAGACTTACGCTTTAATAAGCGCGAACTAACACCGGCAGCGCCAACAGGAAACAGTGCTATTAGTGTAGAAGGTTGGGGCACACGTTCACGTTCAGAATCATAGTAAGATTCTACAACTTTCATCGAAATATCATCAAGTGCAAAGTCATTGCCACCCAACAACTATAATATTTTGTCTAGGAAAACAATTCTCGTTGGCAACCAGACTACAGCAACCTTTAGAACTTTCGGATTACTATCTTACAGATTATTCCCTTCCACTGGCAATAACTATTCCCAAAACTTAAAAAAGCACTCAGCACTTAGTAGGATAGATATCCGTTCCGCTCTGGGTTTCATGTTGCGTAGCAAAACATTTTTTTTACGTCCTCGTTTGCGGAGCATTCCGTCAGGAAGGGGAATTTCAATCCCTCGTCAAGCATCCGACTTCTTAAACCGGGGATGTTAACCCAAGCTGCTAAAAGCTGTTAATGAAGTTACGATCCAGGATACTAGCTGTTTGCGGAGCATTCCGGCACGGAAATGCTAAAAGCTAATAGCTAGTTAAAACAAACTAAAATTCCCACCAACTTCTCAAAAAGGTCCCATAATTTGGTCTAGTCCAGAGAATAGTATATTATAGCTCCTGATTACTATTTTCCTGTTCTATCAACCTAATATGGAACTCAAAGACTTTCTGGGGACAAACCTTAAATACGACGTTAAAACCCTCGCCGAGGATGAATACCTGACTTGCGAGATTCAGGCTATACTTATTGACCTAAATATGCTTAACCCGCCAGTAGATGGGATATTTGGCCCATTAACCACAGCAGCACTTCATCGGTTTCAAGTCAATCAAAAAAGTGGTGAAGCTGGATATTTAGGGGAGAAAACTATTAAAAAATTGTTCGAGGCAATAGAAGTAAATATTCCCGCAGTTCCAATCATATTAAAAACTAAAAATGATACTATTCTGAAATCTAAACCGCTTCAATATTCTCAATTAACTGATTCAGAAAAACATCAGATTTCTGCTAATCAAGAATTTGAACTTTTAGCTTACGTTCCAGTTAGAAATCACTTCAGAATAGCCTTTCGTAACCATAAACACAACGGTTCAGGAGTTTGGTATGTTGATGAAAAACAAATTGAAATTTATGAAAATAATCAAATTGTGCATCCCAAGTACCAACCAGATACTATCAGAATCAAAGTTCCCTACAAGCATACACTAGACGATTTGTACAATCCAACAGGGTTATGTAATATTACTTCAATCGCTTCATGTTTAGAATTTTTAGAAGTGAATCGTAAGTCTAATTATGGTGAATTTGAAGACGAACTTTATGAATATGCTTTAAGTCAAGGTTACAGTCGTCATAATCCATATCATTTAGTTAAAATTGTTAGAGATTATGGATGTAGAGATACTTTTAAAACTAATGCCACTATTCAAGAAGTTCAAGACTTTTTAATAGCAGGAAATCCTGTAGCTATACATAGTTATTTTACTTCTTTTGGTCATCTAATTGTTGGTGTTGGTTTTGATAATGAAGGATTATTTATCCACGATCCCTATGGCGAATGGTCTTCTACTGGATATAATACTAACTTAAGTGGTGCTTATCTACATTATTCTTATACATTAATTCGTAATGTTTGTATGCCAGATGGTAATTTCTGGGTACATTTTATTTCTAAATAGGGCTTGCTGAAAAAGTCTTTTTGGTAGGGGTAGGAGTCAGGAGTCAGGAGTCAGGAGTCAGGAGGAATTGGGAATTTAGAGGAGGTAATAGTAAGAATTGTCCACCAATTTTTATGTCCTTAGTTTGCCTAAAAAAATACTAACTTTTTGAGCGTGAAGAGTTGAAACAAGCGCACTTTTTGGGGTAAAAAAATTGTGCATTAAAACTATAAGTTTTGCACTTACTACAAATAATAGTAATAGTTAATATAGTAATCGTAAATTAGGTTGCAAAATTTCATCGTAGTAGTAGGGGTGTCTAGCTTGAAAATGTGGGTAAAGAGCGAGTCAATGAAGACCTCTCCCCCAACCCCTCTCCTGCAAGGAGAGGGGAGAAGAGTCTCCCCCTTCCCTCCTCCCCCCTTTCAAAGGGGGGCAAGGGGGGATAGTTGTGGGGTTGGGGGGTTAGGTTTTTTTAACATTTTCAAGCTTGACGCGCCAGTAGTAGGGGTTTGGTCTCCAAACCCAAGCGAAAACATGGCTTGGAAACCAAACCCCTACTGTATTTTTTTCACAAATCATTTGGGATTACTATAGCTAATAGAGAATAGAGAGAAAATTAGGATATGCTACTTTAATATTTGGTTTTGTACCTGAACCAAACCTACACATAATACCTAAAACCTACCATCTAAAACCTATTCTATTTTCATACTTAAATCTAACCAAGTTGAACGAGTAATAGGAGCGCTTGTAGAAATATAATCTACTCCTGTTTCTGCCACATTCCTAATAGTTTCTAGAGTAATATTTCCCGAAGCTTCAATTTTAATTCGACTATTATTTTCCCTAATTATTTTAACTGCTTGCTCCATCACTTCAACAGACATATTATCGAGCATAATAATATCTGCTTGATGCTCCAAAGCAGTCTCTACTTCTACTAATGTTTCTGTCTCTACTTCAATACTTAAAGGATAAGGCATTCTTTCTCTAACTTTAGCGATCGCCTCCCCAATACTTCCAGCAGCAGCAATATGATTATCCTTAATCATTACCGCATCATCCAAACCCATCCGATGATTTTTGGCCCCACCAACTTGAGTGGCATATTTTTCTAATATTCTCATACCAGGTGTTGTTTTCCGAGTATCAACCAGTTGTACTTGCAGATCGGCAATTTTGTCTACATATCTACGAGTCATAGTTGCTATCCCACTCAGACGCATTGCCAAATTTAAGGCCACCCTCTCTCCCGTTAGTAAAGTATCTAAAGGCCCATCTAATTTAGCAATTACTGTTCCCTTCTCGCACCATTCCCCCTCTGGAACAGTGGGTAAAAAATTTACCTTTTCATCCAGAAGTTTAAATACCCTAGCTGCTATGGGTAAACCTGCAATGACTCCTGGTTCCTTGACTAACCAATGGCCTGTTCCTAGAACTACCTCATCTCCTGCAAATAGGCCAGAAGTTGTGCGATCGCCCCTACCAATATCTTCTAACAACCAATCTTTTAATAAATTATCTAATATTATTTTTGGAGGTACAACCACGTTCATAGTTTTGTCTGTTTCCGATATTAATAAATTGAATAAAATTCTTTTTTGCTATACAAAGATAATTATCTTGTACCTTGCTTATATTTCTACTGCTTTAATCTTTAATATAAATATGTGGATTAAAATATATCTTAAAATGCTGAGGCACCTAAATTTTTTTTTATCGACTCTTCTATGATAATCAACTAGGCTGAGTAACAATTATAATTACCAATGGATAATTGAGATAATTAATCAATTTGGCTTTATTGCCTTCTATTTCAAGAGAAAAAAAATTGTGATTTCCGGATATTCAATCCTCAAGGGTAAAACAAAGGGTAATTATCCATTATCAATTAATGAAAAAATTTGTCTCAATTAATCAAATTTTACTTGTCTCTATCAATGCTTTTCGCGTTCTATTAACACTTTCCTCTACATCAACTAAACCATTTAAGGCTAATAGAATATCATCAGGAACTCCTAAAAGTTTAGCTGCTTTTCTGACAGCTCTTTGTTCTTGATCGGCAAATTCAAAATCAGCTTTAGACATTTTTATTGCATGATAAATTAAGGCTCTGCCAACATTAAAAGGCACATTAGCTTTATTAATATTAGGAAGTAGTTCTTCCAAATTGCCATTTTTATAGTCAAAAGTTCTGTATGCTTCAAGAATGTATTCTGGTATATTCAGGGCACGTTGGTGATTGATTAACCAATTCATTTCTGCTTGGTTAACTTCTCCATCAGCTCCAGCAATAATCAGCAAGGCATAGCCATAATAAAGAGTAGCTATTTCCTTAGCATTAGATAAACCATAGGCATCTTGGAAAAATGTCGGAAATTCAATTTTTTTTTCAAATAAATTGTTCATTGTTGTTAGTAATTATATAAATTTATATCATATAGCAATTCCCAAAAAGCGTGAGGTACAAAATTCTTTGGTTTTAGGGAACAGGGAACAGGGAACAGGGAACAGGGAATAGATAAAGAAGAAAAACAACTGTACCTCCGAGAGCTTAGGAAACGCTATATTTATTTTTTTGCCTAGTTTTAATTAAATATTAATTTTTCAATCTTAATAATATTTATTTTCTCAGTCTTCCTAAAATTTTACCGAAAAAATTTTTGTCTGAAGTAGAGTTGATTTACATGCTCGATGTTAATAATTTTGTGTAAATCAAATCCCTAAGTGTAATATATTTTATTTGGGAAATTCCGACTATAATTATGGTCTATCTGTCTCTAACAATGCTTTCCGCATAGCATTTAGACTTTCTTCATGCTCCACTAAACGGTTTAGAGCTAATACAATATCATCAGGAACTCCTAAAAGTTTAGCTGCTTTTTTGACAGCCATTTGTTCTTGAGTGGCGAATTCTAAATCTGCTCTACACATTTGAATGGCATCAAAAATTAATGCCCTAGGCACATTAAAAGCCACATCACATCTATTAATATCAGGAATTAGCTCTTCCAAGTTACCATTTTTGTAGTCAAATACCTTGTATTGTAAAGTTTTATTGATTTTATAGAAAAACATAAAAAAACAACTAAAAATATCTTAGACTGGGATTAGTTAAATTCCCTTATGTAGTTGAGGACTTTATAAAGCAACAAAAATGGTGTCAAATACAATGAGTCATGTCAATGTTCGTTTAAACACCAATACGAAAAGTAGTCCCAAACGTTTTTAGCAATGGGATAGAGGGTGTTGTAGTTCACCCGGTTAAGGTAACACTTAATTAAAACTAAATCAAAAAAGATTTTTCTATAGATTTAGTAACTATGCCTCAATAATTTCTTCTGGCACATTTATAGAACGTTGACGATTTATCAACCAATTCATTTCTGCTGTACTAACTTCTCCATCTGCGAGGCAATAGTCAACATTGCATACCCATATTTTAGAGTAGCTATTTCATCTGCATAAGATAAACCATACGTCTGTTTATAAAATTCAGGAAACTCTACTTTTTTTCCAGATAAATCGCTCATAGTTATTAGTAATGAGAAATATGTATAACTTTTATTATACTCAATCCGGTTTACAAAAAACCTTTATTTTGAAGGTAAGGCAGAAGGCAGAAGGTTTAAAAAGGAATTTTAAAAACGTGGTGCATGATAACCGGATTCGGCATCATACAGCGATTTTCATTTCGGTAGACTATAAGTAGGGACGTTCCATGGAACGTCCCTACTGGGTTTTGGTTGTGACAATGTGGTTGATCAATTTGAAAAGCGCTGTAACTAATACTATTTAGAGACTATTTGTAACAGGACTTACGCAGAACCGCTATATCTAGTAAGGGCGAATGCCATTCGCCCCTACATATAGTGTATAGTTCCATATTTTGCGTAAGTCCTGTGTAAGAGGAATGTTAAATTCACAAAAAACAAAGGTTCTCTCGTATCGCTGAGAGAACCTTTGTTTATATTTAACCTGGCATCGTGCTATTTTACCAGGCAGCTACCCACCGAGTATCTTCGCCACTCTAGCGTTTCACTTCCGAGTTCGGGATGGATCGGAGTGGTTCCACTACGTCATAGACACCAGGAAAAGCTAATAATTACTTACAATTATTATATTTACTTTTAACCTTTCAGGTCATCAGTAACTTTCTTTTCCTTACATTTATTACTATAAATACCTTTTCTATAAATGTCAACCCCCTAAGCAAAATTTTTTTTCCGCCTCAAATTTTCAGTTCCAATAGTCCATTTTTCCTAAACTACTCTACCCAAAAAGCGTCCATCTCGTAATCATCCGTATATCCCTGCCCAAAACCATTGTCTGGCCTTCCTTTTTTAGTCAATTTTCCCTTTTTTCTCAAACCATTTAACCACCTGTTGGACTGTTAAATCCTGGAGTGGCATAGCAGATTCTTGGGCAACCTGCTTTAAAGGAGATAACGAAGCTATCACCAATCTAGTAAAGAAATTCTCAAAATTAGCGTCTATATCTAAATTTTGCTTCAGACTTTCATCTTTTTTAATCCAAGTTTTCACCTGTTCAGCAGGTATTTCCTCCATAGTCAGACCAGTTTCGGCTGCTATTTGGTTTAAACACCTCAAAGAATAAATGGCCAATCGTGTTGAAAACTTATCCTTGGAAGTTAGAAGCGCTGCATCAACTTCAGCAGACTCTTCCGGTGTTAAAAATTCTATAGATGGTTGCATATAAATTTTTGATTTTATATTTTGGTACACAAAAAAAGGGAGCTGATACCAGGCATGAAAAAAGTTTTTATTTTTTAGTAATTAAATAACCACAACGATGTTCTCCATTAACAATCCAATGAGTTCTCTCCACAGTACAATCAGCTAGTACAGTAGCAAACATCTCTAACTCATGGCCACAAATACTGGGGAAAGATTCGGCCACATTAGATATAGCACAGTTGTGTTCTATCAATATATAGTCTTCAACTTCAGAGGCAGTTGAATTGATTGGGAATTGGGAATTTTGAATTTTGACTTGTTCATTAGGATACCACTCTGCCATGTAACCCTCAGCTTTGCGGAGTTCTACCAAATGGGCCACGCGCTCCGGCACTGAACCTGTTCCCAGTAGTTGGCGATACTGCATTGCCTTACGTTGCCATTGTTTCTGCAGCACTTGGGTGACGTGTTCATGTCCCATAGTTTCTGCCAAGGTATCCAGGAAAGAAACAGCAAAGTCATCATAACTGTGGGGAAAGCGATCGCGTCCTTGAGTTGTCAGTTCATAAATATGTTGTGGCCTTCCCATTCCTGTTGATACTGATTTGTATGCAATTAGTCTTTCTGCTTCTAAATCCTTTAAATGGCGACGTATGCCTTGGGGAGAGATTTCTAGCGACTCAGCTAATTCCAAGGCAGTAGCTTGAGTTTGCTTCATCAAGTGTTGCAGGATTTCTTGTTTGGTTGAATTTTGTTGAGTAATTTCCATCATTTCACTTATCAGTTTGCTACGTATATAAAAAGCCTCCTGGGGAGGAACTGGGTTTTTTCACCATAGTCATGCTCCGCAAACATATCGCTTAACGAAACAATACCTCCAGTAATAGGGACACAAGAAAATCTGAAATTTTCCTTATTGATCCCCTTGAAGGGGGAGACTCGAACTCGGATTTTTTGGCCCCGAAAATTTTTTTTACTGGACTTTGACAATATCGCTGTTGTTAATGTAACCTAAAATAGACTTAAGCAACAAATAAGTTGTTTAACTATTAAAGGCCACTAAAACTTATCTAACTACTAAGTAAGTAAATATAACTAGGAAATAAGTAAAATGACTACTCAAGTAAAAAACTTAGTAAATCAACCTTATAAATATGGTTTCGTCACTGACATTGAATCGGAAACCATTCCTCGCGGACTCAGTGAAGACATAGTTCGTCTGATATCTGCTAAAAAGAATGAACCAGAGTTTATGCTCAATTTCCGTCTCAAAGCATATAAGAAGTGGCTGCAAATGAAGGAACCTGTTTGGGCAAATGTTCACTACCCACAAATAGATTACCAAAATATTGTTTACTATTCGGCGCCAAAAGTTCAAGATAAGAAGAAAAGCTTGGATGAAGTAGATCCGACTCTCCTAGAGACTTTTGAGAAACTAGGCATTCCTCTATCAGAGCAGAAACGTTTGAGCAATGTTGCGGTTGATGCTGTATTTGATAGTGTTTCTGTTGCTACTACTTTTAAGGAGAAACTTGCTGAAGATGGTGTTATTTTCTGTTCTATTTCTGAAGCATTGCAGGAGCATCCAGAATTAGTGGAAAAATACTTGGGTAGTGTGGTTCCAGTAGGAGATAATTTCTTTACTGCTCTTAACTCTGCGGTATTTAGCGATGGCTCTTTTGTTTTTATTCCTAAAGGTGTACAATGTCCTATGGATTTATCCACATACTTTAGGATTAATAATGGTGATTCTGGGCAGTTTGAGCGTACTTTAATTGTGGCAGAGTCAGGTAGTTCTGTAACCTATCTTGAAGGTTGCACTGCTCCGATGTTTGACACTAACCAACTTCATGCTGCTGTAGTGGAACTTGTTGCTCTCGACAATGCTGAGATTAAATATTCGACGGTGCAAAACTGGTTTGCTGGGGATAAAAATGGTAAGGGTGGTATTTATAATTTTGTAACTAAGCGCGGTTTGTGCAAGGGAGTAAATTCTAAAATTTCCTGGACGCAAGTAGAAACTGGTTCAGCTATTACCTGGAAATATCCTAGTTGTGTTTTGGTTGGTGACAACTCTGTGGGAGAATTTTACTCAGTCGCTCTAACTAATAATAAGCAACAAGCAGATACAGGTACAAAAATGGTACATATTGGGAAAAATACTCGCAGTACAATTATTTCTAAGGGTATTTCTGCTGGAAATTCTGCTAATAGTTACCGTGGTTTAGTGAAAATGGGATCTGGTGCAAAGGGTGCGCGGAATTATTCTCAATGTGACTCAATGTTAATTGGCGATCGCGCTCAAGCAAATACTTTTCCTTATATTCAAGTGGATAATAATACTGCTAAAGTTGAGCATGAAGCTTCTACTTCTAAAATAGGAGAAGACCAACTTTTCTATTTTAGTCAAAGGGGTATTTCTGCTGAAGATGCAGTGTCTATGATTATTAGTGGTTTCTGTAAGGATGTGTTTAATGAATTGCCAATGGAATTTGCTGCGGAAGCTGATAAATTATTGAGTTTGAAATTAGAAGGAAGCGTTGGATAATTAATAATTAATAATTAATAATTAATAATTATTAGGCGTTGCTGATTTTGGGTTATGATTCGTATTTTTTTACAATTTTCAAACTATTGAATAACGAATATTTGAGATTATTGAATTTTTATTTTCATACCTTGATTCAGCAACGCCAATAATTAATAATGGAGAATTGGTAATTGATAATTGATAATTGTGAAAAATAATGTAGTTAAAGAAAAGTCATTTGCATTTGCACTACGAATTGTTAAATTGTCAAAACACCTTAATCAAGAGAAGCAGGAGTATGTTTTATCAAAGCAATTACTTCGTAGTGGTACAGGAATTGGGGCTTTGGTGCGTGAAGCTGAATACGCTGAAAGTACCGCTGACTTTGTACATAAAATGGCTATTGGTTTGAAAGAGGTCAATGAAACTCTGTATTGGTTAGAGCTATTACATCAAGCAAATTACATTGATTTCAAAGGGTTTGAGTCAATTAATCAAGACTGTATAGAACTCTTAAAACTCCTGACCAGTATTGTCAAATCTGCCAAATCAAACAACCAGTAAACAATTGATAATTGATAATGAAAGAGTTTTTGAAATTTCAAGTTTTCTATCTAATACTCTAATTATTAATTATTAATTATTAATTATTAATTATTCATTACAAAAGACGGCTATTGTAAAATCGCCAAAATCAAACAACCAGTAAACAATTGATAATTGATAGTGAAAGAGTTTTTGAAATTTCAAGTTTTCTATCTAACTCTCTAATATTCTAATTGTCAATTATCCTTTATTAATAATTAATTATTCATTATTAATTATTCATTATTCATTATTCATTATTCATTATAAAAGGTATAAACATGATTAAAGAAAATAGCGAAGTTATTTTATCTGTTAAAAACTTAACAGCTAATGTAGAAGGAAAAGAGATTCTTAAAGGCTTGAATCTAGAAATAAAAGCTGGAGAAATTCATGCCATTATGGGTCCGAATGGTTCGGGAAAAAGTACCTTTTCTAAAGTATTGGCAGGTCATCCTGCTTATGAAGTTACAGGTGGAGAAGTAACATTTTTAGGTAAAAATTTATTAGAAATGGAGCCAGAAGAACGTTCATTAAATGGCGTGTTCTTGGCATTTCAATACCCTCTAGAAATTCCTGGAGTGAGCAATTTAGATTTTTTACGAGTTGCTTACAATACAAAACGTAAACATCAAGGATTAGAAGAATTAGATGCTTTTGATTTTGACGATTTAGTACAGGATAAATTAGATATTGTGAAGATGAAACCAGAGTTTTTAGACAGGAGTGTAAATGAAGGTTTTTCTGGTGGAGAAAAAAAGCGCAATGAAATTTTACAAATGGCATTATTAGAGCCAAGTTTAGCAATTTTAGATGAGACAGACTCAGGGTTAGATATTGATGCTTTGAGGATAGTAGCAAACGGAGTAAATCAATTAGCAAATGAGTCAAATTCTATGTTAGTAATTACTCACTATCAACGTTTATTAAACTATATTGTGCCAGACTTTGTTCATGTAACAGAAAGTGGTAAAATTATTAAAACTGGTACAAAAGAACTAGCATTAGAACTAGAAGAAAAAGGTTACGATGATGTGATTGAAGCAGCAAAAGCAATTAATAATTAACAATTAATAATTAATAATTATCTCCTCTTATTTCTGATACAGTCTACTGTTTCCTGTTCCCTAGCGCGTAGCACTATTAACTGATAACTGAAATGACAACTTTTTAATTACTTAATAATTGAAGTGTCACCTAAGTATAGTATGATGGCAGTCGAAGCAAAGGGTGCGGAGATTTATAAATGCTGAAACCCTTTGACAGTGAACTGTTTCCTGTTCCCTGTTCCCTGTTCCCTAGTTTTGATAATTGGTATAAAAATTATGCAATTGTCCGTAAAACCAGAAATATCTTATTTAGAAAAATTACTAGAAGAATCTTCTAAAGCAGTTTCTCCAACTGTAGCGCCAGAATTTCCTCTGAATGCAAAAATGGCAACTTGGTTACAACAAGTACGCGATCGCGCAGCAACCTGGGTGCGTGAGTTGAGTATCCCGACTAAACGAGATGAGGAATGGCGCTTTACTGACTTATCTGCAATGATGAAGTTGGGTTTCCAAGCACCTGCACCAGTAAACTTGGATGCTTTGAATATCGCTCCATTTATTTTGCCGGAAGCAATAAATAGTCGGTTGGTATTTGTGAATGGGGTATTTGCACCAAAGTTATCATCGGTGACAGATATAGAAAATCAAATATTTGTGGGCAACTTGGGACAGTTGCCGAGCAAATATCAAGAGCGCGTTGGCAATTATTTGGGGCAACAACCAGGGAGTCAAGAAGTTTTTACCTCCCTAAATACTTCTGGTTTAACTGATGCAGCAGTAGTATGGTTGCCCAAAAATCAAGTTGTAGAAAAACCAATACATCTATTATTTATTGCTACTCAGACGGAAGTTCCCATATTGACTCAGCGCCGTTGTTTAGTGGTAGCGGAAAGTAATAGTAGTGCCACAATAGTTGAGCATTGTGTGACAGCAGAAGTAATTTGCCCAGAAGCACCCACTTCTCACCCCTATCTGACAAATACTGTTACAGAAATATGGGTAGAGGAAAATGCAGAAATTAATCATACCAGGGTGCAACGAGATGCAGGAGCAGCATTTCATATTGGCAAAACAGCGATCGCTCAAGCTAAAAATAGTCGCTATACCTGTAATGCTATTCATTTAGGGGCGAAGTTATCTCGTCATAATTTAGAAGTTGCTCAAATGGGAGAGGGAACGGAAACTAATCTTTATGGTTTGGCATTTATTGGCAACGAGCAAGAAGCGGATACTCACAGCAGCATTATTTTGAATCATCCCCATGGTGTGACTGATCAACTTTATAAGTGCATTGTTGACAATAAAGCACATTCTGTTTTTAATGGCAAAGTCTACGTTTCTCAAACTGCCCAGTTGACAAATGCTGCTCAGTTAAATCGTAATTTGTTACTTTCTTCTGGAGGAAGAGTTGATACAAAACCTGAGTTAGAAATTATTGCCGATAATGTTCAATGTTCTCATGGTGCAACTGTTAGTCAGTTAGATGATGATGAGCTTTTTTATTTGCAAAGTCGAGGTTTGAGTCAAGAGGCAAGTCGCAATTTATTAATTGATGCTTTTGGCGCAGAAATTATTAACAAGTTGCCCTTAACTTCTTTGCAAAATATTTTAAAACAATGTGTCGCTTGTAAAGTTTAAAAGAATAAAGAAGGAAGAAGTAATTAAGGAGAAAAGTGAGTTAAAAAGTAGATTTAAACTTACAGTAAACTCCAAGTCTATGAGGTGAAAATATTATTAATAATAAAACCTTTGTAGTGCGGGTATCTTGCCGACGAGATTGTTTCCCGAATTACTACTCCCTACTCCCTAAAAAAACTGAAATAGCAGTCGAAGCAAAGGGCGCAGACATTTATAAATCCTGTTTGCGGAGCATTTCCGCAGGAAAAATTATTTGACAGTTTGCTATTCCCTATTCCCTATTCCCTATTCCCTATTCCCTAGCGCTATAACTGAAAAGATGACTATTATTCAAGACAGAACTTTGGCAGATAAAGTACGTGCAGATTTTCCGATTTTAAATCAGGAAATAAATGGTAAACCACTGGTTTATTTAGATAATGCTGCTACTTCCCAAAAACCCCTAGCAGTTATCAATGCTTGGCAGGAATATTACCTTAAATATAATTCCAATGTGCATCGGGGTGTTCATACTTTAAGTTCAAAAGCAACAGATGCTTATGAAGGTGCAAGAGATAAAGTTGCTGCTTTTGTAAATGCGGCATCTCGGAATGAAATTATTTATACTCGAAATGCTAGTGAAGCTATTAATTTAGTTGCTTATTCTTGGGGGTTAAATAATCTCAAGTCAGGAGATGAAATAATTGTCTCGGTTATGGAACATCATAGTAATTTTGTTCCTTGGCAAATGATTGCTCAAAAAACTGGAGCAGTGTTGAAATTTGTCGAATTAACTGAAACGGGAGAATTTAATTTTGAACAATATAAAACTCTGGTTTCAGACAAAACAAAATTAGTAGCAGTTGCCCATGTTTCTAATGTTTTAGGTTGTCTTAATCCAGTAAAAGAAATTTGCTTGATCGCTCATCAAAATGGAGCTAAAGTATTAATAGATGCTTGCCAAAGTGTACCTCATTGTGTGGTAGATGTGCAGGCAATAGATTGTGATTGGTTAGTAGGTTCTGGTCATAAAATGTGCGCTCCGACTGGCATCGGTTTTTTGTATGGAAAGTTGGAATTACTGGAGGAAATGCCACCATTTTTAGGAGGTGGTGAAATGATTTCTGAGGTGTTTTTTGATCATTCAACTTATGCAGAATTACCCCATAAATTTGAAGCAGGAACACCAGCTATTGGAGAAGCGATCGCTCTTGGTGCAGCAGTAGATTATCTGACAAATATAGGTATGGAAAAAATCCATAATTATGAGGCAGAATTAACTACTTATTTATTTGATAAATTAGGTGAGATTCCGGAAGTAACTATTTATGGACCTCAACCAAATATTAATGGTGAAAATAGAGCAGCATTAGCATCTTTTACAGTAGAAAATATTCATCCCAACGATTTATCAACAATGTTAGATGAAGCAGGGGTAGCGATTCGTTCGGGTCATCATTGTGCTCAACCTTTGCATCAATATTTAAAGATTTCATCTACAGCAAGGGCAAGTTTATATTTCTATAATACTCGTGATGATATTGATGCTTTTATTGTGGCATTGAAAGACACGATAGAATTTTTTGCTAGTATTATGGGTTGAATTTATTAATTAATAATTAACAATTAATAATTAATAATTACCTCTATTAAGAAAGGTGATTTGGAAACCAAAAAGTAGGGACGTTGCATGCAACGTCCCTACAGGATTGTTATTTTTTTTCCAACTAATCAAGGTTATATATATGAGAGATTGGAATCTAAACAAACTTATAGTTATTAACTTAATTTTTCTGAATATTGCGATTATTTTTCTAGCAGTAGGATTAATTTTTTCACCCTATCAAACTTTGGCAATTTCTATTCCTGAAACTCAAGGAAAAACAGAGTCAAAAATTGAATTGATAAATTCACAAAAGTTAAGTCAGCGTAGGGGGAAAAAATATGAGTATAAAGTTGAATATCAATTTGATTTTCCTAACAGTGAGGGAGAAAGAGACCGCTATGTAGAAGCTTTTAATAATGCGGGTAAGGATGGATGGGAATTAACTCAAACTGACGTTGTTTTTAATCCTACTAACGGACAAGGGTTATATATTTTGATTTTTGTCAGAGAAAAGTAAGTTGTGATAACAAGAAACCGGGTTTATTACCATCAGGACTTACGCAGACAAACCCAGAAACCCGGTTTCTCATAGATGTTTATTCTCAAAAACAATGATTTATCGTAGAAACCGGGTTTCTTTGCGTAAGTCCTAACCATTGTTTTTCAAATCACGAAATTGCTTCGGTAAACCCGGTTTCTTAATCTTATTTTTGTGCTAAAACGTCAATAATTTCTGTATCCATAATTATCTTGCTATTACTAACTAAATCTTCGTGCTTATTGGTGTTAAGAGAGACAGTTATTTCATTCTTACCTGGTTTTAAATTTCCGAGATAATACCAATTGCTATAAATTCTCGTTATTTTTTCCCCATTAATATATAAATGAGCATGACCTTCATAAGGGTTACTACTTTGATTAACTGTTTCTGGCACCAATTTAAAATTAGTTAGCTTTAGCTCTAAATTCCATCCTTTCATGGAATCTTGATAAACAAATAAATCTACTTGAGGAACTGGTTTTCCTGCTGGAATTTCTACTTTTTTATGACTATGATTCATGTCACTGTGAGACTTATCGGCAACTAAAAAGTTAGCAGAAGAATTGACTGTGGTAGTTACTCCTAATCCAGCAGTTAAAATTAGTATTGTAGATGTTAGTTTGAGTATTTTATTCATTGTTTTTGATTTGTTTATTATTAATGAAAAATAGTACACATAAAGTAGTGAAAGTGTCAAAAGACAAGTTGTAATACTAAAAAAAAAGCTGTCATACTGTAAAATTGAATATAGAAAGAATAAAAAAAAATTATGTCAAAAACTCAACCCTATCAACCTTTTTTGCTCCGTTTATTTCATGGTATTAATGCTTTATTGGTAATCGCTTGTGTAATTACAGGGTTTTTGGTTTACGATAGTTGGGATGGTAGATTTGGCAAAGTCGGTTTGACTATCAAAAACCGTAGTTTAATAGATATTCATGGAACTTTTGCTTTTGTTTTATTCTTTGTATTTTTGGGATTTATTATAGTTAGCATTAAACTCGGCAGAAACCGTTTAGTAAAATCAGATGATTGGCAAAAATTGACAAATAAGGTGGGTAAAAATATTTGGTGGTATAGACTGCATCGCGTAGTTAATACCACAATTTTATTCTCGGCAATACTATCAATAGGTTCAGGAAAATTGCAAGATGAAAATTGGTTACCTAATGGTGAAATGTATCATGTTTGGTACTCCCTGCATCTGATAGGTTGGGTAATCATGTTATTGGCGATCGCTACTCACTTATTAATGAGTGCTAAAGTAGGTGGATATCCTCTAATTTTATCCATGTTTAATACAAAATATCTGCCCCAAGAAAGTCCGAAACTATGGCCGGAAAAAATTATTGCTTGGTTAAAACACCCTAGGATTTAATAATTAATAATTAACAATTAATGATTAATTATTATTGAAGGCGACAGTTTGAGTTAATCATATTTTTTTGCAGTTTGTGTTGCAAGTAACACTAAAATGACAACACATAAGTTGAAAAAACCTAAAAATCTTAGTCTAGAATTTTTGCTATTTTGAATATGTTTTATCAAAGTTCCTAGCTTCTATTATGGTAGCTAGGAATTACTGCGTTTAATTTATACGACTTGAGGAATTTATCCTCTAGATATAACTTGAATTATAAGTACAATTTCCAATACCTAAACACCCAAAAAATGAATCTAATTTGTCAAGAATTTCAACCAATAGCAGCGATCGCTACAACTCCGACAGCAGCAAATTTATTACAACCTATTTGTCAAACATTGGGAGCAACTTTGTGGATACCAGAGTCTTGTCAAAAAATTGTCAACCTCTCTCTCAACACCCAGGTTTACACGGACTCTCTGAAAAACCATCTGGTAAATATTTGGCAAGAGTATAATGCTATTATTTTTTGTCTTGCTAGCGGTGCAGTTGTACGTTTAATTTCTCCCCTGTTGCAGGATAAATATCGCGATCCGGCAGTAGTTGTTGTGGATGAAGCGGGTAAATTTGTGATTAGTTTATGTAGCGGACATCAGGGAGGTGCGGATAAACTGAGCAATGTACTTTCTCGCCTCCTGAACGCTACCCCAGTGATTACAGGAGCATCTCATAATTTAGGATTACCTGGTATTGATATTTTGGGTAAACCTTTTGGTTGGCAACGTGGGGAAGGTAACTGGAATCAAGTTAGTGCAGTTGTTGCTAGAGGAGAAACTGTACAGGTGCTTCAGGAGGTAGGTTCGACGTTGTGGCAACAGCACTTACCGGAGCAACATCCGTTTGACTTTGATTTTTCAGAAATAGGCGAACGATCGCCTACTCCCAAGGCGAGAATTTGGATTAGTTTTGCTCACAGACAGTTTTTGCCAGATTCAGATTTACCAGAAGTGCAGTGGCACCCGCGAGTTTTGTGGGTAGGGGTTGGTTGCGAAAGAGGAACTTCTAAAAAATTAATTGCCACTGGTATCGAGGAAATATTTCGCGCTCATCATTTAGCAGCAGGAGCGATCGCTGGTATTGCTACTATTAATATTAAAGCTGATGAAATAGGATTAGTAGAATTTTGTCAGGAACGAAATTTACCTTTACGGACTTTTTCAGGGGAGTTATTAAATTGTGTTGAAGTGCCTAATCCTTCTAATATTGTTGCAGTAGAAGTTGGAACTTCTAGTGTTGCGGAAGCAGCAGCTATTTTAGGAGCAAGACAGGAGCAAAATGAGCCAGAAAAAGATTTTCACGGATGGCAAGACGCGGATTTTGACGGATGGCAAGACACGGATTTTCACGGATATACGGATGATTCTTTTTTTCAGATTCAAAAAGGGAAAAAACAACAGCAAAACACGGATATTCACCGATATACTGATGATTCGTTTTCCTTACTTCAACAGGGAGAAAATATCTTAAAATCTTCCACAAATTTATTAGTTAGTAAACAAATATTTCGTCTGGAAGGTGAACCAGGAGCAATGACTATTGCTGTTGCTTTAGCTGAAACAGAATATACAGGTAGAACTGGAAAATTATTATTAATTGGCACCGGCCCAGGTAAACTAAATCAGATGACATCCGCAGCTAAAACTGCTGTTAGTTATGCGGATGTTGTGATTGGTTATTCTCTTTATATTGATTTGATTCAACCTTTATTTAATCCCGGACAAATAGTCGAGAAAATGCCAATTACTCAAGAAAGACAACGAGCAGAAAGAGCAATTGAATTAGCAAATTTTGGTTTAACTGTGGCAGTAGTTTCTTCCGGAGATTGTGGAATTTATGGCATGGCAGGATTAGTTTTAGAACAACTTCGAGCTAAAGGTTGGGATGGGAAAATTCCGGCAGTAGAAGTGTTTCCTGGAGTTAGTGCTTTACAGTCTGCTGCATCAAGAGTTGGTGCGCCTTTGATGCACGATTTTTGTGCTATTAGTTTGAGCGATTTATTAACACCTTGGGAGGTAATAGAAAAACGTTTGATTGCTGCTGCAATGGCAGATTTTGTTGTGGCAATTTATAATCCTAAATCTCAGAATCGAACGGAACAATTAGTTAAGGCAGTGAATATTTTTTTAGAGTATCGTCAACCGGAAAATCCCGTGGCAATTGTTCGTTCTGCTTATCGAGAAAATGAGGATGTTACTTTAACAAGTCTGGGTGAATTATTGGAGGTTTCTGTTGATATGTTGACTGTAATTTTAATTGGTAATCAATCTACGGGAATTTATAATAATTGGATGATTACACCTAGGGGTTATTTAGGGTAATTTCAGTTATCAGTTATCAGTTATCAGTTATCAGTTGTGATGGGGGGATTCATAATCAGTTATCAGTTATCAGTTATCAGTTATCAGTTGTGATGGGGGGATTCATAATCAGTTATCAGTTGTGATGGGGAGATTCATAAGTAGTACAATTTTCTGTATTTCATAATAATGAGGACTTACGCAGACAAAACCGGTTCCTTTGCGTAAGTCCTGATAATATAAAAGTGAAATCTTAAAATAGGAATAATTAATCATGGATACAGATAATATTGTTAGTATTACAGCAGATGGAAAACTTGAATTACCATCAAAAATTCAGCAACTTAATGATTGGTTTAAACGTATTGAAGAATTAGGAGCAGATCGAAATCAACCTTCTCTTCAAGAAATTAGTGAAATGGTAAAAGAAGTCAGACGGGAAGTTTGATAAATGAAAGTTATTCTAATAGATTTTATCAGTCGTTATTTTCCTGGTATATAAAATATGATGTTGGTTTGTAAAGCGATCGCTTCCTAGTTTCAGGAGCGATCGCTTTTACCTATATTTCTAACTTTATAATTCTAGCTGATGATATTACTTACCATCACAATATTCTGAATCTAACTCATTTATTTCATTCTTATCTAGTTTAAAATCAAAAAATTTTGGCAGAATATCTAAAAGAAAATCCTGTTGATAAGCTTTACAAACTCTTTGATAAAGAGTACCATCATTTTCTATATATGTAACTCCTAAAAAATACCTCAATGTAGGATTGTTTGGGGTAGCTATAATTAATGATAATTCAGGCACAAAGTTTTGAGTTTGATATGTATAATTGTCTGTTTCATTCTGTAACTCTAATATTCCTAAATCACCTGTAAATTCACTATTCTCAATATAGTAACCAAACTGTATTTTATTAGCACCATTTAGAACCATTCTAGGTTCAGCTTCCTTTCCTTTGTCTGCTTGCTTCAAAAAAGATGGCAGAGCGATCGCTGACAAAATCCCAATAATAATAATCACTACTAATAACTCGATTAAAGTAAATCCATGATTATTGTTTTGCTTGTTTAGACGCTGTAAAAGTTTGACAGATAAATTATTCATGGTTCCCCCGATCTAAAAAGTAAATTGACAATTTGTTTAAGGTTTCATCCATTAAGTTAGCTGCCGGATGTTCGGCAACAATACTTCTTAAGATTCTCATGGATGACTTGATAGTTTCTTGGTTTTCTGATGTGGAAAATTCTCCCACTTTAAACAAAATATCCACTTGTTTTGCAGCTTCTATTTTGTCTGCTGAAGTCAACCAAGTTTCTACTTCAATAGCTGACTTTAATTCAGCTAAAGCTTGGGCAAAATTCGGCTGAAAAATTCCATACAAGCTTTGCCATGTTGGAGGTATTTCTGCTGAATTTTGACAAATAACTGGTAACCAACTTGCGGCTGGAAATTTATCTTCTAAAGATTCTAATTTTTCCCTAGCTTGTCGCACGGAAATAGATAAAGATTCACCACTAGAAAATAATTGAAGAAAATGCTTTAAAAATTCTTGGGCGACTAAATCGGGAACTGGTTCTCGCATCACAATAATTGCGGGAATATGTAATTGAGCAAGTTGTCGAGCTAAACCTAATCCATCGCAAGAGTTAAAGATGGCTAATTGTAAGCCTTTTTTTATAGCTGCTGTTAGGGCATTTTCTAATTCTTCAATTGTCATTTTTATCTGGTTTTCTAAGTCTAGGTAAAAACATCCGGTACTGACATTAGATTCACTTTGACTATGACCGGAAAAACAAATAATATCCCAACCTTTTTTATCCCATAATTTTTGATGTAATTCTTGGCGGTTGGGTTTGACTAAAGAAACAGTTTCTGTAACCTCTTTAGAGAGATTTTCTAAATATTGTTTATCTGCTTCAATATTTATGTCTTTGTCATCTCCAAAAATTGCTAAGATGCGGATTTTTTCCCTGGCAATATTTAACTTTTCGACTCGGTTAGCTTTTGGGAGACCTATAGCAGTTTCGGCAAATTGATAATCTGAAAAAAAGCTCCATAGATGCCAGGGAATGCGCTGCATTAAAGCATCTTCAGATTGGATAATTAGTCGTACTTTGTCTGAGGAGTTAAATTTAGTTCGTAGTTCCTTTTCTATGGGGTAAAAACCTGAAGTATTTAACCAGTTATTGAGGAGCGATCGCCACTTTTTCTTTAATTCCCGAATCTGATTAATTATTTTTTGCTCTTGCTTATCTATCTCTTTTTCAGAAACATTAGTTTTCTGATTTTTCTTAATTTTGATTCTAGAAAGGTCGTTATCTTTTGATTTTTTTAGTTCTTGTAATTGTCGATCTTTTTCTCTCCAGTCTTGATAGAGTTGAGGAATTTCTGAATTTGGGGGTAACTTACCACTAAAAGAAATTGGAAAAGGATGACTGTCTAAGGAAATATTAGCTCTAATAACTGGAAAACCTGTGGCAAAATTTCCACCTTCAAAGTTGAGAGTAACTAATTTTTCTTTGGCAATGACGGAAGTAGAATTTTGTGTTTTTAATATCTGATTCATCAAGAATATCTGATATTCTGTTTGCTCGGTTCGTTGACGATAGAGAGTAATTTGTTTTTCTGTTTTTGCCAACTCTTTCTGATATTTTTCTTCTAGCACTTTGACATTTTGATCATAGAATTCCATAAAGTCTCGATGGATTTTTTCTTTCTCTATTTCTGGCGGTACATCAATTCTAATTACTACTACTCCATCACCTTTATTTTCCATTCCTTGAATTTTCATGGGGATGCCTTGGTTTTCCACTTGTACTTGTTGGAAGGATGACATAAATGCTTTGGCATCTACTCCATTTCGGAATATTAAATCTACAGTATTTAAGACTTCTATGAATAATTTGGTAAAGTCTCCTTCTTGGAAATATCCACTACTAGGGCGACGCTCTCGATCGTCTGTTTCTGGTTTTGGTTCTTCCAATAAATAGATATATTTTGATTCAATATTATCGAGGATAGTAGTGTGGTCAATATTCCAAGCTTCTAAACAAGTTCCTGACATTTGAGCGGTGGTAAAATTAGTGCCTATTGCTAATGCTTCGGTTAAATTTGCGTTGTTTAAATTGGCAGCTTTTAGGGAAGCTTCGCCCAAGTCTGCTAATTTTAAATTGGCATTACTAAGCTCGGCACTTACCAGGTTTGCTCCTCTTAAATTTGCTTCTATATATTGTTGGTCTTTTCCCCATCCAGTTATTAATAATTCTCTGACTTTTATATCTTCTAATATGGTTGCTTCGACTCTAGCAAATTTCAGATATTTGGTTTCTCGCCAGAATGTTCTAGTAGTATTAGCAAATCGAAAATTTGTGCTTTTAAGAATGGCATGACTAAAGTCGGCATCCGTTAAATTTGCATCTTTAAAACAGGTGCCTCCTAGAGTTCCAATACCAACAGCAATTCGGAGGATAAAAAGATTTTTTTCGTCTTCAGCTAATATTTGTTTTGCGATTTGTCTGGTTATTAAAATTAAGGTTAGAGAAAGAGATACAGCGAGAATAACAACCATCCATAAATAAGACATTTTGTCTTCATAACCGTTATCTGAGTTGTGAGTAGTAATTCCTGTGGTAATTACTGCTAGTATTCCTGCTCCAGCTATTGCTATATATCCCAACCATTTTTCAACAATAATTTCAGCTAAAACTACTGCTAAACTGAGAGTTAAAATTAATACAAATATTGCCACTATAGAGATAATTAAAGTGACAATTGTACCCATAACAGGACTCACATCTCCTTGCCTATTGAACCAAAAAGTTACACTCTCAGTAATAGAACCACCCCTGAACATTCCTAATTGTCTTGATAACCAAACAACCCAATCTGGTGCTTCTGAAATTCCGAAAAAACGGAAATAATAGTCAACTTTTTCCTCATCCATTGCCAAAGCTGCAAGTATTGGAAATGTTAGTATCATTAAAGAAAATAGATAAAATAAATATTTTATTGTTTCTGTAATTTGTTGACGAATGGTAGCTACTAATAAAGCAATATTGACAAACTCTATAAACATGAAAATAGCTGCACCAAGATGATTTGCTTCTCCTGATTTAGGAACAAGAAATTTGATGGGAACAGCAACAGCAACATCTGCTGCGAGACCTGCAGTTATAGACAGGATAGCTGTAATAATAAATAGTCTAATAACCTGAGATTTTGTTAATCCTGCTAAAGCATAATTGAAGTTAGCATTCGTGAGATTTGCTCCGGTAAAATCTGCTCCTCTTATATCTGCATAAGAAAAGTCTTGATTAGTCAAATCTCTATTTTTAAAAGAACGACCTTGATAATTTTGGAGTTGTTGTTTAGATGAATGAATTAGCATTAAATTACTCCCTGAAAAATAAGTTAGAAAATTTAAGTAGAAAATTTCTAAAGGTAGATTGATGCAAGATATTTCGACGCGCCGAACTTTCCGTGTCGAGTCGAATTTTTTCTAGATGGTTTATATGGATAGGTTGAAATTAGATTTCCTCCTGAAAATAGATATAGAAAATTTCTCAAGGTAGACTGACGCAAGATATTTCGACGCGCCGAACTTTCCGTGTCGAGTCGAATTTTTTCTAGATGGTTTATATGGATAGGTTGACATTAGATTTCCTCCTGAAAATAGATATAGAAAATTTCTCAAGGTAGATTGATGCAAGATATTTCGACGCGCCGAACTTTCCGTGTCGAGTCGAATTTTTTCTAGATGGTTTATCTGGATAGGTTGACATTAGATTTCCTCCTAAAAATTTAAGTAGAAAATTTATGAAAGTTGAATAAAGCAAGATATTTCGGCGCGCCGAACTTTCCGTGTCGAGTCGAATTTTTTCTAGATGGTTTATCTGGATAGGTTGACATTAGATTTCCTCCTGAAAATTTCAACTGAAATTGCCGTTTTGCTCAAAATTTTGAATTTGAGAATAAATAAAAAATAATTTTTCTACAGCTTCATTGATGAGAGTAGCTGCTGGATATTCGGCAACAATATCTCTTAATATTATGATAGCCGATCTAACAACATCTTGATTTTTTCCAGTGGGAAATTCTCCTACTTCTGTCAAAATTTCCACTTGTTGTAAAGCTTCTTTTTTATCTGCTGGAGTTAAGCAAGTTTCAGTAGCGATCGCTAATCGTAATTCTGTCAAAGTTTCGGCTAAGTTAGGTTTATAAATGCCATGTAAATTTTGCCAACTCGGAGGTACTTCTGCGGCATTTTGACAAATAATTGGCAGCCAAGTTGCGCTCGGAAATTTATGTTCCATTCCTTGTAATTTTTCCCTAGCTTGTCGCATGGAAATATATAAAGATTTACCACTAGCAAATAATTGCATAAAATTCTGGAAAAATTGTTGGGCAACTACGTCTGGAACTGGTTCTCGCATAACAATAATTGCTGGAATATGTAACCTAGCAAATTGTCTTGCTAAACCTAATCCATCGCAGGAATTAAATATAGCTAATTTGAGACCTCTACTAATAGCTATTGTCAGGGCATTTTCTAATTCCTCAATTTTTAGTTTTGTTCGATCGCCTAAATCAAAATATCCGGTACTGCCATCTTTTTCACTTTTACTATGACCAGAAAAACAAATAATATCCCAACCTTTTTCATCCCATAATTTTTCATCTAATTCTTGGCGGTTTGGTTGAACTAAAAATATGATTTCTGCTTCATCGCCCAGAGTTAACAAAGATTTTTCATCTGCTGCAAGATTGAGACTTTTATCATTTCCAAAAATTGCTAAGATGCGGATTTTTTCCCTAGCAATATTTAACTTTTCGACTCGGTTTGCTTCTGGGAGAGCTATGGCAGTTTCAGCCAATTTATAATCAGAGAAAAAATTCCATAAATGCCAGGGAAGGCGTTGCATTAAAACGTCAGATGATTGAATAATTAATCGGACTCGATCTGAAGAGTTAATTTTAGTCCGCAGTTGATTTTCTATCTGAGCAAAACTAGGAGAAGTTAACCATTTATTCAGGAGAAGTTGCAACTTTTTTTCTAATTCCTGAATCTGACTAATTATTTTTTGTGCGTCTGTTGTAGAAACATTTGTTGCCTGGTCTGATTTAACTTTAATTCTTGAGAAAAAACTGTGTAAGTCTCTTAATTTTTGATATTTTTCGCTCCAGTCTTGATAGAGTTGTGGAATTTTTTTATTTGCCGTTAAGTGACTAGCAAAGGAAGTTGGTAAAGGATGTCCGTCTGACCAAATATAAGCTTTAATTCCGGTAAACCCTGTTGTAAAGTTTCCTCCTTCAAAATTGAGAATAACTAATTTTTCTCTGCTAATAGTACGGGCAGGATTTTGAATTTTTAATAGCTGATTCATAAAGAACATTCGATATTCAGTCTCCTCAGTTTTGCGACGGTTGAGACTAACTTGTTTTTCTATTACTGCCAACTCTTGCTGATATTTTTCTTCTAGCAGTCTCACATTTTCATCATAAATTTGTACAAACTCCCGATGAATTTTTTCTTTGTTAGTTTCTGGAGGAACGTCGATTTTTACTACTACTACTCCATCGCCTTTATTTTCCATAGATTGAATTTCTATGGGGATGCCTTGATTTTCTACTTTTACCTGTTGGAAAGATGACATAAATGCTTTGAAGTCAACTCCATTTCGGAAAATTAAATCTACAGTATTCAAGACTTCTTGGAATAATTTTGTAAAGTCTCCTTCTTGGAAATATCCACTACTTGGGCGACGCTCTCTATCGTCTGTTTCTGGTTTGGGTTTCTCCAATAAATAGATATATTTTGATTCAATATTATCGAGGATAGTTGTGTGGTCAATATTCCAAGCTTCTAAACAAGTTCCTGACATTTGAGCGGTGGTAAAATTAGTGCCTATTGCTAATGCTTCGGTTAAATTTGCATTGTTTAAATTGGCAGCTTGTAGAGAAGCTTCTCCTAAGTCTGCTAATTTTAAATTGGCATTACTTAAGTCGGCACTCATCAGGTTTGCTCCTCTTAAGTTTGCTTCTATATATTGTTGGTCTTTTCCCCATCCAGTTATTAATAACTCTCTGACTTTTATATCTTCTAATATAGTTGCTTCGACTCTAGCAAATTTTAAATATTTGGTTTCTCGCCAGAATGTACGAGTAGCATTAACAAATCGAAAATTTGTGCTTTTAAGAACGGCGTGACTAAAGTCGGCATCCGTTAAATTTGCATTTTTAAAACAAGTGCCTTTTATAGCTCCAATGGCAACAGCAAATTTAAGAATAAAAAGATTATTTTGGTCTTCAGCTAATATCTTTTTTGCCAGATGTTGAGCTATTAATATTAGGGTTAAATAAATAGCGATCGCCAGAATGATTAGCATTATGACATAAGGTGTTTCCCATCTTTTTATTTGATTTTTAGTAGCAATTCCTGTGAGAACTGCTGCGATAATATTCACCCATATTACTGCTGAATTTCCTGGTCGTTTATCAGAGATAATTTCAGCTAAAATAACTCCCAAACTGAGAGTAAAAATTAACATTAATATTGCTATTGCACAGATAATAAGGCTGAAAAGTATAATCACAGTTTTATTCTCAGAATCGCCATTATCAGTTAAGAAATTAGTGATGGCTCTAATCATCTGACCAAATCTAAAATCTGCCAACCACTTTGACAATTTAATAACTATGCTAGGTGATGTATGTGTTATTTCAAAAAAACTAAAAAAATTTACGATTTTCTTCTCACTAAAACCCAGCGATGCAAATATTACAGCTATTGTTAGTATCAAAATAATTAGACTAAATAAATGCCACCAAATTTTTTTAATTCCCTGTCGAACTATTATTACTAATAAGCCAATATTGATAAATTCTAGGATAGGAAAAACAACTGCACCAATCTGAATTGAAATTACTTGATTTACTCTGCTAGAGATTAGCCTAATGGGAATAACAGTAGCACCACCTGCAGCTATACCTGCGGCTAAAAATAAGATAACTACCAGAATAAAAATAAGTCGAGTCTGAGATTTTGTTAATCCTGCTAAAGCATAATTGAACTTAGCACCCGTGAGATTTGCTCCGGTAAAATCTGCTCCTCTTATATCTGCAAAAGAAAAGTCTTCACCAGTCAAATCTTGATTTTTAAAAGAACGACATTGATAATTTTTGCGTGGTTGTTTAGATGAATGAATTAGCATAATTATTTACCTCGAAAAAATTAAGTAGAAAATTTATTGATTTAGTCCATTGATAATTAATAACTGTTAACTACTCCCCACACCTCCCACACCTCCCACACTTCCCACACCTCCCCATCCCCCTATCAGAAAGCTGATAACTGTTTCCAACTCGGAGCAACTTCTGCAGAATTTTGACAAATAACTGGCAACCAACTCGCACCAGGAAATTTATCTTCCATTACTTGTAATTTTTCCCTCGCTTCTCGCACGGAAATATATAGAGATTTACCATTAGTAAATGACTGGATAAAATCCTCTAAAAATTTCTGGGCAACTACATCTGGAACTGCTTCTCGCATAACAATAATTGCCGGAATATGTAACTTGGCAAGTTGTCTTGCTAAACCTAATCCATCGCAAGAATTAAATATAGCTAATTGTAAACCTTTCCTAATAGTTTTTCCTAGGGAATGTTCTAATTCCTCAACTGTCATTTTTGTTTCATTTCCTAAATCAAAATATCCCGTACTTCCGTCAGACTTACTTTGACTATGACCAGAAAAACAAATAATATCCCAACCTGTTTCATCCCATAATTTTTCATCTAATTCTTGCCGACTTGGTTTAACTAAAGAGACAATTTCTGCTTCCCTAGAGAGACTAGACAAATATTGTTTATCTGCCTCAACATTTATCCTTTCGTCATTTCCAAAAATTGCTAAGATGCGGATTTTTTCCCTAGCAATATTTAACTTTTCGACTCGGTTAGCTTCTGGCAAACCTATGGCAGTTTCCGCAAATTGATAATCAGAGAAAAAATTCCATAAGTGCCAGGGAATTCGCTGCATTAAAACATCTTCAGATTGGATAATTAACCTGACTTGATCTGAACGATTAAATCTAGTTCGTAGCTCCTTTTCGATTTTGTGAAAATTCGGATCGTTCAACCAATTGTTGAGGAGCGATCGCCACTCTTTCTCTAATTCCTTAATTTCCTGATATATGTCTTTTTTGGAAAAATTTGTTGTCTGCTGTTTCTTCATTTTGATTCTAGGAAGGAAGCCGGAATTTTGATGGTATTCTATTAATTGTTTATATTTTTTACTCCAGTTTTGATAGAGCTGAGGAAATTTTAAATTCGGGGTTAAGTTACCTGTAAAAGAAATTGGTAAAGGATGATTGTCTGACCAAATATTTGCTCTAATAACTGGAAAACCTGTGGCAAAACTTCCCCCTTCAAAATTGAGAGTCACCAAATAATTAGCAGAGGTTGATTTTTGAAATATCTGATTAACCAAAGATTTCATGTTTTGATTTTGCTCTTCGGAATGAGCATTTTGTTTCTTGATTTCTGCCAACTCTATCTGATACTTTCTCTCACTTTCTCGAAGATTTTGATTTATCTGTCGTTTGGTTTCTTGTAATTCTTGCTGATATTTTTTCTCTAATGATTGAACATTTTGCTCGTAAATTTCCATAAAGTCTCGATGAATTTTTTCTTTCTCGGTTTCTGGAGGTACATCGATTTTAATTACTACTACTCCATCACCTTTATTTTCCATCCCTCGAATTTTCATGGGGGTGTCTTGATTTTCTACTTGTATTGTTTTGAAAGAAGACATAAAGGCTGTAAAATCTACCCCATTTCGGAATATTAAATCTACAGTATTTAAGACTTCTGTGAATAATTTTGTAAAGTCTCCCTCTTGAAAATATCCACTACTAGGACGACGCTCTCTATCGTCTGTTTCTGGTTTCGCTTTTTCCAATAAATAGATATATTTTGATTCAATATGATCGAGGATAGTTGTATGGTCAATATTCCAAGCTTCTAAACAAGTTCCTGACATTTGAGCGGTAGTAAAATTAGTGCCTATTGCTAATGCTTCGGTTAAATTTGCGTTGTTTAAATTGGCAGCTTGTAGAGAAGATTCGCTTAAGTTTGCTAATTTTAAATTGGCATTACTAAGCTCGGCACTTATCAGGTTTGCTCCTCTCAAGTTGGCACTTATATAATCTTGGTCTTTTCCCCATCCAGTTATTAATAATTCTCTGACTTTTATGTCTTCTAATATAGTTGCTTCGACTCTGGCAAATTTTAAATGTTTGGTTTCTCGCCAGAATGTTCTAGTAGCATTAACAAATCGAAAATTTGTGCTTTTAAGAATGGCGTGACTAAAGTCGGCATCCGTTAAATTTGCATTTTTAAAACAGGTGCCTCCGAGAGTTCCAATACCAACAGCAAGTCGGAGGAAAAAAATATTCTTTTCGTCTTCAGCTAATATCTTTTTTGCCAGATGTTGAGCTATTAACATTAGGATTAGACAAATAAATGCAGTAATAACAACACCCATCCATAAATAAGACATATTGTCTCGATAATAGTCATCCCGGTTTCTCGCAAAATTTCCTGCTATAAGTGTTGCCAGTGTTCCTGTTATTCCTATTCCAACATTTGCTAACCATTTTTTAGCAATAAATTCAGCTAAAACTACTGCCAAACTAATAGTTGAAATTAGTACAAATATTGCCCCTATAGAGATAATAAAAGTGACAATCGTCTCTATAACAGGATTCATATCTGTATTACCATTGAACCAATAATTTACATTTCTGAGAACATTGCCACCTCTAAATACTCTTAATTTTCCCAATAACCAAACAATGGAATCTGGTGCTTCTGAAATTCCGAAAAAATTGAAAATTCCCCTGGTTTTTTCCTCTCTCCTTGCCAACTGTGAAAGTAATGGAATTATTAGTATCATTAGACAAAGTAGATAATAAAAATATTTTATTGTTTCTGCAATTCCTTGACGAATAGTAATTACTAATAAACCAATATTGAAAAGTTCTATAAATATGAAAACTGTTGAACTAAGATAATTTGGTTTCCATAATTTAGGAAGGAGAAATCTTGCAGGAACATCAAGAGCAACTACTGCTGCGATACCTGCAGTTACAAATAGGATAACTGTAATAATAAATAGTCTAATAACCTGAAATTTTGTTAATCCTGCTAAAGCATAATTGAAGTTAGCATTCGTGAGATTTGCTCCGGTAAAATCTGCTCCTCTTATATCTGCAAAAGAAAAGTCTTGATTAGTCAAATCTCGATTTTTAAAAGAACGACCTTGAAGATTTCTCCGTGGTTGTTTAGATGAATGATTTAGCATAATTATTTGCTCCTGAAAAGTTATTAGAAAATTTATTTATGTAGTTAACTGATGTTTCAAAGTCCCCCTTCCCAAGGGGGATTTAGGGGGATTTTCAATGTGCCTCATAACTGTGGGATTAGATTTACTCCTGATCACTAATAACTGATAACTGTTAACTGATAACTGAAAATATATCCCCCCTAACCCCCCTTAGAAAGGGGGGAATTATTGGGATAGTTTTTTATTCG